>JBELAA010000012.1:0-19270 GCA_049509315.1 Sedimentisphaerales bacterium | reverse complement strand
ATTTCTTCCAAACTCGTAACACCTGTAACGACCCTGAGCAGACCCTGTTTCTGGAGATTTGACCTGCCGCGCTGGTCGCCGTCTTTTCTCAAATCCTCGACGGGCAGCTTGTTATTGGTGATGCCGGCCTTGAGGTTGTCATCGAGGGTGAGCAGGTCGTAGATGCCGACCCTGCCGTAATAGCCGGTTCCGTAACAATGGTCGCAGCCGACCGATTCGTAGATGCTGGCGTAATTGATTTTCTTTTTCTCGAAATCCCTTATTTGCGCTGAGGTGAGCTTGGCGGGGGTTTTGCAATAGGTGCAAAGCCGGCGGACAAGACGCTGCGAGACAATCAGGTTAAGGCCCGTCGCTATCATTAAAGGTGTAACGCCTAAATCGAGCAGGCGAATCATCGCCGAGGCAGTGGAATTACTGTGAATCGTGGCAAGAACGAGGTGGCCGGTTTGCGCCGCCTGAAGGGCAATCACGGCGGTCTCCTCGTCGCGAATTTCGCCCACGACAATGACGTCGGGGTCCTGGCGGAGGATGCTGCGGAGCGACTTTGCGAAGGTGATACCCGCCTTGGCGTTGACCTCAATCTGGCTTGTATTGGGCAGGACGTATTCGATGGGGTCCTCGACGGTGATAACGTTGCGGGTGTAGAAATCGATTTTATTGAGTATGGCGTAAAGTGTGGTGGTTTTGCCGCTGCCTGTTGGGCCGCACATCAGAATCATACCGTTTGGCTTGCCGATGGCCGATTCGATGGTATTGCGCTGTTTTTCGCTCAGGCCGATACTTTCGACGGTGTAAACGCTGGCGTCCTGCTTGAGAACCCTGATTGACAGTTTTTCGCCGTTGAGAACGCCTGCGCTTGCGACGCGAAACGAGACGCTTCCGTCCTCGGTTTTGGCGACAAAGGCGCCATCCTGCGGCCTGCGTCTTTCGGCGATATCCATATTTGAAACGGCTTTTATACTGTTTATCACGGCCAGGCAGGTGTCGGCTTCGAGCTTATCGACTTCGCGCAGAACGCCATCAACCCTGAATCGCAGGGTGTAAACAGAATCGGATTTTGGGTCGATGAGAATATCGCTTGCGCGGTCGTTGAGGGCGGTGATAACGATATCTTCGGTGAGGTTAAGGATGTGGCTGTCCTGTCGGCGCATTTTACCGTGGCCGTATAGCTGGGTAAGCTCTCTTCCTGCGGAGTCCAGCAGCTTGATTCGGCTTTCTTTTTTGCCGCTTACGATATCGAACGACTTAATCCTGTCGCTGACGGCTAAGAACCGCTCTTTGAGGGCATCGAGGAAGCTAATCTGCTGGCCTGCCGGGGCTTTGAGGATGTCGGCTATGAGTATCCAGAGCAGGGGAATCGGGCCCAAAATAAGGGTCAGGATATTGATTAAGGGCTTGCGTTCCTTAGGCACGACGATGCTGAATTCCACCCGCTGGACGAAATACAGGCCAAGATAGACCCACAGGACGAGAAAGAAAAGCTTGACGGGGTTAAATGCAAGGTCTCCCGCCACTCCAAGCAGGCAATGGTGTGCCCTCACCTGTAACAGCCCTGTTAAAATCGCAACCTGCATACCTACCCTTTAATCCTCTACGCCGAAGGTATATTATAAATAAGAAAAAAGGAACCGTCAATGTCAAACTAACATTTCCCCCCCTGTTTGGCAAGGTTAATCCGCCGCAGGCGGATAAATTCCTCTCCTTTCCCCGGCTAAATTTCGGGGACAAAAAAGCCCAAAATTTCGAGGATTACATGGCCAAAATCAGTTCCAGTTGGCAGCAAAAGCCGCAAAATCGAGGAAATTGACAACGTTGTCGCCGCCGGGAGGGGCAATATCAGCTTGCGGAACATTTTGCAGCCAGTAGCCGGCCAATATAGCCAAATCATTGATATCGACTTTGCCGTCGCGGCTGAAATCGCCGACGACGGGCGGATTCCATTTGGTTGCCATTTCAGCAAAGTCCTCAAAATCCACTTTCAGGTCGTAATTCAGGTCGGCCTCGTAGCACCAGCCGGTATAAAGGCAATCATCGTCAAGCCATCGCTCGACGAGCCAATACAAATCGAGCCAGTCAACAAAGCAATCATGATTCAAATCGCCTTTTTTCGGCTCGGGGACACCCCATCTTGCCCAATAAACGGAAGGAATACCGCCTGCCACAGCGAACCAGCCGCCTGCAATCAAATCGCCGTGAAAACTGGTCAGGGCGGTAACCCCTTCCATTCCACTTCCAAACGGCTGCCAACTGCTGCCGTCCCATCTGGCAATTCCTTTAGGACTTGCGAAACTGCCGCCCGCAATCAGCTGACCATCGTATATCGTCAATGTGTAAACTGTGCTATTAAATCCATTGCCCATCGGCTGCCAGCTATTTCCATCCCAGCTCGCGATATAATTAACGCCAATACCGCCGGCTTTTGTGAAGTTTCCACCGACAATCAGGTTGCCGTCATAAACCATAAGAGCGGCGACATAAGGACGTGTGCCTGCAATCCCGCCACCCATCGGCTGCCAGGTTTGTCCATCCCACCGCATAATACCGTGGACATCTATGCCGCCGGCGTTGTTAAAATCGCCGCCAGCAATTAAATCGCCTTTATAGACCGTAAGCGCCCGAACCCCATAATAGGCCGTGACGCCTTGCCAGCTTATTTTGATACCATCGCCAATCGCATGCCAGTTAGAGCCATCCCATGCGGCTATTCCATTGGCGTCAACTCCTCCTGCAAGATTGAAATCGCCTCCAGCAATCAGTTGTCCGTTGAACACAGTCAAAGACCTAACTGATGCCTGCGGGTTATTAGGCATTGATATTCCAACTCCGAAACCGGTGCCTAACGGGTACCAGTTTGAGCCGTCCCACCGGGCAATGCTGTTAGCGTCAATATCGCCAGCTCTTGTGAACTGGCCTCCGGCAATTAAATCGCCGTTGTAAACTGTCAGGGCATAGCCGAGATGATAACTTGAACCGCCTAATCCGCTTCCCAACTTCTGCCACTTATCGCCATTCCATCGGGCAATTTCATTAACGTCGATACCACCGGCTGTCGTAAAAACACCAGTAGCAACCAATTCGTTATTATAAACTGTTAAACTTTGCTCGTATGAGTCGTTGCTGCCAACATTGCCGCCAAGGCCGTTACCAAACGCCCGCCACTGAGAGCCGTCCCAACGCCCTAATCCATTAACGGTTATACCGCCGGCTTTTGAATAATCGCCGCCGACAATCAATTCGCCGTTATATTCTACAAGGGCCCGTATTAAAGTTTCAGATGCGCCGCTTCCCAATGACTGCCAGGAATTACCGTCCCAGGAGGCGATTTTGTTGACGTCGAGGTCGCCTGCCTTATAGAAACCGCCGCCGACAATCAGCTTATCTTTGTAAACCGTAAGCGCCTGAACATCTTGCGTCCACCAATAACCCGGATTACCTGTGAGTCCTTGACCCATCGGGTAATAATTTGTGCCGTTCCATCGGACCACTCTGTTTACGTCCATCCCGTCAGCGGAAGTAAATCCGCCGCCTATAATCAGCTCATTATTGTAAATCGTGAAAGCTTTGACTGTCCCGTTCGTTCCGTCTCCCATAGGATGCCAGTTGTAGCCGTCCCATTGCGCAATCCGATTGCAATCTACGCCTCCTGCGTCAGTAAAACTTCCACCGGCGATAAGTTCGCCGTTATAAACCGTCAGGGCAGTAATATATGTTCCTGATGTCATGCTGCTCATCTGCTGCCATTCATTGCCGTCCCACGAGTATAAATTGCAACCCTGAGAAGTGGTTTCCCCGATAATCAACTTGTTATTATAAACCGTCATCGAATCAACCAGAAACAAATCGCTGCCGTCCAATCGCTCCCAGTTGCTGCCATTCCATCGGTAAACTCCTGCGTAATTTCCTACCGCGAATAGCTGTCCATTGTAAACAGCAAAGGTTCTTGTGTAACTGGGAAGTCCGCCTCCCATCGGCTTCCAGGTATTGCCGTCCCATATAGCGGCACAGTGTGCCGGAACCCCCGTTACTGAAGTAAAATAACCACCTATTACCAGTTGTTCGGACTGCGGGCCATTGCCGTCGGGGTCCCATTTAATGACGGAAGTTACGTAATTACTTACCCCCTGCGGACCGTTGCCGGTTTTCCAGTTTGGGTCGCACTGGCTGAAAACGGGTGAGGCGTATAATAAAACAAGTAGAATCGTTAATTTGAGTTTTAGTGTGACCACGCCCTTCATAAGTCGCTTTTACATCACTCCGGTATCCTAACTTTTCATATAATACGCCGACCGCCCCCTGTCGGCAATAACTGTATATTACCAAATTTACCGCCTTTTTACACAAGAAATTTTTAAGATCCCCTGGTGGAACTGGGGGGTAAATAAACATTGATTTACAGGTTTTCGGCCTGGTCGGCGGCTAAGCGTTGTGAGAAGTTGCGCCAGGCGTCGATTGAGCGTTTGAGGTTTTCACGGACGTCGCCGGTGAGACCGTAGCCCTGAAGGCCAATGGGGCCGGTGTAGCCCTGCTGGTTGAGGATTTTGAGAAGGTTATAAACGTCAAAAGCGCCCTTGTCTAACGTCTCGATTGAGCCGGCGTCCGTCGAGCCGTTTATGGTAACGACAAACAGGAACGGCGACGCTTTTTTAATGGTTTCCTGTAAGTCCCTCGGTACCGCCTGTGACGGGCCGGCGGTTTTGAGCCAGTGATACAGGTTAAAGGTAACGCCGACGTTTCGCCTGTTGGCTTTTTCGGCCAGACGTATGGCGTCATCGATTGTCTCGAGCCAGGCGTCCGAGTGAGGGTAAAGTGCGACGCGGACGCCGGCTTTGTGGGCGGTATCGGCGATTTCGCAGATTACGGCGACTGCCTGAGCGTCGCCCTCGCGGGACGATTTAGGGAGTTTTCCGTTCGATAACGCAAGCAGGAGAACGGCATTTTTATTTTCCAGAAGCTTTATGCTTTCGTCAATCAGCACAGGATATTTTTCGTTCGGCTCGTCGAGCTTGATTGTGAAGTATTCGCAGAACGTCTTAAGGGAGCTGCTATCCAGCTCGGTAAGCATTTCCTGTAAGCCGGCGGTCCCGCCCGCGGGATTTCTTTCCCAGTATCCGATTCCTGCGTAGCCCAATTCTTTGAGCATTTGGGCCTGTGATTTGGCGGTTTTGTGGGTTTCGTCGATTGTGCCGGTATCCATAGCGAAAAACGGGTTTGTCAGGCCCATTTTGTCGAGGTCAATGGGGACGACCCATACATTGCGAAAGGCGACGGGGCCGTGGTCTCCCTGCAGGACGATGGGGCCGGCTGCGCTTTCGTAGGCTTTGTAACTGGAACGCGTCGGGCCGGCGACTTCGACGTTCTGATGTATAAGGACGCCGTTGAGGAAGACCTTTATAAAGCAGGCGTTTGCGATTTTTTTGCCTGAATTATCGAAACGGGGCGCTCTGAACACGCAATCGAAGGTTTGCCACTGGCCGGGGGGTTTTGAGGCGTTGACTTTCGGGGAATGGCCTTCGTAGGTTTTGACCAGGCGGGTCTCGTCCCAGCGGGGGTATATGCCGCCGCATTCGTTGCCGGGGTAGGCGACGTTGGTATCGCCGTAGCTGTCGAAAATCTGTATCTCATAACGGCCCTGAAAATACACGCCGGAGTTGGACGCTTTGGGAATCATAAATTCGATATGCGCGCGGACATCGCCAAATTCGCGTTTACTTACGAGCGAGGGGACATTTACCCCCCTGCCGTTCATTATTACGCCGGCGCCGTCTCTTGAGGAGAGCAGGTTTTCATTTCGCGGGTGCAGGTAAGTGTCGGCAGCCATTGACCATTGTGAGGCGTCGTGCCAGGCGGAAAAATCGTTGCCTGTTAAAAACACTTTTTCGCATTGGCTACCCTGTGCGCAGGCAATTGCGACGAGGATTACAAATCCGGCCGATATGGTTCGCCTGTTTATCACTGGAGCGCTCCGATTAAATCCCTGACGGCATTGACCTGGTGTGCCTGGCAGTATTTTTTTATGCCGTCAATTACTTTGAGCGCGGTATCCGGCTCGATAAAATTAGCGGTGCCAAGCGCGACAGCCGAGGCGCCGGCAAGAATAAACTCAATGGCGTCCGAGGCGGTCCTGACGCCGCCCATACCGAGAATGGGGACATTAGCGCCTTTTGCAACCTCGTTATAGACCTTATTGACCATATAAACAGCAATTGGTTTTATCGCGGGGCCTGAAAGCCCGCCGGTGCGATTTGCCAGAACGGGTTTACGGGTTTCGATATCAATAACCATAGCGGTAAAAGTGTTGATTAAGCTGAGGGCGTCGGCGCCGCCCTCGACGGCGGCTTTGGCCGTTATTGATATGTCAGTTACATTGGGCGTGAGTTTGACCATTAAGATTTTTTGGCCGCAGGCGGCTTTTATCGCGGTGGTTATTTCTTTAATAACGTCGGGTTCGATGCCGAAGGTGATGCCGCCATGCTTGACGTTGGGACAGCTTATATTCAGCTCGAAACCGGCTATCTGCTTATACTCGCACAGGCGCTGTGTGACGGCGACATAATCATCGATTGTTTCACCCGCGACGTTTACGAAAACGGGAGTGGTCAATTTTTCCAGTATAGGCATTTTCTGGGCGATAAATTCATCGACGCCGAGGTTGGCAAGGCCGATGGCGTTGAGCATACCGCTGTCGGTTTCGACAACCCGGGGGGTGTCGTTGCCGAGGCGGGGTTTTATCGTGATGCTTTTTGTGATAAAGCCGCCGAGGCGATTGATGTCCATAAAATCGCTCAGCTCGTCGGCGTAGCCGCACGTGCCCGAAGCAGTCCATACCGGGTTAGTTAATTTCAACCCCGCAAACTCAACCGACATATCTATATACACCAGGTTGTCCATCGTGCCTCCATAATAAGTCCGGGGTAGATTTTAACCGACAAGACAATATAATACAATTACCTGATAATGAATACGAGAGCGAAAAAAGGCAAGGTTTATTTAGTGGGTGCGGGGCCGGGGAGGAGCGACTTGATTACCCTTCGCGGACTCGAACTGCTCAAGAAAGCCGATTGTGTCATTTACGATAAATTAGCCAACCCGGCGCTATTGCGATACGCAAGAGCCGACGCTGAGCTGATTGCTACACCCAAACGAACAGGCGGTGAATCGTTCACGCAGCAGCAAATCAATAAGCTGCTGGTCGAGAAGGCAGGCGAGCATAAGGTAATCGTCCGGCTGAAAGGCGGGGACCCGTATATTTTCGGAAGGGGAACTGAGGAGGCGAAATGGCTCGCCGATAATGGCATCGATTTCGAGGTCGTGCCGGGGGTTACGGCGGCAATCGCGGCATCGGCATACGCAGGCATTGCGCTAACCGACCGTGATTTCAGCTCACAAGTCGCGTTTATCACAGGACACGAAGCGGAAGGTAAGCAACAAAGCAGCATTGATTGGGAAAACCTGGCAAATTTTAGCGGCACGCTCTGCTTTTATATGGCGATGGAAAACTTCGATTTTATTGTGGACCAGCTTACAAGCAGGGGTTTGTCGCCGGACACGCCCGCGGCAGTAATTACAGACGCCACGCAGCCCACGCAAAGAACCGCAAAGGCAACGCTTGCGACAATCGCGGGCGTTTGCAAAAGTGAAAAAATAGGGGCGCCGGCGATTATCGTAATCGGCACTACGGCCAAAGGCGACAGCCGGCTGGAGTGGCTGGCTAAACAGCCGTTATTCGGCAAAACGATTGTGATTACCCGCGACGCAGAAGGTAACGCCGAATTAGCCGACAAAATCGCGGACAAAATGGGACTGGCGATTGAATTGCCCGTTACAAAATTAAAACCGCTTACCGACTCAACCGCTTTTCTCAAGGCGCTTAGTGAAATTAAGGCGTATGAGTGGGTGATTTTTACAAGTGCGACGGGGGTAGAGCAGGTTTTCGGCGTCCTGGCGAAACTGAATAAGGACGGGCGGGTATTCGGTTCAGCAAGAATCGCCGCAATCGGGAGAGGGACGGCGAGGGAATTAGCGAGATTCGGTATAAGAGCCGATTTTGTCCCGACTACGTTTACCAGTAAAGTCCTCGCGAGGGAACTGATTGAGACGGCCCAACTGCGGGGCCGAAAGGTGCTTTTACTTCGCTCGAAACTGGCAAGCGATGAGCTCCCCTGTATGCTGGCAAAAGCGGGGGCTGTTATCGAAAACGTGCCGGTATATACGCAGGAGAAAAACCTTTGCGACCTCAAGAACTTGTCCGAAATGTTGGCGGAAAAACGGGTTAACTGGCTTGTTTTCGCAAGCCCATTTGCAGCGACGTGTTTTTATGAACAGGTTCCCGTCGAATTCGTAAAATCCAGCAATGCGAAGATTGCCTCGATAGGTCCTGTTACGACAAAACGGCTTACCGAGCTTGGCGTGCGGGTCGATATCGAGCCGGCGGAGCACACAATAGACGGCTTATTGACTGCCATCGAGCAGGCAGAAGCGAGATAAATCTGAATGATAAACATTTCAAAATTATATTGCGGGCTGGCGGGCCAGTCGGATGAGTTGAGGTATGCGCATACCGGCTCGACGGGACCGATTGTGGTTTATAACTGCACGCCGCGATGTAATTTGCGATGCCTTCACTGTTACAGTAATTCTAACGCGGGCTCGCCTCGCTTCGTCCAACCTCGGCTCGACGCCGAGTCGAGACGGGCGGGCGAAGCGGGCAGGCGCGACGCCGAGCTTGATACAAAGGAGGCGAAAAAACTGCTGGCCGACGTAATTGAAGTAAACACACCTGTTGTTTTGTTTTCAGGGGGTGAGCCGTTATTGCGAGGCGATTTATTCGAATTAATGGCTGAGGCAAAACGGCTCAAATTGCGGACGGTCATTTCGACAAACGGCACGCTGATTGACGAATCGACCGCAGCAAAGCTTAAGGACGCCAACCTCGCCTACGCCGGCATATCGCTGGACGGCGCCGAACCCTTTCACGACAGGTTTCGCCAAAGCAAGGGTGCGTTCAAGGCAACGTTAAAGGGTATTGAAAATTGTCAAAAAGCGGGGCTTCGCACGGGGCTTCGGTTCACAATAACAAAATCGAACGCATCGCAGGTTTCCACAATTTTCGATATCGCCCGCGAAACGGGAATCAGGCGGTTGTGCTTTTATCATCTGGTTCGCTGCGGCCGGGGCGCTGAAATCGAAACCGAGGTTCTTGAGCCGGCACAAACAAGAGGCGTCATCGACACCATACTCGAAAAGACCGATGAGTTTATCGGCAAGCAACTTGCCGAGGAAGTCCTGACGGTGGGTAATCACGCGGACGGGCCATATATGATTGTCAAAATGCAAAAGGAGCACAGGGCCGGCTTCGAGGACGCAAAACGACTGCTGCTTGCAAACGGCGGCAACCGTATCGGCCAGGGAATTTCCTGCGTCTCGTGGAACGGTGACGTGTTCGCCGACCAGTTCTGGCGAAATTACTCATTAGGTAACGTTACACAAAAGAGCTTCAAACAAATCTGGACAAATGAAAATAACCCGGTGCTGATGAGATTACGAAATAAGGACAAATTCGCCGACAAGCGATGCAAGAGGTGCAAGTGGTTCGCCTTGTGCAGGGGCAATTACCGGTTTTTAGGCCCGGACCCTGCCGACAAAAACTGGCTGCTTGAGCCGGCCTGCTACCTGACAGATGCTGAAATTAAGGTATAATAAGGTTACGTTCAAAACAGTAGTAAATAATAAACAGCGAATTGAGACAGGTATGGGCTTTCCAAATAACAGAATGCGCCGGCTGCGGAAAAGCGAGGGTATGAGACGCTTGGCCCGCGAAACAGCCGTAACGGTTGATAATCTCGTTTACCCGCTGTTTGTCCGCAAAGGCAGGGATTTGAAAGAGCCAATCGAGTCGATGGCCGACTGCTTTCACTTCTCACCCGATACGATTGTAAAAGAAGCACAGGAAGTTGCTTCGTTAGGGATACCGGCGATTTTGCTTTTCGGCCTGCCTGACAAGAAAGACAAACTCGGCTCGGAGGCCTGGGTTGAGGACGGCGCGGTGCAATCGGCCATTAAGCAAATTAAGGATGCTGTTCCCGAACTGGTAATCATTACCGACGTCTGCCTTTGCGCTTACACAAACACAGGCCACTGCGGCGTAATAAAAAAGAGCACAAGTGCACAAGAGCACAAGAGCACAATTGATAATGACGCGACAATCGAGCTGCTGGCTAAGGTCGCCCTGTCTCACGCACAGGCGGGAGCCGATATCGTCGCGCCGTCTGATATGATGGATGGCCGTGTAAAGGCGCTCAGGGAGTGCCTTGAGAAAAACGATTTTCCGGATGTCGCGATTATGTCATACGCGGCGAAATTCGCGTCTGCTTTTTACGGGCCGTTTCGGGACGCGGCTGAATCGGCGCCCGACGCCTCGACGGGACTGGCAGACCGCAAAACATATCAAATGGACCCTGCCAACGCCCGGCAGGCAATGGCCGAGATAGCACTTGATATCGAGGAAGGCGCCGATATCGTGATGGTTAAGCCGGCCCTGCCATATCTGGATATTATTTACCGTGCCCGTCAGCGATTCGATTGCCCGATAGCCGCTTATAACGTCTCAGGCGAATATATGATGGTTCACGATTCCGCAGCCGCGGGTCATATCGAGAAGGAAGCCGCGATGATGGGAATTCTCACCGCAATTAAACGCGCCGGCGCAGACTTAATCATCACCTACTTCGCAAAAGACGCGGCGAAATTAAATCTTTAATCTACATCGGGCGACCATCATTGGCTTTCGGCGGCCGCTTTCTCCATGTCGATTTTATTTCCAGCACGTGGTAAATTTCCGGCGGAATCCTGCCAAACATAAATGGAACCGGTCCAAATAAACAACTGTAAAAACCTGCTCCGCAAACCGGGTTCATTGTAGCGACCCAAGAGCAAGGAATAAACTCGAAATCTTTTTTAGGTGAAGCTATGTTTAAAGGCGGTGTCAATATATCGGTATTATTGTTTGGAATTATAAGGAAATCTCCGACTGAAACTTTAGGCGTCTTGAAATCAAGCGGCTTAAAACCGGCCTGTTCCATGTAATACTGAAATCCCCAGTGTCCCTCAAACCAGGTGTTATCAGAAGCAAAACCAGCCTTCCTGACAACCTCAACGGCTGCCCGCGCAGAATTGGCATGCGAGTAATCTGCCCAGGCAACGGCGACTGCAATCAAACCGGCAGGTACAAGCGGGGCAAGCCGTTTAAACCAGCCGGATATTCCCCTTTGTTCCAGGCGGCTGGCAATCAAAATGCCCGCCGCCGGCGCTATTGGAAGCAAACTTCTGGCGTTAATCGTCCAGTTTATAAAGCCGGTGAAGACAAACGTGCCGATAATCCAGAGAAAAATAAACAGAGTTTTCAGGTCCCTGTGCTTTCGCAGCTCGTCTATTGCCAAAGCCAGCAGGCTGATGCCCCCGATAATCATCAGCCCCATTGTAACCATTAAGTCGCTGCGAAATTTTCCTCCGCCTTGCACTTCGGCATACCGAGAAAGAGGAAAGAAATAAAGCAAACTGACAAGAACCGCCGCCGGGACTATACTCTTAAGTAATGTTCTTCTGTGCCAGGACAGACAACTATAGAAAAGGACTGATATAAAACAGCCGCCTGTAAAGGCCAGTGATATGAGAATTGCTTTTAGAGCAATCTGAAAATCCCATCTGTCAACCTTAGAGGCATAAGAATGAGCGTCACTGAGCAGGCCTTTGCCGTAAAGTGAGAAAGTCCACCACTGATACAATATAATCGCGACAAAGGGAAGCAGCCAGTAAACAATCCACCTGCCAAACCGAGGTTTTCGCGAAATCGCATAAACAGCCATCAGGGGAATTAACGATAGACCGAAATATTTTGTCATCACACAAAAAATCGTAAGAACCGCTGCTAACAGTAAATACCATTGTTTTCCGGCCTCTATACCGCCTATCCAGAAATATAAAGCCCACACCCAGAACGCCAGCATCATTACATCGCACATAAGCGTAGTGGCAGACACGAGAAACACAGGATTCAAAACGGCAATTAAAGCCGCTGCGAAAGCGCTGGAGCAAAAATACCTCGACAGATAAAAAGTCCCCACGGCAACGGCGACGGCGGGCAGGATGAAACCGATGTGCAGGGTAATTTCCCTGTACCCGAAAAAAGACCCTATCGCAGCGATGTAGAAGCTGGCCAGAGGCGGATTTTTAGTAACTTCATATATCGGCATTTCTCTACGATCCCAGTTGACGTTAAAGCCGTAAAAATTAAAAGGGTGCTTTTGGATTTGCTGCGCCGACCAGATAAACAGGGGGTCATCAATATGAACCGCTTTGCCGGCAAAAGGCAGCAAGAGCAGAACCACGACGACTGCCGGTATGAGGGGAGAATTCGACCATTTCGGCCTGATTTCCGCCGTCGCCGCTGAAGCGTCGTTTTTTGACACCGTTCTTTTCTTCTTATCCAAAAAAAATTCCCATAGCTATCTATTTTCGTGATTTTTATGCTCTTCGAGCCACTGTGTTACCCACCGTTTCGCCTGGCCGGGGGAGTGGAGTTTGCCTTCTAATTGCGCGATATACATTTCGTGTGCCAGTTGGCCAAGGGTCGGGCCGGGGACGGCGCCGAGGGCGATAAGGTCGTGGCCGGTTAATAGGGGTTTGGGTTTGAGTTCCACGCCCTTTAACTGATTGATTCTTTTGCGCAATTTGATTAAGGGTCCAATACCCTGATTACTCGCTTTTTGAATAGCTTTTTGCAGGTTGAACAAGTCCTCGAAATACGGCTCAGACAAAAGCAGTTTCAATTCCGACAGCGATAAATCACCAAGCAGCTTCCCTCTGTGGTCTAACAGGAAGGTAATGTGCTTATACTGGTTCCTGCTGAGCTTGAGCGGCTCGCATTTTTCAATCGCGAATTGCGTGGGAAAGCCGGCGAAAAAGCCCGTAAGGCCTAACGCAAAATCAATTTCTTTAGGCAGATTGTTTAGCAAATTAACTGCAAACTCGGCATCTGAATCAGCAAAGCCGGGGAAGATTACGCCTGCTAATCCCGTTTCAATCAACAACGTCAATCCTTTTACGCGATTGGGGCTGACAAGGATACCCTCAAGTTCGGCTGCGATTCTCTCGCCGCTGATTTTTATGATATTTTGGGCGCCTGCACATATAGCCGATTTGGTTTGGGGGTCGATTGCGAAACCTAATTGCGTTGAGAAACGCACGGCCCGCAGCATACGCAGGTAGTCCTCGCTGAAACGCTCTGCGGGGTTGCCGACGGTTTTGATAATCCTGTTTTTCAGGTCTATCTGGCCGCCGTAATAATCGATGACTTTTTTTGCGACGGGGTCGTAGAACATCGCATTAATAGTAAAGTCCCTGCGGGCGGCATCGAGTTGGGCGGTTGCGAAGCTGACTTTCGAGGGGTGTCGGCCATCGGCGTAATCCGATTCGGTCCTGAACGTGGCGACTTCAATCTGTATTTGATCAATGAGAACAACAACAACGCCGAATTTCGCACCAACCTTGAGTGTTCTGCGAAACAGGCGGGATACCTCCTGCGGCCTGGCGTTAGTGGCGACGTCGTAATCATTGGGCCGTCTTTTGAGGAGCATATCGCGGACGCATCCCCCCGCCAGAAGCGCCTCAAAACCCGCTACCCTTAATTGCTTAACTATTTGAATTGCCGCCTGTTTATGAGTCATTTGTCTTGTGCCTTTTTCAGTATCGTTACCGCCATAGTGCCCCACTGGCGTCTTTTGATAATTTTAAGCGAGCCGTAAGATTGCGACAAGGTAGTTCTGTCCTGTGTTCGGACAATAACACAGCCGGCGGGTGAAACGCAATCCGCCAAACGGGTCAGCAACATCGCCAGGGGTGAGCCAATTTGCGTCTGGGCGGAATCGACGTAAGGCGGGTCAACGAAAACCAGGTCATAAAATGGGTATTCGGCGTCGATGGGCGACCGCATTCTGAAGGCGTCAACGCGGATGATTTTCGATTTTTCAACGAAACCTGCTTTTTCGATATTCTGCTGAAGGACGGGGACGATTTTGGGGCCGGTTTCGATGAAACTAACGTATGCCGCTCCCCTGCTCAGCGCCTCAAGGCCAAGCGAACCCACCCCCGCAAAGACGTCGGCCACGGTTTTACCCGCGGGCAGGTCGTATTTCTGCAAAACGTCAAAAAGCGACTGCTTGACCCTGTCGATAATGGGCCTGGATTCAAGCCCCGGCGGGCTGAAAAGTTTCATTCCTCGTTTTGTCCCGGCGATTATTCTCATCTTGTCTTGCAGGCAAATTTTACCGGCAGAAGCCGGCAGGGTCTATGACAAAGTCGCTATAAACTTAATCCCATTGGCAGCGTAGGAGTTATAAAGGAAAAAATTATGAATATGTTTGAAAGGAGTAAATTATGCGATTACCAGCGATAACAAGCGTATGGGCGCTGGCATCAATGATGATAGCCGGGCCAATGCTGTTCGCCGAGGAAAAGGCTGAAAAAGCGAAACCGGTGAAGGCGCCGGATTTCACGTTAGTCAATTACGATGGAAAAGAGGTCAAGTTAGCCGATTACACGGGCAAAATAGTAGTGCTCGAATGGTTCAATTACGAGTGCCCGTTCTCGCGATACAACTATGAAAAGACGACAGCCGACAATGACCTTGCAGCCAAATACAAAGACAAAAACGTCGTGTGGCTTGCGATAAACAGCACAGGCCATCAAGCGGCGGAGAAGAACAAGGAATTTGCGGCCCAGTTCAAGGTCGAGCACCCGATTCTCGATGACAGCACAGGGACGGTTGGCAGAGCATACGGGGCAATGACAACGCCGCATATTTTTATCATCGATGCAAAGGGAAACATTGCTTACAAAGGGGCATTCGACAACGCACCGATAGGCAAAATCCCCGAAAACGAGAAGTATGTAAACTACGCTGACAAGGCACTCGATGAGCTGACCGCGGCTAAGCCGATTACTACGGCAGAAACAAAGCCATACGGATGCTCGGTGAAATATGGCAAATAAAAACAAGCGGATTTGGCCATTGATTATCGCATCGGGTTTTGTCGCTGCGGGGTTAATTGGTGTAACGGCACAAATGCGGGGAGGCGGGAGTAATTCCGCATGTCCAATAGTTTGCTTATTGAAGGGAGGCAACGAAAGTAATATGCTCAAACAAACGATAAAAACCGAAACGTCGCCGAGAAGGAAACTGACGACGATACAATATTTCGTAACGCAGCTCAAAGGCACTGAGCCGCCCTTTACCGGTAAATATTACAATTTTCACGGCAGGGGTAAATATACTTGCGTAAACTGCGGAAACGTGCTTTTCAAATCGGATGACAAGTTCGATTCGGGCACCGGCTGGCCGAGTTTTACGGCGCCTGCGGATAGCAACAGCATCGGCAGACGAAGCGACAAAAGCCATTCGATTGTGCGAACGGAAGTTGTTTGCGGGAATTGCGGGGCGCATCTCGGACATGTTTTCGAGGATGGGCCTCAGCCGACCGGTCTTCGTTACTGCATAAACTCCGCGGCGCTTGATTTCGTCGGCGAAGAACCGAATGCCGAACATCCGGAAAACGGCGAAAGCCATCCCGCCGACAATATTGACGCTTCAGGCAAATAGCTGCCGGACAGGTTTTGCGCAGGAGCGGAATTTTTCGGCCGGCAGGGTTACGGTCTTCCATTTGGGACTGCGCTGCTTCATAAACCGGATGTAGTCGGCCAGCCGGACGGCAAAAAAGAAATAGTGGTTGTCGCCGAATTCGAAAATTTCCCTGCCGTCGAAATCCACGTCGATATTTTGCACTTTATAAGCGAATATGAATGTCGCGTCATATTCAGGCCCCAGCGTCTTCTGCCAGAGGGACAATCCGTCAACGTCATCGGTGGTTACCCAGCATTCGAGGTGCGACAGACCCTCCAGTTTCGCTCCCTTAAAACGCCTGCCTTTGACTTCGGCGATGATTTTTTTGCCGGATGGGGGGCACAGAAGGAAATCGAAACTTTTCATACTGGATTGCTCGAACACGGGAGCATGCTGGTCGGCCGTCGAGACAAATTCGACCTGGTTCTCAATCAGCCAGTTTCCAAACGCCTTTTCGTAATCATTGGGTGCGGATTCTTTCATCATAACTTTTCAAGATTTACAAGGAATACTTTAAGAGGCACGGTTTTTTGTTGGCCGGCTGACATATCTTTAACGACTATATCGCCCGATTTGAATTCGTCGCCGATGATTATACAGAACCTGGCGTTCTGCTCAGAGGCGAGTTTTAACTGCTTCGACAAACCGCCGGCCTTGTATGTGAATGCCGATTTGAAACCCAGCGTCCTTAACTGTGCAGTCAGCTTCACTGCCTCATCGAGCAACTCATCGCTTAGCGCCAGGACGTAGTAATCGAGCGTCCTGGCGGGGATTTTTTTGTCTAACAGGTCTCTCTCACGCAGCAGTATTTCGAGAACGCAGTCGCCCATACCCATACCTGTAGCGGAAATTTTTGGTCCGCCGAAATCGTGAAGCAGATTATCGAACCGCCCCCCGCCGCAGATTGCACGAAGGTCTCCCTGTATATCGTGAATCTCAAAAACGATGCCTGTGTAATAAGCAAGCCCGCGAACGATGCCGGGGTCAAAAATGCAATAATCGCTTATCCCCATCTGACCCAGGCGGCAGGCACAATCCTCAAGCTCTTTTATGGCCGAGGCAAGCTGGTCATCCCCTTCGGGATTAACAATATTGCCAATGGAAGTGATTGTCTGGGCGTTCATAAAGGCGATGATTTGCTTCGACAGGGTGTCGCCGACCTGCTCTATAAGTGTTGTTGAAAACACATCCGCCGGCAGTTTGGATTTTTTATCGAGAAGCGTGTAAAGAGGATTTATCTTTTCATCGGGGACGCCGATTTTTTTCATAACCGCAGCCAAAAGTTTTCGGCTGGAAATTTTGACTTTTATGTCTTTGGGGGCAAGGCCGATTTCGCGGAGATAATCAACCGCCGTGAAAATCACTTCGGCGTCTGCCAGCACACTGTCCTCGCCGATGATATCGATATTCCACTGGAAAAACTCTCGCAGGCGACCCTTCTGCGGGCGTTCAGCTCTGCACAATCGCGGCACTGAAAACCATTTAATCGGTTTGGGCAAGGCGTTGATTCTCTGGTTGACCATACGGGCCAGCGTCGGCGTGATTTCGGGCCTGATGGCCAGGTCTCTGTCGCCTCGGTCCTTGAATGAGAAAAGCTGCTCGACGATTTCTTCGCCGCTTTTGATTTGATACATCTGGAGGTATTCGAATATGGGGCCGTCGTATTCCTCGAAGCCGTTGCGGATTGAGGCGCGTTTCCAGCCATCGACAATCCAGTTATGGATTGCCATATCCTCCGGGTAAAAATCACGGGTTCCTTTTACAGGCGGTATCTTCATTGCGATACGACGGCTCCTTTCAGTATTAGACAATCTGCCTGTAATACTATAAGCTACTCAAAACCGAGCGTCAAGGAACGCATCTGTTTGGTTATGATACACAAATCCCGGAGAAGGAAAATGGGCAAATGGATAATGTTTACTTTTGGGGCGCTGTGCCTGACGGGACTGGCAGGATGCAGAACGCTCAACGAAGAAATTTCAAAACAGCTCTACTCGTCTTTATACACATCGGGGCAGAAGGCGACCATGGGATGGAGCAGAACCAGTAAATACGAGCTGACAGGCGAAAAACTAAGGCAAAATACTTTTGAGGGAACTGTTAAAGTCGGGGACGTGAATGCCTGTTATCAGGCGGGACTTAGAGAACAGTCCCTTTATATAGCTAATCAACTCAATGACCTAATAACGTTTATTGAGCAATCAACCGCATTGGAGTTATCTACGACTGTAAACCTCTATCTTCTGCGTCTCAATAACATTCCTGACAGCTACCAGATGACATTCATAGAAGACCCAAATACATATATAGTTCCGCTATTCGTCACAGCAGACAACGAATCCTGCAAAACAATAATTTCAGAGAATCCAATTTACCCTTACTCATTAATACACGAATTAACTGAAATGTCGCTTATGCTGCGGAAACCAAATGGGGTCGTGCTGGGGGATGTGGAATGCCTGGGATATAAAGCGGTGAATTATACAAGATGGTTTAGGGAAGGGCTGGCCAATTACGCGGGTCTGCTGGCACAAAACAGGATTTCCTGCGATATTAATTGCATAAATGAGCAGACCTGTACTCAGTTCATCGATCCCTTCTCATCTCTTGACTACTTAGGCGATGAACTGTTTAGCTGGCACAATTACCAGAATATGGGACAAGACGATACCTTTCGCCACTATAGCGCCGCACTGGGCCTGTTCCTTCTGATTCGACAAGATTTTGGGCCGGAGGCCATCAAGAAAATTGTCACCAAAACAAAAGATTATGACTATCTCGATGGCCAGGACCTTATCAAGATAATTAACGAAGTCCTCAAAACTAACTTAAGAAAACTTGTCGAGGACTTCAAGTTTCCCGAGACGGGATTGAAAGCGACGCCGTTAACGCCAGCCACCATTCTCAACGAAGGCATTGGCATCAAAGAAGGTCTATTTGTGGTCTCTGTCGAGCCAAACAGCGCCGCAGAAAAGGCACAGATTAAGAAGAACGATGTTATCGTCAGTATTAACGGAAAATCGCTGAAATACGGTATCGATCTGGAACTCGCCATTTTTGAATCTCGCGGCAAAGATAGTACAGAAATAACTGTATGGCAAAAAGACAAAGGGCTAATAACCAAAACATTTCAACTCGACTGGAGTTATAGCCGGCGAGGCAAACTAAAATGAAAATGGCAAAAATTGAAATAATTTATCAGGACGACGACATAATCGTTATAAACAAGCCCTCCGGGGTATCGGTTACAAAAGACCGGTCGCGGATGCCCCAGCTTACCGATTTATTTAAAGGGCAGCTTGGCGTCGAGGTTACATCTAAATTACGCCTGGTTCACCGTTTGGACAAGGACACAAGCGGGGTGATGGTTTTGGCGCGTAACCGTGAGACGCAGCGGGCCTTTGCCGACTGGTTTTTTCAGAGGAAAGTCAGGAAAACGTATCTTGCGATTGTTAAGGGAGCAGTCCTTGACTGGTCTGGCACAATAAACGCCCCGATTAACCATAGTAAAAAACATCCCGAGCTTATGGTAATAGACAATCGGAAGGGCAAGGAATCGATTACGCAATGGCGGCTGTTAGCGGATTTCGGGCTGGC
>JBELAA010000119.1:0-7002 GCA_049509315.1 Sedimentisphaerales bacterium | reverse complement strand
ATCTGCTTGAGCCGATTATGATTATCACCTTAGGCGGCATAGTGCTGACAATCGTTATGTCGATATTCCTGCCGATGATTAAAATTATCACGACGCTGAACGTCGCGGGATAACCAGAGGACGGAGGACAGATGAATGTCCAATGTCGAATGTCGAATGTAAAAGTAAAGAAGAAAAAAAGAAGGCAGAACAAAGAACATAGAACATAGAACGCAGAACGGAAAAAGGAGAAATAACGTGGAAAAGACAAGGGACAAGCAAGGCAGGAAGGCCGGTTTTACAATCGTTGAGCTGCTGACGGTGATGAGCATCATAGTCATTCTCATCAGTATGTTAGTGCCCGCGCTGAACAAGGTGAGGCGATACGCGATTGACGTTAAAGAAAGGGCGCAGTTGCACGCCATAGGCACAGGTCTCGAGGCGTTTAGCGCCGAATTAGACGGCTACCCCGATTCTGGCGCGTTGGACCCCTGTGGTGCATCATACTGCGGGGCGATGAAATTGGCCGAGGCAATGGTGGGCCAGGACCTCAGGGGCTTTAATCCGGATTCACGGTTCACAAGAGATGGTTTCCCCGGCATTTTGGGTGCTGATGCGCCACATGACGGTATGGCATACCCGCCATACGGCACAACTGCGTATTGTGGGGGAACCGCAGGGTGTTATGAAGAAAACCTCAAAAAAAGAAAGACGTATCTCCAGCTTGAAAACGCAAATGCGACTCAAATTAGAGATATATGGAGTGTCGCGGATATCACTTCCTCTACCTATAATTTTAGTCCGGGCGGCAATTTCGAACCCAACGCTTTTGTTCTTTGCGATGTCTATAGCAAGGTAACGAACATAAATAGCGGCAAAAAAATGGGTATGCCGATACTTTATTACAAGGCAGACCCGACAAAAACACATCACCCCGCGGACAATATGGGTTATTCTGCATTTCTTACTGACACGGTTACAAATCCAAGCACGTGTATTTATGACCTTCGTGATAATCTTAATTTCGTTACGCTTCCGCTTCCCTGGAATACGAGCTGTTGGCAACCAATGGCTAATCTCATGCCTTGCTCGTCGATAGGGATGTCGAATCCAATGTTATTTTACAAGGAAATCAGCAACAAAAAGATGCCGAGTTCAAGTCCGTGGCCGAACAGGGCGGATTCGTTCGTTTTGATGTCGGCGGGATACGACGGCGAATACGGGACCGGCGATGATATATTCAATTTCGGTGAATAAAGACAGCCACGAAGACACCAAGACACTAAGTTAAAAATATAAAAAAATTCTTGGTGCCTTAGTGTCTTGGTGGCAAAGAAATTTTGTGGCTTGACTCGGAGAGGTTAAAGATGAAAAGGCAGTTGATTGTAATTTCGGCGGTAACGCTCGTTTGCGTCGGCGTTTGCGGCGCGACGACGAGCGTTGTGAAAAACGGAAGTTTCGAAAATGACGGATATATAGGTTTAATTACGCAGAACACAAGACCCAAATACTGGTGCAGCGTCAATTATGACTCGTCGAAATTCTACGAATACGTTTATAGTGACTGGTCAACGAACGGAGGATTCTCTTTAACTATGTATGCTGTGAATACGGATTTTGTGAAGGATGATTCAGCGACAATAACTCAGTCGGTGTATCTGACCAGCGCCAGGCAGATTGTTTTCGACATATATCTTTACACCGACAACGGCGACTGGAATACCGACACGGTTACGGCAAGCGTCCTGATTGATAATACCGAGATTTGGAATTCGGACGGGCTTACATATACCAGCGGGCAATTTATGGGGCATATAGCGGTAGATGTAAATGAGACGTTCAAGGATTCCAGACCGCACTTTTTGACGCTGCGGCTGAAAGCTGATACCAGCAGTTATCATTCGTACGCCTATTTTGCTCAATGGGACTCAATTGGCTTGAGCACAACCTGCGGCAGCACGGGCTATCTGCCTGCGGATTTGACGCACGATTGCGTTGTTGACATAAATGACCTTAAGGTTTTCGCAGACAACTGGCTTACCCCAAACGGACTGAATTTGACCGACGACAACGATGTTAACTTCGCGGATTTTGCTGAATTTGCGAAATCCTGGATGGTTGATATACGAGGCAAGGCATTTATCCCTGAGCCGAATTTTGTGTTTTTAGACGGCGACCTCAACGACGATGGCATCGTTGATTTTGCCGATTTCGCGATATTCGGCAATAACTGGCGAGGCCAGGGCGGCTCCTGTGTTCGGTCAGACCTCAACGGCGACGGCTTCGTCGATTTTAAGGATTTAGCCCTTCTTTTTGGGCAGTGGACGAAAACAGGCGGCCTGTATGGTTTGTAAGGACACTGACTCACACTGACGGAAACACGGACTGACACCCGGCTTCGCCTGCGGCTATGCCGAGGCGAGCGGACTTGAAATAAGGATGCGGACTTAGGACAAGGATAAAAAAATGAATAAGCAAAAGGCGTTTACGATTGTTGAGCTTTTGACAAGCATAGTAATAATCGCGCTATTGATAGGATTATTGCTGCCTTCACTGGCAAAGATACGCAGGTCCGCCAAAGAGGCAGCACAAAGGGTGCAGTTTGCGACAATAGATACGGCTCTCGATGCTTTCAGGCAGGATTACGGCGATTACCCGCCTTCAGACCAGCTCGAAGGCATAGGCCAAACCGTCGGCAATGTCTATTGCGGCGCACAAAAATTAACAGAGGCGCTTCTCGGCTGGGACTTGATGGGGTTTCACCCAAAAACCGCCTGGTATCGAAACGGCTGTAGCGACGCTGCTTGCACCAACCAGATTTACGCCTCTACCGACCCGAATTTGCATGAAAGAAAAGGGCCTTATCTTGAGGTTGCGAAGACCCCTGTATTTCGACTTGGCGAAAGATCTGTCGGTGCAAACGATGGCCTTTACGGTTATAACTACTCTCCTTTTTTCAATAATTTTGACAGAAGCTTACCAAATTATGTTATCTGCGATGTTTTCGGCGTAAAGAAAATAAAAGATGCCTACGGCAAGATTGTTAATGCCGGAACTCCTATTCTTTATTATAAGGCAAATACAAATTCCAAGATACTCAATTGTCCAACCCAATATCTTGCCGCAATGAACAGTATTTATAATTATTTTGATAATATTCCTATTCTTCGCCTTAACATTCTGCCAAACGCGACTGACCAACACAGGATTATGACGCTTCCCCCT
The DNA here is from genome assembly GCA_049509315.1 of Sedimentisphaerales bacterium. Lineage (GTDB taxonomy): Bacteria > Planctomycetota > Phycisphaerae > Sedimentisphaerales > Anaerobacaceae > Fen-1362. The sequence continues at coordinate 3,798 of JBELAA010000119.1, read as the reverse complement.
CCTCCTCCTGGTGGGTATTTCTGCAATCCTGCATACAGAATTGTTGACTCGAAGGTTCCACCATTGGGCGTAAATACATATTGGCCGAATAGGCCAGATTCATACATATTGATTTCCGCGGGGGCGGACCACAATTTCGGAACAGGCGACGATATTCTCAACTTCTAAGTACGCCCTCGACGGCGTGGGGAAAGAGTCGATGAAGTCCGGCACGGTAAAATGCGGTTTTACCCTTATCGAGATAATAATGACGGTGGCGATTATCGTCATTCTGGTCTCGCTCGTGGTCGGTATCACTAAACGCATCGACGACCAGAACAGGGAACGGCTTTGCCGAAATGAGCTTGCCCTGCTCGATAACGCATTGGAGCAGTTCCGCGACTTCGGGTTTGAGTATAAAAATCCCGCCTATAAGCCCTTCAATTTCCCGCTTGATTGCAATGACGACCCTTATAATTTAAGAAACACACTCAAAACAACCCTTGAAAATGAATTTGGTGCCATACCGCCGATTCCGCTTCCGGCAAACCACGACATTAACGATTCCGGCAGTGAAGGGTTATATTTATTTTTGAGCCAGGTTCCTGACTGTCGGACGACCATTGACAAAATTGATAAGACGCTTGTGTCCAATTTGGATAAAAGCCGCAATTCGATGACAATAAATATCGGCGGCAGTATCGTCCCACTTATGAGATTCATTGACCCGTGGGGGACGACTCTTCACTATGACTATTACGACGAGAGCGTTTTTCCGCCTGACTCGGCTACCAGAAAGACGTTTCCGGTGATTACGTCTGCGGGTGCGGACAGGAAATTCGGGACAAACGACGATATTTTCAACAGGCAGGGCAAATGACATTCAAACGTAAACAATTTGTTTGCCACAAAGACACCAAGGCACAAAGAAATTATATTAAAAAAACTTGGTGTCTTAGTGACTTAGTGGCCAGACGGAAAGGTATGACGCTTACGGAGATGGCGGTGGTAATCGGAATCGTAGCGATAATGGTGGGGCTGACGCTGCCTGCGGCCAATGTGCTCTATAACTCCTTCGAGTCCACAAGCGGGGCAAAGTCGATGCTCAACGCGGCCCTGGCCTCGGCAAAGTCCATTGCCATAAAAGAGCAGCGTTACGCAGGCATCCGCTTCCAGAAACGCTACGACCCCGTCAACGTCCTCAATGCTCCGCAATATATGATATTTATAATTTACGACCATGACGTTACTGGCTTGGCCAACGGATTTTGCGCAGTTGACGGAATTCAGCCCATCAAATTACCTGACTCAATTGGTGTGATGGATTCAAATGTTGCCGACAATTTCGCGATTGATACCGACTCGGAGTTGAGCAACAATACCACTTTTTCCATTATATTCTCACCATCAGGTAAGCTCGTTATCCATAATGTCCGAACTCGGTACAGGACTCTTTACGATGATACTTTTAATACCTTGGGCCAACTTACAGCTACTATTCCAGCAGGTATGTTTTTGCAGGATGATGGTGCAACAGAAGAGCAGAGCCGTAACAGTTTTATCATTTACGAAACCAAGAAGCTGAAACAGGTTCCTTATAACAATCGTTGGGACGGGTATCTGAAATTCTTGAAGCCGGTGTATGTGAATCCTTATATGGGGACGATAGTCGAGTAGTAGTCGGATGACGGATGACAGAGGACTGAAGACAGATGACGGAAAAAGAAGAAAAGAAATGAACGTCGAACATAGAACATTGAACGTTGAGCGTCGAGCATCGAGCATCGAGTATCGAGCATCGAGACCCGCGTTTTCGCTGATGGAGGTTTTGATTGCGGTGGGGACGCTGGCGCTGGGGATGCTGTTTATAGCCAGCGTGTTTCCTGCCGGCGTTTACTGGACGACGGTTGCTTCGGAAAGGACGATATCGGCTGTTGCAGCCGAAGATGCTTTCGCAACGATAAAACTATACGGCTTATACGATGCTAACTGGGTTGCCGGCGGCCAGACGCCGCTCGAAGCCGTATCTCCGATTTCTTCATATTCTTACGAGTATGCTTATCCTTCCGATGGCGTAAATCTCAATCTGAAAAAATACTGGTGGTCGGCGATTTGCCGGAAGATTGACCTGCTCGACCCTTGTAGTGTTCAGGTAACGGTTTTTGTCAGCAGAAAAATTGGGTCGGGGACAAACTATTATGTAAGAAGTTCGATTGCCCCACCCGCTCTCATAACATCATTTCAAAGGCCGGTTCCGGTCTATATGTCCGTCGGTCCCGGCAGCAGATTAGACGAACTTATTGTAAACGACCTCGTTGTCGATTCAATAAATGAGACGACCTTTATCAATGATGGCTATACGATTGTGGATGATTCATACGGCCAGGTATATCGTGTTCTTGAGAGGTATTCGACTTTGCCAAATACGATTCGTTTGGACAAAAACTGGCAGGGCGGGGTTTTGCCCGGCAAGGTCTGGGTAGTTCCGCCTCCCGTTGGCGGAGGGCGGTATCCCTGTATAGCGGTATATCAGAAAGTGATGCGCTTTTAACCACAGATTACACGAAGCTTTTAGCGGAGTCCCGTTGCGGCGGGACAGATTACGCTGAGATAAATGAAAAAAGATAACTTAACAAGCAGTTTTGAACATTCGAGATTCGATATTCGATATTGTTTCGGACTTAGGATTTCGGATTTCGGATTTAAGAAAAGATTGGTGTCTTGGTGTCTTTGTGGCAAATAAAATTAAAAGAAAAATCTTGGTGTCTTGGCGTCTTGGTGGTGGGGGTTTTACTTTAATCGAAATCGTTGTGGCAATCGGCATCTTGGTTATGGTGGTTGGTTTTTCGGGTGTGATTTTCCAGAGGAGTATCGGCTCATACCGCACCGCGATGGCACAGGCGGAAATTATGAGAAAACTACGCGTCATAACCGAACAATTGGACAGCGATTTCCGCGGACTGCGAAAAGACGCGCCGATGTATATATGGTTTGCCAAGGGCACAAATCCAACCTATGATATGAATAATCGCTTCGACCAGATTATGTTTTTCGCAGACGGTGATTTCCAGTCAACGCAGACCTTTAACAGCAAAACCGTCGTCGGCAATGTCGCGAGAATCTATTACGGACAGGCACATAGTATTGACCCGCTGGATAAAAGTTTCAAAAATCCGGATAGTTTACGCCCGATTAACCGCCTTCTTGCCCGCCGTCAGCACATTTTTACCGCGGATACTGTCACATTTCCTGCCTGGTATGATTTTTCTAAATTCACTACAACTTTTACTTGGCAGAATAATGATTATTATGAATACGATAGCAACTCTGTATCACAATGGCAGTCAGAGATGCAGAATATCGCCGATGTTAACTGGTTAGCATATAGCTGTTTTGATAATCGCCCGATTATCAATACCGCAAATGCCAACTCGATTCATAATTTGATGACAGAGGGGATTGGCAGTTTTTCGATTCAATGGGACTATATTACTTCTGCCGGAGAACATTTTTGGTGGCCGGCACTCGACCCCGACGGCAATCCTGCTACTTCCAACGATTCCGATTTTGATGGTTCGAGTAGTTTGCACCGCAATCCCATCGGCATCTATTTTAATTCGGCATGGCCGGGAAATGGCTGGTTCCCGCCTGATGGTGCAACAGGTTCTTATTATCCAGATAATACCCCTCTTCAACCCAGGCCCGCTTATCCGAAGGCGCTGAAGTTTGTTTTTGTGATTTACGATTCGAGGGGCGTATTCCCGAACGGCCAGACGTTTAGTCATATTGTTTATCTTGGAGATTAAGATGACAATATTA
>JBELAA010000118.1:0-9468 GCA_049509315.1 Sedimentisphaerales bacterium | reverse complement strand
AACGCTGTTGAGCAACACAATCTCGACGAGCAAGTCCTCGACCGCATCTTCTCCCGCTTCTGTATTGGTAAATAGCGTTATCAAGACACAGCTTGGCATTAAGCTACTGTATATACGCGTCAGCGCCTTTCGATTTAATGACCCTGTATTCGGGGGCAGGGGTAATCAAAATCGCCTCTACGTCGAGAACGTGTTCAACAAGCTCAAGGCCTTTTTCGGGGCCAAGGACGTTTACGGCTGTTGAAAGCGCGTCTGCCTCGATTGCCGTGGGGGCGATTATCGTATCGCCTGCCAGCTTATTTGCGCCCGTGGCGGTATTGGTATCAATGATATGACTGACCTTTTTACCCCCTGCTTTTACAAATCTCCTGTAATCACCGCTTGTCGCAACAGCCATCCCGTCTAATTTCAAAATCATCAACGGCTCAATATCTTCTGTCCGCTGAACGCTGTCCGCTATGTTAGGGTCCTGCACGCCGACTAACCACGCGTCCTTGTGTGCGGGCTTACCGAAACAGCGTATATTGCCGCCCGAATCGACCATACCGCCGATGGCGCCTTTGCGTTTCATAATCTCGACCACCTTATCAACCGAGTAACCCTTGGCGATACCGCCCAAATCGATACGCATACCCTCGACGGCGAACCGAACTGTCATCGTATTGGCGTCGAGAATCAGTTTCTCGAAGCCGACCCGCGACTTTGCTGTTGCAATCGCGTTCTCATCGGGCATCGCATTTGCCTCGCCTGCCTTATGCCACAGGTCAACTAAAGGACCAACTGTAATATCGAATGCACCTTTTGAAAGCCGGCTGTAATCGACGCTGGTTTGCAGGATTTCGAATAGCTCCCGGCTGACCTTGACCGGTTTGGCGAACGCCTCACGATTGACTTTGCTTAGCTCGGAACCCGGCTTGAAATAACTCATCATATCCTCGATTCGCTTCATTTCATCGAAGCCGGCCTCGATGCAGCGCTTCGCACGCTTAGGGTTCCTGGTTACGGCGACGATTCGGGCGAAAGTCCCCATCGACTGGCGGTATCCGCCGTCAACCTCGACCGTCGGCATCACGCTTTCCGCAACAAAAAAATAAATGGCCGATAATAAACACGCCGTGAAAAAGAATTTTAACGCTATCTGCCTGTTCCTGTTTTCCATAATGTCCTCAGCGAACCATCAAAATATACGCAGTTTACTGATTATACGCTATAATGCGGACGTGAACAGATGCGAACCAAAAATACTGACTGACAGGGTTGAGCGGAAGTTCCTGCCTTTTGTGCGAAGACCCAGCCGATACATAGGCGGCGAAATCAACCAAATCAAAAAAGATTTGCATAATTGCGACCTCAAAGTCGCCCTGTGCTTCCCCGATACATACGAGGTCGGGATGAGCTATACGGGCCTGGCCGTCATTTACGATATTATCAACAAAATTGAAAACATCGCAGCGGAGCGGGTTTTCGCACCGTGGCTTGACGCGGAGGACATACTGAGAAAAAAGAACATTCCCCTTTTTTCGCTCGAATCAAAAGCGGCTGTATGCAGTTTCGACGTAATCGGCTTCAGTTTGACAAATGAGCTTTGCTATACCAACGTCCTGAATATGCTGGATTTGGCGGGCCTGAACGTGCGCAGCGCAGACCGCAGTGAAACCGACCCAATAATTATCGCGGGGGGCGGTATGGCCAACTGCTGCGAGCCGATGTCGCCTTTTATTGACCTGTTTGTAATCGGCGAGGCGGAAAACGCGGTAGTCGATTTGGCGAAACTGATTATTGATTTGAAAAAAAATGGCGCAAGTAAAAAAGACATATTGTTAACTGCCGCAAGAAAATTTGACTGGGCTTATGTGCCTTCGCTTTATAAATTCGAATATGCTGATGATAAAATTAAATCATTTGCTGCTATCGAGGAAGGGCTGCCGACAAGATTTACAAACGCCGTCGTCGATGATTTCGATAATGCGCCGGTGCCGGCTAAACCAATCGTGCCATTCGCGCAGGCAGTGCAGGAGCGGGTCAGTGTCGAGATTATGCGGGGATGCCCCGGCAGGTGCAGGTTCTGCCAGGCAAGTTTTTGCCGAAGGCCGATTCGCTATCGCAGCGTTGAAAAAATCGTGGAAAACGCCAAAGCCGCCTATCTCGCCACCGGCTTCGATACCGTAAGTTTATTGAGTTTATCGACAGCCGATTATCCCGATATCGAAAAACTCATCGAGCAATTGCACGCTTATTTCGCCAACAAATACGTCGGCTTATCGCTTCCCAGCTTGCGGGTCGATAAGCAATTGCAGTTATTGCCGAAATTAGTTAGTGAAGTTCGTAAAAGCGGCCTGACAATAGCCGTCGAGGCGGCGACGGAACACCTTCGCCAAATCATCAATAAGCCCATCAAAGACGAGGACCTGTTTGCGGGTGTCTTGTCGGCTTACAAAGCGGGCTGGCAAAAATTGAAACTGTATTTTATGACGGGTCTGCCCGGCGAAACACAGGAAGATATCAAGCAAATCGTGCATTTAGCGGACAAGCTGGCAAGATTGCGCAAGGAAGTCGATGGCAGAATCGCCTCAGTCAATATCACGGTAAGCTGGCTTGTCCCCAAACCCCATACCCCCTTCGGCTGGCTTGGTCAACAGCCGAGGGACTATTTCGAGCAGGCAAAGTGGCTCATCATCGACGAAAAAAAAAGTATCGGCGCAAAATTTTTAACGTTCAAATTTCACGGTATCGAGCAATCGCTTCTCGAATCCGCCATCGGTCGTGGCGACAGGCGAATGGCCGACGTCCTCGAACACGCCTGGCGAAACGGCGCCCGTTTCGATTTGTGGAGTGAATCGTTTAATCCCGAAATCTGGGAAAGTGCCTTTGAGAAATTCGGCCTGAATCTCGATACCGCAGCCCAAAAGCAGTTCGCGACCGATGAAATTTTGCCCTGGGAGCACTTAGGCGGCCCCGAAAAAAACTATCTCCTGAAACATTACACCGACGCAATGGTGATTAAGACCGGTTCTTAACCAATGCTGCGGTTGAGTTGCCGCTGCAAATCCTTAAGGCGGTTGGTTTCGTCGAAGCCGAACAGGATTATCGGGAAAGACGTTCAAACCAGACGTGAACATTCTTCCAGTTTCCGCTCTGCATCTTGTTTCTCCTTGACAAAAAAAGGCCGATTCTGAAATACAGAATCGGCCCCGGGGTAACGATCAATTACTCAAATTACGGTAATTCTGTCTCCGTGGTGTAGCCATTCAAAACTGTTGTTTGAATATTTGCCACCGTTTCTGCCACGGTCCGGCTGTTCTTATTCGCGTCTTTGGTGAGTTTTGAATCAAGCGTTGCTGTGGCGGCGCCCCACCCTTCAATGGACAGGTCCTCGGAGTCAAGCCTGACCTGGCCTTTCAAGCTCTTCGCAACCGAACGTTTTTCGGCCTGGCCAATGTCGACGGTTGTATTTTTCCCATATAGGGAGGTCCCTATGCTGAAGTCAGTAGCTGTACCCGAACTCCCAAATCCGATTTCCACCGATGTAGCAAGGGGGGCCTTCCTCATGTTCGTGACCTCAAACGGCACAATAGAATCTTCCCTGCCGAATGTCCCAATGCTCACGAAGGAATTTGGCTCATTACCACCCAGTGTTATCTTGAATTTGTTACTGCCATCTTTACCGAAAAGGATCACTGTTGGACCATTTGCATCACTTGCGGCATCCACAACATAGGCATTATCCACGCCGAACACAACATAAGCGGATAAATTTTGCTTCAAGACATCGGCTTCGATCGCATTCGCATCACTGTAATCAATCCGAGGATTAATTGCCGTAGTCATCTTATATACCAGTATGGTAGGTTCGCTTGGGACGAAATCCGGGACGTTTACGGTCTCGGCAGTGCTGAACGTGACGTGAGCATTTCTGGCCAGCGCTCTTCCGTTCAAAGTGCCGGTGCCATTGATCGTGATGCTATCCATCGCGAGAATACTTCCCGTGAAGATGTTTCTTATACCAATGGTTGCGGATGTGCCGACCTGCCAGAACACATTGTTCGCCTCGGCGCCATTAATCAACAACACGTTGAAATCTGCGGCCGTGGTCAGACCGGTGCCGATCTTGAAGATCCACTGCGAGCTGGAATCTCCATGGCCATTCAGGGTTAGATTGCCTGAGCTGAAACTTGCCGTTGTATTAAAGACGTAGATATTCGGGTCAAGGGTCCTTCCGCTTAAATCAACCCCCGATACGTTGTTACCTTCTGGAGCAGCCGCTGCCGCATTGTAAGCAGCCACCAGGTCCAGTTTCGCCTGTCCCACCACGGCGCCTGCCGCGGGGTACAAGATGCCGTTGACATCCGCGGTCAGTAATCCCACTATCGCTGGCGTCGGGTGAGAGCCGACATCACCGTTGATAATAGTACCGCTAACTGAGTTGGTCACGCCTGAGCCGGCCAGCGCCCCAAAGCTTCCCGCCGTTCCAAGGTCAATATTAATAGAAGCTGCATCAGCCGCCGGTACACACAGCGCCAAGGCAAACAATAACATTGCTAACTTTTTCATTTTGTGTCTCCTTAAAATATTAACACCTTTTTCTTGAAGCCAGTATTCTCATCATTGCCGGATAAAAGAGCATATAGGCAATATGCGTAACTTGTGTCTCTTAAATACCTATGTGGTAAGTGTAAACTATACCCCTACCCATTGTCAAGACAGAAAACGGGAGAATTTAAGATGGATTCACCGCCTACTGTTACAGCAGTTGGGACGCAGGGAGCCCGAAGGGCGACCGACTTATCCCTGACTGATGCCCCGATTTAACTGCCTTTGCAGGTCTTTGAGGCGGTTGGTTTGGTCGAAGCCCCACAGGATTATGGGGAAGGCGGTCTTGTTGTGAAGCAGCGGCTCATCCAGAGCAACCCACTTTCGGCAATACTCGCCGTCGGTCGTGCCGGGGACGGGGGAAAAATCGGCTAACATTCCCCTTATGCCTAAACTATTCACAAAACGCATCGACTCTTCCAAGTCAGCAATGTCGGTTTTGGGGTGGCCTAAAATCTGGTAAGCGGTAATTTCTTTTGGTTCCGCGCCAGCCGACTTTAAATTATTAACCGCTTCGGCCAGCTCTTCTGAAAAGACCTTAGAGCCGGTTTGCTCCTGCCACTTGCGCGAGACGCTTTCGAAGCCGAGATAAAACGTTTTGAAGCCCGCTCGCACCATTAAGTCGGCGACTTCCTTTGTTACGAATCGTGCGTTTATCGCATTGGGACTGTGAAAATTGACCCCCGCTTTTGGGGCAGATTGCTTCGCCACGATAGCACCATCGTGGCTCGCAATGACTCGAGTGTTATCAAACACTCTCGTCACCTCATTCAAAAACGGCACAAGAACGTCTTTGGCATTGAAAAGCAAGGCGTCATCGTAAAACGCGACGTTGGTTACTCCCAGTTTTGCCAATAGTTCCAGTTCCGCCAATGACCTCTCAAGCGGCCTTGCGCGAAACTTGCCATAAACCTTCGGCACAAGACAATATGTGCATTCGAAAGGGCAGCCATCGCTTAGCTTCAAAACGCCTGTGTCCAGTTTGTCGTAAAGCTCCCAAAGCCCCGGCTGATTCAAGTCCGGCTCTAACCCAATGAAATCCCAAAGCGGCTGAAGGTTATTACCTTCGACCAATAAATCGGCGCCTAATTTTTCAGCGTGGGTTCGGCAAAGTGTTACGTAGTTGCCGCCCAGGACGATTTTGGCGTCAGGCATAAATCGGCGAATATCCTCGATGACCTCCCGAACGCCGGGATACCAATACGTCATTACGGTATTAACGAAGACAAAATCGAAGGGCTTGTGCGCAGTCCCGCCCTCGCGGGGAGCGGCCAAAAATTCCTGAAAAATGCTTCTCGGCAGGCCGAATCGCCTGAAATGACGGGGTATATCTTTCAAACAGTCAGGATTTGGAATTTTCTCAAAGTAGAACCTGCCCCGTCCCCATTGGTCGCTTGTAGCACGGGCTTTCAGCCCGTGCTTGCACGGCCAAGATGGCCGTGCTACAAAGGGATGCAGCCGGTCGAGATAATCAAACAGGGTAAAATCGGCTTTGCCTCGCAGGAATCCCGCCACGCTCAAAAGCCCGTAGGGCTTGACCCAGAAATCGAACGCGGCGAAATCATATATCGGCGGATTGACAAGCAGAATTTTCAGCATAGGGAATGATTTTAACGCAGAACTCAGCAAAAATCAGGATGAATTTTTTATTCCGACTTTGAAACGGTCTTGATTTTTTTGACCTGTGGTGAGCCAGCCGAATCCACCGATTCTTTCGGCTGGTTGGGCCATTTAAGGACGTCGAAAAGGAAATGGCTCGACCTGTGTATCATTTCAGCCGGCGTGCAGGGCGTCATCTCGAAGGCGCCTATTACGTCGTGTTTATTTTTAGACAGCGCCTTCAGCAGATAATCCCAGTCCTGCCGGGGAATTCCGCACCGGCAGCCCAGCGGCCTGTGGCTATCGAAGCCGTTAAAACTTTCCGCGAGATGCAAATGAGCGGTCCTCCCAGCCAAGGCGTCAACGTAATCCCTGAAGCCGTGCCCGTCGTCGTTACTGGCAAAACCGGTGTCGAGACAATAACGTATCGAATGGAATCTGTCACCGATGTCCTTGAGCACGTCGAGTGAGCCCGTTTCCACGCACAGCTTTACACCCTCGTTATCCGCCATTGAAACGACCTCGCTGAGAAAATCGCCGTTATCGGCGAACCTGTCCTGTATTCGCAGGGACTGTAAATCCGCGACGATATTGGATTTTAGAAGTTTTGCGCACTCGATTTGCTCGGCCCATTGCTCAATCGAGGGATTATCATTGCGTGAGCGCATTGAAACGAGCATATCTTCCGTAGCGGCTGTCAAGCGGGGCCAGTTGCGACGGCCCATCGATTTGAGGAATTCGCACTCCTGCTCCAAAGACAGGCGGTTCTGTCTGCCCCAGAAAACCATCGTTGATACCACGTATTTAATTCGCATAATTCGTATTTCCTTCGGCGTTTACGCTGCCCGCCCCGCACTGAAATCATCGTTTATAAATCGGTCGGGCTTCACTGCTTTCTATTTTTGCAGGAAAACACTCATTTCAGCCGAAAAAATGGGCTTTTTATATGCCCTTCGAAGGGCAGTAAGCGTCTTACGCACATATTAAAAATTACAAAGTATAACTCTTGATAAGAATCCTACGCTGGTGTATAATTATTGGTTTGTTATATCCCGGTGATGATATAGTAAGTTCAGGAGAACAAGTGATATGAAAGAAAAAATACATCCGAAATATGACAAGGTTATGGTGCGATGCGGCTGCGGCAATACTTTCGAGACCCGCAGCACCGCCGGCGAAATACACGCTGAAATATGCTCGGCCTGTCACCCGTTCTATACAGGCAAGCAGAAATACGTCGATACAGCAGGCCGCGTCGAACGCTTCCAGAAAAAGTACGGAACGGACTACTTCAAGAAGCAGAATCGGAAGTAGCCGACAGTCGAGTTACAATCAGGGCTCCTTTTTTGTTCGTTTAATGCAAGAACGGAGCCCTGACTGTTTATTAGCACCACCTGATTACCAAATAAAATTATGAGCCAGGATAATACCACTTTAATCACGAAACTTTCGGAAATAGACGCTCACTACGACGAACTGCAAAAGCAGCTTTCAGACCCCGTCGTCGCCTGTGACCCGTCGAAATCAATTTCCCTGTCGAAAGAGCAGGGTAAGCTCAGGTCGCTGGTAACCCAGTTTCGTGAATATAAAAAAGCCGCCGAAGAAGCCGAGCAGGCAGAGCACCTAATCAATAGCGCCTCGACTGAGCCGGAGCTTAAGGAAATGGCAAAAGAGGAGCTGCAACAGCTAAACGAAAAGAAAAAACAGCTTCTCGAAGAATTGCAGAACCGGCTGGTAACCGCCGACGACGACGCGATTGGTTCGGTTATTATGGAAATACGGGCGGGCACCGGCGGCGAGGAGGCGGCGCTATTTGCACGCGACCTTTACACAATGTACACCAGATACGCAACCGACCACGGATGGAAAGTCGAGGAGCTTGACTACAGCCCCACCGATATGGGGGGGTTTCGGGAAGTCGTTTTCGGCATCAAGGGCGAAGGCGTATGGTCGCAATTAGGTTACGAGAGCGGCGGTCATCGCGTCCAGCGGGTCCCCGAAACCGAGGCACAGGGCAGAATTCATACATCCGCGGCGACCGTTGCGGTCCTGGCGGAGCCGGAAGAAGTCGATATACAGATTAACCCCGAAGACGTTATCGAGCAGGTCTGCAGGTCAAGCGGCCCCGGCGGGCAAAAGGTAAACAAGACAAGCAGCGCCATCCGATTAGAGCATATCCCGACCGGCATCACCGTCCGAATGCAGGAGGAAAAAAGCCAGCACAAAAACCGCGCAAAGGCCTGGCGAATACTGCGAACCCGGCTCTATGAATTTTACCAGGGTCAGAAAACAGCCGAACGCGACGCCAAACGTAAAACAATGATCGGCTCAGGCGACCGCAGCGAAAAAATCAGGACATATAACTACCCGCAGAACCGCGTTACCGACCACAGAATCAACGTATCGCTTTACACCCTCGATAAAATACTCGCCGGCGATATGAGCGGGCTGCTCAAGGCGCTGAAAGAATACGACATCCAGCTTCGGCTGAAGAATTTGTAAAAGGGTCCCGACTATGGTCATCGTGGTAACGGGAATGGTTGGTCTGGACAAGAAAAGCTACCTTAAAAAGGTATGCGATTACGCCGGCAAACAGGGCAGGGAAGTCCTGCTGTGCAACGTCGGCGATATGATGTATGCCGAGGCGCCTGATATCGCAGCGGGGAAAATTCTGGATATACCCCTTAAACGACTGCACTTACTACGCCGAAGTGTTTTCAAAGACATAATCTCAAAGGCAAAAAAAGCCACGAACCTGATTGTCAACACGCACGCGACCTTCCGCTGGCGGCATGGGCTGTTCCCTGCGGTCGATTTCGACCAGATGCGCCAGCTTAACGCGGATTTATATATTTGCCTGATAGACGGCGTCGCCGCTTTGCACAATCGCCTCAGCGAGCACGCAGGCGAACACACGCTCAAAGACCTGATTGTCTGGCGGGAAGAGGAAATCATCTCAACCGAGATGCTTTGCAAGGGTATTAACGAGCAGACCCCATTTTACTGCCTCGCCAGGGGCGGCACTGAAGAAACCGTCGAAGCATTTTACCGGTTGCTTTTCGAGCCGCAAGTCAAACGCGCTTATATCAGTTACCCGATGACGGCAATAACGGATTTAGAAGACGTGAAAAAAGAAATCGCCGAATTTCGCCGGTCTATGAAACGGCTGTTTACCTGTTTTGACCCCGGCGACCTCGAGGAGGCGTTCCTGCCTCGGTTAGCCCTTGAGGCGGCGGAAGACGGAAAGGACTTTCTCGAAATAAACGCCGGCGGACAACC
>JBELAA010000117.1:0-7111 GCA_049509315.1 Sedimentisphaerales bacterium | reverse complement strand
ATTTGCAGGGGGGCTTCGGGGTTGGCCTTTGGGGGCGGGATTTTTTTGACTATTGTTTCGAATATGACCTTGAGATTATTGGTTTTCTTTTCCAGCTTGCTGGTCGCCCAGCCCTCTCTTGCGGATGCGTAAATAATGGGAAAATCGAGGGAGTCATCACTGGCGCCTAATTGCACGAACAAATCGAAAACCTCGTTCACCACGTCGTCGGGCCTGCTGTTTTCCCTGTCAACCTTATTGATTACGACGATGGGTTTCAGTTTATGCTCAAGCGCCTTGGTCAGGACAAACCTCGTCTGGGGCATAGGGCCTTCGAAGGCATCGACCAATAGCAGGACGCCGTCTGCCATTTTCAGGACGCGCTCGACCTCGCCGCCGAAATCCGCGTGGCCGGGGGTGTCGATGATATTGATTTTGTATTCCCGGCCTTTGGTATCGGTGTAGTTTATGGAGCAATTCTTGCTGAGAATTGTGATACCACGTTCGCGTTCGAGGGGGTTTGAGTCCATAATCAGGCCGAATTCCCCGCCTGCCAGTTTATCGAGGTCCTCGGTGCGGAACATTCCCGATTGATAAAGCAGCCGGTCAACCAGCGTGGTTTTGCCGTGGTCAACGTGGGCGATGATCGCAACGTTACGAATATAATCTGAAAACATATTTTCACTCTAACAAGGGATTAGAACACAATCAAGGATTTGGTTTAATCGTCCTGAAGATGCCGTATTCTACGATTGTTATACTCTAAAGTCAAGCAGATAATGCGATTATTCGAAAAGCGGATTTAGCCGGGGGCGGGGCTGCGTTTTTTTATCACAAGCATTGTTCCGTCGTCATAAATAACGTCTGCGGTATGCAATAGCTGCTCGAAGAACCGCAAAAATGCAATGCACTTTTTAGAGATATACAGCTCGCGTTTGCCGGGAGGGGGATGAAGATACTCGCCTAAGGTATGAACGGCAGGGCCTTTATACTGGAATATGAAATAATTCACGTCAGGGACCGACGCCCATGGGGTTGCGATTCCGGAGCGTTCGGCGTCGTAAATGATATTACGCCTGTAATCGAGGTAAAACGGCGTGCCTATCAACGCCACAAACGGCTGGCCGGGGGGAATGTGCTCTTGTGCCGAAATAATACGCTGTTTTACATCGCCATTAATGACCTCGTTGCTGTATTCAATGAATATTTTCTTAACGGCCGTCGAGGAGAAGGCCAGTATCGAGCCGGTCTGGTATGCCTGACGGACACGGGCTGCAAAAGATGAGTAAAAACAGATAATAATTAATACTCCTAATAGCGGTGCGATAGCGGTAAAAAATACATTGAATACAGCACGCTTGTCACTTACGGCCTGGAGATAAACCAGTGATAGTATAACAGGGAGGCCGGCTATCAGGAATGGAATGGAATAGCGAATAGAGGTGTCAAGGCCGCTGATAACGGGACTTGATATTGCAAGTAGTAAATAAGCAATGATAATCGCGGCGCCGCCTGCAAATAACCCAGCCGGAACATTTGGATGTTTCTTGCTCTTCCACAAAACGACGCCGAGAATAACCGCCGCCAGCGACAGGCAAATAAAAGTGTAATCAAGGGGGGTCGAGCCGTAAAAGAGCGGCTGAGCGGACAATAAGTTTAATGGTCTGTCGCGAGAGATGACAATATCTTTTACATCAGCCGGCGGGGTGAAAGACGCATTAAAATAATACGGCAGATACAATAGCAGCCACGGTAAAATGAATAAGAGGGTCATACCAGCGGTAATCAGGCCCCAGCGAATCAGTCGTCCCAAACCCCGGCCAAATACTGTCAGGACTATTACGAAAAGAATCAGAAAAATGGGAGGAAACACTAAAAAAGAGGATTTTAAGGCGATTAGCGCCGCCAAAACAATTCCTGTTAAAACCGGCGACGGCAGTTTTTCCGCTTTTTGGTCATTTTCGAAATCATCAGTGCCGGAGAAAAGCAATATTGATGTCATTATAAAAGCGCTGCCCATATACAGGGCCGATACGTTTACATATTGCGGGTTAATAAAAAAGATAACCAGCGGACTTATCACAAACATCGGCAGATACCTCGGTCGCAGGCCGAACATACTTACCGACAAAAGCAGACACAAAAGTAGTCCTAAACAAGCGTCCACGCCGTTTATATACGCAATGGGAAAATGATTCAGGACAATCCCGTGCAAGACGGCCTGGCCTCCTAATGTTTCAGAACCCAGCGCATTGAGGGGACTGCCGAAAAGGGTTCCGGTCTCGAGCATACGGACCGGATGCGCAAAGTATTTTTCGAAATCGTCGTGCCAGTTGAAAACTTTGGGAGGCAGTTGCGTTTTAACAGTGAAGAGCATAATCACAACGATAAGCAATCCGGGTATGGCTGCACAAAGCCAATCGCTTACTTTACGTGGTAATTTGAACTTGAATCTGGTGAACCAGCCGGCAAGGGCGATGCCGACGATAAGAAGGATATCAAAAGCCCACCCGTAAGCCAGGCGCAGCAGGTTCAGCACGCCGCCTAAAAAGATAACGACCCCCAGCCCCACAGTTATTGTCATAACCCGGTTTCGAACGGGATACCTTGCCAGCCGCTGGCATAATAAACCCCAGCCATAAAGTGAAAGGCAGGCAACGCTTGCAGCAATAGTAAAGCCAATAAAAATCATATCAGATTATGTGACATTGTATCCTATTGTGCTTCTCTTTTGAAGCGTTTAAGGAGGAAATGGTAATTGGTTTGAAGGGTAAGCGACGTGCCCGTCGGGGGTAATGACGGCATCCTTGCTCAATTTGTGCGGCTGCAATTGGCCGGGTTCCATAATGTGCTCGACTGCGATGCGCTGGGCGGCTAAGTAATCGCTCAATAATCTGCGATGGCATTTCCAGAACAGTTTCTCGGCACACATTATTGCGGTGGTTTTTTCGGAAGCAATCGAAATAAGGTGCTCGACGGCCTTACGAAATTGCTCGGTCTGCATATAGTCGGCGTAATGACGAAAAGCAGGATGCCTGAGGCCGGGATTTTGGGAGTTAACCAATTCGGGACCTGACCTGCGCCCGCCTAAATCCTCGAGCCAGATATACTGGATTCCCGCTTGCGCTGGAATGACAAGGGAATTTGCTGATGAGAGGGTTTGCTCAAGATCTTGACGATTGAAATGAGGCAGTCGGCGTGAGCCAGGAAATCGCCTGATATCGACCAGCATTTCGATTTTGAATTCACGCAAGAGCGTAATAAACTCATCCAGCGTTCGAGTCGAATGGCCGATTGTGAAAAGTTTTGTCATAGGGGGATTATAACACGTTTGGGGTTCATTGTTCAGTGTTCGTTGACACTGAACGATGAACTACGAACACAGAACATATTTTACTTGCGTTATGTGTTTGTTAGGGTAGATTTTAAGGCAGAAAAGCCGAAAAATGTAATTGAGGAGTTTGTTATGATAGGCAAAAGTATCAGGTTAGAGCGAATCATCGACCGCAACAGCGGCAAGACCGTAATCATCCCGATGGACCACGGCGTTACCGTGGGGCCGATTAAAGGATTAGTTAATCTGCGCGACGCGGTAAGCAAGGTAGTAACGGGCGGGGCAAATGCCGTTTTGATGCATAAGGGGTCGCCGAGGTTTTGTCATCGGGGCAGCGGCAAGGATGTTGGCTTAATCATACACCTTTCGGCGGGGACGACGATGAGCCCCGACCCCAACGCTAAGGAGCTTGCCTGCACAGTCGAGGAGGCGTTGAAAATAGGGGCGGACGCCGTATCAGTGCATATCAACTTAGGCGCCGATACCGATAAGGAAATGCTCAAGCAGTTAGGTTTTGTCGGCGAGCGTTGTATGGAATGGCAGATGCCGCTTCTGGCTATGATGTACACGCGCGGGCCAAAAATCAAACACGAGTATGACGTAAATAACGTTAAGCACGCGGCAAGGGTCGCGGCGGAATTAGGCGCTGATATCGTAAAGGTGGTTTATACGGGCAGCCCCGAAAGTTTCGCTGAGGTCGTCGAGGGCTGCCATTTGCCGGTCGTAATCGCGGGCGGCGAAAAAATGGAAACCGACGAGCAAATCGTGGAAATGGTGGCAGGCGCTATGAAAGCGGGGGCGGCGGGAATATCAATCGGTCGAAACGCCTTCCAGCACAAAGACCCGACCAAAATTGTCTCGGTTTTCAGCAAAATGGTTCACAAAAAACTTTCAGCGAAGGACGCTTTGAAAATGTTGAGAAAATAAAGGGACACAGATTAACACGGTTTTTAATTTTTTGTTTTTACAGTGTAAAGCTGTGTTAATCAGTGTCAAAAATTACTGTGTAAATCAGTGTCATTATTGAGTATCAGGGGATTTGGTTATGATAGGCAAAAAAATCCGGCTGGAAAGAATAATGGACCGCAACAGCGGCAGGACCGTAATCATCCCGATGGACCACGGCGTTACCGTGGGGCCGATACAGGGCCTTGAGGATATGCGCGAGGCGGTAAGCGCAGTCGTGGCAGGAGGGGCAAACGCAATCCTGATGCACAAGGGTATCGTGCGGGCGGGGCATCGCGGCACGGGGCACGACGTCGGCCTTATAATTCACCTTTCGGGAGGCACGTCGCTTAGCCCCGACCCCAACGCAAAAGAGCTTGTCTGCACGGTAGAAGAGGCGATACAACTGGGCGCCGACGCGGTATCAGTGCATATCAATATCGGCGCTGAAACCGACAAGGATATGCTCAGCCAGCTCGGCTTTATCAGTAAAAGGTGTATGCAATGGCAGATGCCGCTGATTGCGATGATGTACACGAGGGGCCCCAAAATTAAAAACGAATTTGACGTGGTTTACGTCAAGCACGCCGCAAGAATCGGCGCGGAATTAGGCGCCGACATCGTAAAAGTGCCATATACCGGCAGCGTCGATAGTTTCAAGGAAGTTGTCAGGGGTTGTCCCGCATTGGTTGTAATAGCGGGGGGACCGAAAATGGATAGCGATGAGGATATATTCAGGTTGGCCGAAGCGGCGCTTGCGGCCGGGGCTGCGGGATTGTCGATTGGCAGAAACGCATTCCAGCACAAAACCCCTGAAAAAATGGTCGCCGCCCTGTGTGAAATGGTCCACAAAGGCGCAAGCGTCAGCGACGCGATGCAAATGTTAAAGGCGTAATCTAAATGAAAAAACTGTGGGTAAATATTGTTCCTTATGACAAGGGGCTGGTTACGGCGGCGCTGGAAAGCGGGGCGGAAGCGATTGTGGTGCCTGATGGGGTTAGCGAAAAGGTCAGGCAATTAGGCCGAATTAAGACCGTTGCCAAGGACGGGGATATCAGGCCGGGCGTTGACGTTGTGTTTGTCGATGTGGCGGGTAAGCAGGACGAGGACAAGGCGGCTGGTATTGCGCCGGGCAAAATTGTCGTCCTGCGGATGCTGGATTGGACCATTATCCCCATTGAAAACCTGCTCGCCAAAAGAGGCAAAAATATAATCGTGCAGGTTGCCAACAGTGAGCAGGCCAGATTAATGGTCGAAATCCTGGAAAAGGGCGTCGATGGAGTGCTATTGAACTCGGCCGACGTAAACGAGATTAAAAAAACCGCGGAAGTTTTGCAGGGCATAGGCGAGAAAATCGAGCTTGTGGAAGCGACGATAACGACGGTAAAACAATTAGGTATGGGCGACCGTTCCTGCCTCGATACCTGCACACAAATGGCGCCAGGCGAGGGGATGTTAGTCGGCAATACCGCATCAGGTTTTTTCTTAGTGCATTCGGAATCAATCGAGAACCCCTACGTCGCCGCCAGGCCCTTCCGCGTCAACGCAGGCGCCGTTCACGCTTATACGCTGACGCCGGGGGGCGGCACCAGGTATCTCGCCGACCTCAAGGCAGGCGATGAGGTTTTGCTCGTTGATTACAGGGGCAGTAGCCAGCTTGCCTACTTAGGACGAAACAAAATCGAGAAAAGGCCGATGATGCTGATTGAAGCCCAGGCCCAGGGAATGCCGATTTCATTAGTGATGCAAAACGCCGAAACAATTCGCTTAGTCAATCCGCAGGGCAAACCCATTTCGATTACCTCGTTGAAACCAGGCGACAAGGTATTAGCGCACGCCGAGAAGGGCGGCAGGCATTTCGGAATGAAAGTTGACGAGACACTGATAGAAAGGTAGTTATATGAACTGGTCTGCCGATATAGTGCCAATACTGCTGGCGGTCGCCTGCGGTTTCGTCATTGGCCTCGAACGCGAGCTTAAACACAAAGCAGCGGGATTGCGAACTAATATCCTGATTTGCCTCGGCGCAGCGATTTTCACGCTGATTTCAGAGCGGATGGCCAGCGGCCAGCAGGATTCAATTACGCGAATAGCGGCTCAAATCGTAACCGGCGTCGGCTTCCTCGGCGCAGGCGCCGTCATTCAGGATAGAGGCGGCGTTCACGGCCTGACAACCGCCGCGTCAATCTGGCTTGTGGCAAGTATCGGGATGGCCTGCGGCGCGAGATTATATACGCTGGCAGTCATATCGACCGTTCTGGCGATAGCGGTTTTAATAGGTTTGGCGCAAATAGACAAGCGCATCAGTCCCGGCCAGAACAATCAAAAGAAAGACACAGAACTGTGATTGTCCCGCTTATGTTCCGGGTGTCGGCGCTGCCGCAGTCCAGTTGTTCGGGTCGTTGCCGTATAAGGATTCGTTAGTTCGTTTCAAGGACTTGCCCAGACCATCAGCGCCTGTCGGCCACGGGTCATTCGGGTCATCGCCGGGATGCCAGCCGTCGCTGTAATTGATTCGCTCAACGCGAATGTATTGTCTTTGGCCCAATCCATCTATATCGCCCGGCTTGCCTAATTCGAGCTGTTCACCCTCATTTGCCAGCCAGCCGGAGTATGGCCCGTAGATTATGCTGGTCGAAACGGACGGATACCGCCAGCTGAATGCAGTCGGATTCTTGGCGACTATGATTCTGTTGCCGTCCGGTATGGTAACGATACCTGGGAAGGTATAGTTGATGCCATCGGTGAATTTCCAGGGCACATTTTCTACTGAATCGTAGAGCGTTACCGCCGAACCGCTTGTATTTCGCAGTTCTATAAACTCGTATTCATCATTTGCATAATTACCGCCCG
>JBELAA010000116.1:0-10380 GCA_049509315.1 Sedimentisphaerales bacterium | reverse complement strand
TTATATCGCCTTTTCCGGCCCTGCCTAACGTGGCTGCCGAGCTTATTGCGATATTTGGGTCTCCCCGAACCTGCCCGCCCACGTATTGGGCCAGCTCACCTAATGTTTTAGTCGGCATAATTCACCTTAAAAAAAGTGCACAAGCCGCAAGCGCACAAACCAGAAGTGCTTGTGCACTTATGCTCTTGTGTGATTGTGTTCTTTGATGATTGTATCCGGGAAAAACAAAAAAGCAACCATCAATCCCGGCTCGCCGCAATCAGCGCTGCTGCCGCCTCCTGTTGCAACTGCCGCGATATGACTTCGGTAAAATTCTCATCCCGGCTTTTCAGAACAGTTACGGCGGGACCGAGGGGAGCGTAAAGAACAGGGTCGGTGGGGCCGAAAACCGCGACTGTGCGAACCCCCATTGCCGCGGCAAGATGCGTTATGCCGCTGTCGTTGCCTAAGTAGCCGGCTGCGTTACTTAAAACCGCGACGATGTCGGCTAACGGCGGGCTTGTCAGCCGCGGGGCCGTCATAACTATTTTAGCCAGAGCGGATTCGCTGAATCGCTCCATTTCCGCAGGCCCTAACAAAAAGAGCACATCAACCCCCCCTGTTTTAAGTATCTTCGCCACGGACAAAAAATTATCTAAATGCCAGCACTTATGTGCACCGCCGCTTCCGGGCTGAATAACTATTGGCTTACGGCCCGGCATTATCCCGTTTTCGGCCAGTATCTCTTTACCCCTGATAATATCGGCCGACGTCGGTTTTATCATTGGCGCAGTAACTGTTTGCTTATGCCCTTTGGCAACCAGGCCGCCTGCGGTGAGCTTGCCTGTGGTGAGCTTGTCGAACCAGTCGAAGGAGTCGAATCCGCTTTGTTCGATAAACTGCGCTTTATAAAAATCAGTGATATGCCCGTTATATTCCGCCTGCGGTTTCATCTTCAGAGTCATAACCTCAGCGCTGTGGCTGCAATAGGCCGTGAATATCAAATTATGCTCGAAATCGCTGTCTGCCTGGCCCAAAAACGTCGTAAAAAACGTCGTAATCCAGGTCCACTCGGCGAAGGTCATTATCAGCGGGTCGCCGTCAGCCGGGGCAAATTCGCTTTCCCTGACAAACAGCCGGTGCAGCCCGATGGTATCAATCGATTTTACGCCGTCGATACAGCTTCGCCCGGGCAAAATCCCGATGTATTCCGTTCTCCCTATCATATCGACACCGCCTGCACAGACGGTTTCCTTCATAAGCCCAGCCAGCGGCAGCGTTAAAATGCAGTCCCCCAGCGCCCCAGGCTGCAAAATCACCCCCCGCTGGCTTCGGTGAGCCAGCTGCGCTAACTTTTTTCTCAATTCATCTATAACATTGTTTTTTGCGCGCATTTTGACCTGTTTAGCTACTATACCTTGTTAAATTAAAAAGCAAAAATTAAAAAATAAAACAACCGGGCTGAATCTAAAAGGCATTGCGGAATGGCAGCCGGATTAAATTAAACGGTTCTGTTTGTGAAAAGAAAATAGAATGTAAAAAAAGCAGCAGGAAACTGCTGCTTTGCGCTAAGTTTGAATTTTTATTTTTATTTTTACTTTTGTTTTTGATATTTGCTTTCTATTTATTACTGCTCTTCCCATTTCGTAAAGCCGGCGAAAATCTTCGTTCCGCCTTTGGGCAGTCCCGGAGGCCTGCTTTCCGGGTTTCTTACTCTTTCGTCGTAATTGACAATCATCTGGTAATGACGCATACCGGACTTTTGCGACGCGGTAAGAGCCGTTCCCGTTTGCGCATCTACCCATTTACCGGTTGATGCATTATAGGTGGCCGGCTTGGCGGTCGTT
Organism: Sedimentisphaerales bacterium; assembly: GCA_049509315.1. Lineage (GTDB taxonomy): Bacteria > Planctomycetota > Phycisphaerae > Sedimentisphaerales > Anaerobacaceae > Fen-1362. Next base: position 8,554 of record JBELAA010000116.1, on the reverse strand, counting down.
CCGTTGGTGTACCAGTTGCGGACAACCGAAACCTGGTTTACAGCGGCGAAACTGCCATCGATGATAAATCCGCTTGATGGTTCCGTGGACCAGGCGCCTGTCATAGTCATGTTATACGTAAAATTATTGGCGGCAAACATCATTGCGGAAAACTCATATAGTGTCCCGTAAGTCGGGTCGCCGAAATAAATATTGCCTCCGCTGGTAAGATTGCCATTATTGTCATATTTGCCTAAAGCAACCAGACCCAGCATGCTGCTTGAATCTTTATATACTAAATTGTCAGAGATGTGGATATTGCCTGTCACCACGATAGTAACTTTACCGTCCATAGTGAAGCCGAAAGTGCCGTTTTTACTGTGCACCCACAGGTCGCCGTCGATGTAATATATTCTGTTGCTGCCTGCGTGAAGGGGCGTCGGAGCAGTATTCCACGCTCCGCCTATAAAGCCGCTGGATGGCTCAAAAAAGTAGTCGTTGCCCGTTGTTGAGGCGCACTCGGCGTTTCTGTCGCTTGGATTTTTAACGAAAACGTTCCGCAGGGCATGGCCGGAAGGGAGGAATCCTGAACTTACGCCGGCATTTGTGAACTCCTGCGATACGTTATAAGTATTGTTATTGATGTAGTTCATATTTATTAAGTCATTTAAGCCGAATCCGGTGGGCGCCGTGGCGTTTGGATTTACGCTGCCGGAAACTGAGGCGCTGGCCGCTACGGAAATTGTGCCGGTCGCGTCGAGGTTGCCGGGAAGGTTATAGGTGTTTGGCGAGGGCGCCGCCTGAATATTGCTTTGCTCAAAGAGATAAGCATTGCCGTTGATAAAGAGATCGCCGCTAATTGTATCTTTGCCGCCTTTATTTCCGCTTCCTGTGGAGGTAGGATTGCCTGTGCCTGCCAATATAAAATTATAAGCAGCGCCTGTTCTGTTCATTGCCCAGATTGCGTTCTCATAAGAGGGCGCCAGAAATATCGCCTGTGCCCTTACTGTTTTTTGAACGGTTCCCGATGTGCCTGTTGCCGTGACGTAACAGGGAGAACTATTAGTGTCGATGCTGACACGGTAGGTCCCGTTTCCAAGGGTTCCTGTCAAAACCTCGTTCAAGTTTCCTACAACCGGTTTTTGCAGTTTTTCCGACATTTTTGCCAGCCCTGCCTCGGCCAGATAGAATGCCTTGTTTTTGTCGGAATCGATTCTGCCTAAAATTGATTCCTGCTCGGACTGCGTTAGCACAGCAAATCCTAAGAGGATAAGGATGAGTATTATCACAAGAACCGCTAATAGTGCCAAACCGTTTCTTTTTGCTGTCATTTTCGATTCTCCGCAGAAACTTATCGTTTTGAAATCTCCCTGGTTTCGGCAATTTTATGTTGATTACAGCTCTTCCCAGTTTGAGAAGCCGGCGAAAATTTTTGCTCCGCCTCTGGGCAGTCCCGGCGGACGGGTTTCCTTGCTTCTTACCCTGTCGTCATAATTAATAATCATCTGATAATGACGAAGCGTGCTGACCTGTGTTGTATTCAGTGGCGTGTTTGTCCCAGCGTCACGCCATTTACCTAAAACAGGATCATAAATTGCCGGCTGTGGCGTGCTTGTCATGCCGGTCGTTTTAGTGTACCAGTCCCGGTTAATCGAAACATCATTCATCGCAGAAAAACTTCCGTTAATCGTAAACCCGGAGTCAGGTTCGGCGGACTTGCCGGTTGTACGGTCGGTATTGAATAGGAAATTATTGGCTGCAAACATCATTGCCGAGAAGACGCTCATATTCCCGTAAACGGCATCGCCGAAATAGATGTTGCCGCCGCTGACCAGGTTGCCTGAACTGTTGTATTTGCCGAGAGCCACAAGACCCAACATGCTGCTTGAGTCCTTGTATTGGAGGTTGTCGCAAATATGGATGTCGCCTGAGGCAACGATAGTTACTTTCCCGTCCATCTTAAAGCCAAAAGTCGGATTGCTTGAAACCCACACGTCTCCATCCACGTAATAAATCTTGTTATTTCCTGCGTGAAGAGGCGTGTCCCCAGTCCATGGGGTTCCGGTTACAAAACCTGAGGACGGCTCAAAAAAGTAATCATTGCCTGTTGTGGTGTTGCACTGGGCGGTCCTGTCGCTGGGATTTTTCACAAAAACGTCCCGCAGAGCGTTACCGACAGGCAGATTACCTGAAGTGATACCGGCGTTCTGGAATTGTTGACTCACGTCATAGGTATTGTTATGGGCATAGTCCATATTCGTTAAGCTAAAGGAAGAAGGCGCCTCGGCGTGCTGATTAACACTGCCGGCAACGGTAGCGGTTCCTGCGACAGAAACCGAGCCGGTCGCATCGATGTCGCCGTGAAGATTCCAGGTATTTGGCGCGGGCGCCTGATTGACGGTGGATTGCTCATATAGATAAGCACTGCCATTCACAAAAATGTCGCCGTTGATTTGATCTTTGCCGCCCTTTTCAGTGATTCCTGAGCGGACGGGATTACCTGTGCCCCTTAGCTGAAACGCATAGGCGGCCCCGCTTTTATTTGCCGCGTAAACGGCGTCCTCGAAAGGAGCCGCCAGGAAATTCGCCTGAACCCGGACTTTCTTTTGAACTGTTCCGGATATGCCCGTCGATATGGCGTAACAGGGAAATGAATTGGTGTCTATTTCAACGCGGTAACTGCCGTTTTCCAGTGTCTCGGTCAAAACCTCGTTTATGTTTTCTACAATCGGTTTTTGCATTTTTTCCGACATTTTCGCCAGTCCCGCCTCGGCCAGGTAAAATGCCTTTGTCTTGTTGGCCTCTATCGCCCCTAATATGGAATCCTGTTCGGCCAGTGTTAGTATCGCCATCCCGGTTATTACAAGGATTAGAATAATGACGATGACTATCGGCAGGACAATTCCTTTGGTATTTCCGGACATATCTGTGCCTTTCTTTTATGACCCGAAATTGCGCATCAGCGTCGTAGATGTCATCTTCGCCGTGCAATTGCCCTGGGTCAGCTCGAGGCCGACGGTAACTGTCTTGTGGCTGCTTGCGTCGATTTCAAATGTTACATCCGAGACTTTGCCGTCCAGCAGTGTTCGCTCTTCCTCGTCTTCAAGCTGGTATCGCAGGTCATTTTGCCCCGGCTCGTAGCGGAATCTTATCCAGCCCGTTGGGCGAAATATCTTTATTCCCAGCTCATCAGCGTCGAGCTGCGCGGAGGTAGCGTTTCTTATTGACTGTTTGATTCTGAGCATTGTGTATGCGGCGTCTCTCTGGAGATTGGCCTGCTGCCAGCTGCGGTTATATGATCGTTGTCCGAACACCAGGACAATCGCCGTGGCAAGTATCACTATGCTGGCCGCTGCTAAAGCCACTAACATTTCTACCAACGTAAGGCCGAATCGTCTTTTCATTTGTTTTTTCCTTTTATCTTCTCTTACGGTCCTATATAGGTAACGAGCTTCACTTGGTGTGCATCTTCCGCTGAGCCGGTCCACCCTATGGTCACCGTGACCTTCTTACATGGTTTTGGCACATTGGCGGTTGGTGTGGCCGTAAGCTGTATTTGGGTATTTCTTGTGTAATTACAGCCATACATACTCACTTGCTCGTCACTAACCATTTCGTTAACGTCGGTATAGGCGTTTGCTTTGATTTGCTCGATTTTTTGCGAAGCCAGGTGCGCAGCCGCCTGGTAGTGCTGCTGACTGACAATAAATTTTCTTCCCGTAACAAATGTCGATGACGTGCCGAATATCGCTATTATCAAAATAGCGATAGCAAGCATTACTTCTATAAGAGTTGAACCTCTTCTCTGATAACGGATGTCAGATTTTTCTTTTATTTTTTGTGCAAGTGAGCTCATTTGACGTTTTCCTTGTTAATTTTGGCCTGTATAGACACAAGGATTTCTTCGACGTCAAACGCCACCGGCTTAATCTGTTCACAAAAAATATCAATAAATAGTGAATATCCAAGCGGGCAAGTCCGATAAAATCACAATCCATATTTTTTTAGGTTAGTCCTGGGGATAAATGATAATCCGGTCGTGGATTACGGTGATAAGGTCGGGCTTGCCGTCGCCTGTTACGTCGGCGACTTTAAGCTGGCTGGGCTCCACGCCCGACGTCGGCTGGCGGGTTTCTCTGTAGGCCTTATCCTCGAAAACCTTGAACGCGAAAGCAGGGACGGGGTTTCCCGCGGGATTTTGAGTAAGGATTTCGATGTGATTATTTTTGTATTCGACCAAAATAATATCAACCACGCCGTCGCCGTTTATGTCGCCGGTGGTGAGGATTCCGTAGGAGCCGTCTTTTATTTTTGTTTCATAGCTGAACTTTCGCTCCAGCCGGGCGAAATTGCCCGGGTTGCCCGGCGTTTTGACAATCGCGAACTTCTCGCCGTCGAACAGCAGTATTTCCGGGGTCCAGGACTTTCCGGCTTTACCAGTCAGCGAGGCGAGGAGCATTTTGACTCCCGCCGGGCCGCTCCATACGCCGGTATCTATTTCTTTTTCGAAGTGATAAGCATTATCCTCGCCTGCCTTCAAAATCTGGAGCCGGCCCTTTTGACCGTCCAGCAAGAGTATTTCAGGTTTTTTACCTTTCTTGCTGCCGTATATATTAATCGCTGCTGCCGCCGAAATCCGGTTCTCGGCGCTTTTGGCGTTATACTGGTCTATAATTTTCCAGGAGCCGTCGGCAAAAACCAAACTTCGCGCAAAATTATTCTGCGCTACAAGCAGCACATCTCTCTTTTTGCCGTCGATGTCGGCTGTGCTAAGCGAGCGAAGGGTCGCTTCTTTGAGCAAGCTGTTCTGCGCCCCGGGCGACTCGACAACTTCAAATTTTCTTTTGTCTGCCCGGCTACGGCTCGGCGTCTCGCTTGCTTCTTTGGCTTCATCAATGCCTTCGCCGAGACGAGTCTGGCGAATCAAAATCGGCAGCTCATATTTCACAAATACAAGCACGTCCTTGAGGCCATCCTGGTCAACGTCGAGGACTTTGATGCCCTGCGGGTTGGCTGCAAGACGCGGAAGCTCAATCTGTGAGTCGCTATTTGCGTCCGTTCGGCTCTGCGGCGATGCCACATTGTAAACAACCCGAAATGACCTCGTATCCTGCTGCGAGCGGGAGATGTAAACGCAGTCAACCGACCCGTCGCCGTCGATATCGGCTAATTCCATCGCCACGGGCTCACCCGCGACGTCGAGCGCTTTGGGGAATGACAATCGGCCGTCCGTGAATTTGCTTATGCCGATGACTTTTTCTTTAACGCTGAGGACCGCTACCTCGCTTTTGCCGTCGCCGTCAATATCCGCCGCCGACAAACTATCCGAATCCGCCAATGACGGGAATCGGGCCGGCTCCATCAGCCCAACGCCGGATGACTGTTTGAACAGGAGTAGCTCCGCGGCGCCGGGGTCGCTTATCACCACGTCGGTCAGCCCGTCGCCGTCAATGTCGCTGACGACAAGGTCGCGTTTTTCGCTTCCAATGCCTGCCGCCAAGGGATAAAACAGGACAGGCCAGTCGTCGTTTTTACTCTGTGCCGCCGGGCCGGGGTCGGTTGTGAATTTATAACAAGCCAATCGCCTGCTGATAGCGTCAATCGCGACGATTTCGTCGCCTGATTTGCCGTCGATATTCGAGATTTCCGCCGCGACGGGGCTTTCCGCGAAAAGCCGTATTTCAGGCCCTAACTGGTTGGTCTTCTGGCCCATTCGGACGTGAATCGGGCGTTCGAGGTCGTCTGTAAAAATAACGAGGTCATTTTTGCCGTCGCCGTTGAGGTCGCCGACGTCGATACCCAGTATCCGGGCCGCGACAGGGTATTTAACCGGCTCACCTAAGGTGCCGTCCTGCTTTTGGAACACTATATATACCGCGTCCCTGCCGCCTAAAATCAGGTCTTTTTTGCCGTCGTTATCGATATCCGCGCAAACCAGCGTGTTTTCGCTGGGCAGGGCGTCCTCGACGTTGATTCGCTTTCTCTGCTGCCATTCAATCGTTTTTTGCTTTCCCCCTTTTTGACTGCCCGGTTTTTGCAATATCACATACAGCCCTCTCGGTTCGCCGTAAAACGCCAAATCAACGAGGCCGTCCGAGTTCAAATCGCCGCACACAAGAGCGTATATCCTTTGTGAAACCGGCAGGGTTTGCCTGTGGAACCGGCTTGTGGTTACAACCTTTGGCCTCCTTTTGAATCAACAGCTCGATGGCCGACTTTTGATTGTTCGCAATTGCCATATCGTTTCGGCCGTCGCCGTCGAAATCCGCCACGAGCAGGCATCGCAGCCCGTAATTTAACTTAATGATTTCCATCTCGCCGAAGCCGAAATATGCACTGAGGTCGCCGGTTACTGTGTTGTTGGAATCCGGCTGATTCGTATCTTTTGTCTGAATAGTCAATGGTTTGCTGGCTCCGGTTGCGCCGGCTGTTAATATCAATAACATTAATCCCACCTCCATCCCGGCCTGCCGGGATTGATTCTTGACGGTTGATTATCTATCATCAATACTTAATAATCAATCATTTATTGAAAGGGTATGGTATGGCCGAGAAATTCGACTGCATAATAATCGGGGCAGGCCCCGCCGGGCTTGCCGCCGCTCTATACGCCGCGAGAGACAGGTTCAAAACTATTGTGCTCGAAAAATTCGCCCCCGGCGGGCAAATCAATAATACCGACCGGCTCGAAAACTACCCCGGCATCGAGCGAATCAGCGGCTACGAGCTTTCCGAAAAAATGGTAAAACAGGCAACTTCGTTCGGCGCCGAAATCAAAACAGGCGCTGAAGTAACCGCCCTTGCCCGATTGCCCGACGGCATTCTCGAAATCACCTGCGACAAAGACAAATACCTGGCAAAAACCGTCATTCTCACCCCCGGCAGCTCATACCGACACCTCGGCGTCCCCGGTGAGGACAAGTTCCGAAACGCAGGCGCTGGCGTCAGCTATTGCGGCACCTGCGACGCGCCTTTTTTCAGGGATAAATCCGTTGTTTCAATCGGCGGAGGCAACACCGCTGCGGAAGAAACGCTCCATCTTTGTAAATTCGCCGCAAAAGTTACGCTCGTCCACCGCCGCGACCAGTTCCGCGCAACCAAAATCCTGCAGGAAGAGCTGCTTGCAAAAACCAAAGAGCCGAACAGTAACCTGCTCATCAAATACAATACCATAGCGCTCGCTATCGAGGGCGAAAACAGGGCTGAATCGGTCCGCCTGAAAAACGTCAAGACGGGACAGGAAGAAAGCTACCCCTGCGACGGCGTATTTGTTTTCATAGGTATGGTTCCAGGCACAGGTTTCCTGAAGGGTTTTATCGAGTTGACAGCCGAAGGACTGATTAAATGTGACTGTGCCCATTTACGAACCAGTGTCCCCGGTGTATTCGTCGCCGGCGACTGCCGCGTCGGCGCCGCTATGCAGTTGGCGACCGCGGTAGGCGACGGCGTCAACGCCGCAATGCAGATTAAAAATTACATACGTGACCCTGACTGGTGGAATCAGCCCCTGCCTGATGAAATTAGACGGTGAAAATCCTTACAGCAGCTCGTCAACTGCCGTTGCGAGGTCTTTTTTGCTTGTCAGGCCTACCCATTTTTTCTGGACCTGGCCTGCCTTGAAAAGAATCAGCGTCGGTATCGCGCTTATGCCGAATTCCATAGCGCTGTCGCGGGCCTCGTCGGTATTGAGCTTGCAGACCTTGGCCTTGCTCTGGTAATCCCTGGCGAATTCCTCGATAATCGGCGCCATCATTCTGCACGGTCCGCACCACGGCGCCCAGAAATCCACTAATACCGGCACGTCCGATTTATTTATCTCGTCATCGAAATTCGTATCGGTCAGCTCAATAACATTACCCGCCATTGTCAGTCCCTTTCCAAACTTATAATGCTAACGCGCCTGATTCTATAGGTCGCGCCCGACCCTGTCAAACGTAAATTACGTTTTTTATTCCGGTTCCCGCGGCGAGCCGCCTTCCATTGGTTCAAGACGTTCGCTCGGTTGTTTTTTTGTCCCGCAAGGGCGGGGCTTTGTCTCATCAGCCGGTATTTCTACGATTGGTATCGGCGGCTGCTCTTCTACAGATTTTTGCTCTGCGTTCTCTGCGGCGGGACTTGATGCCGTCGCTGTTTCCGCCTCGACGGCCAATATCGCCTTACGCACCGCCTCCTCGGCCGGCTCAGTAGTCATCGCCCGCAAATATATCAGATTTGTTGCCTGCGGTGTGCTTGCCTGCCCTCGAATGCCGTTGTCGGGGGTCGAATCCGCCTGCGGGGAGTCAGTCGAACTCGCCTGCGACTGCTCGGCCCGAATTAGCTGCGAGCGTATCAATTCGAGAATCGCCAGGAACAATCCCACCATAACCAGCCGGCTCGCCCGGCCTTCGAAAATTCGCGCAAAATCAGCAGGCCCCTCCGTCTGCAGCCGGTGTAAAATTTCTATCTGGTAAAGGTCTATCGGCGTATCGTCGGTGATATTGCTGATATCGAATTTCGCGCCGGTCGCCTCCATAATCTTGTCGAAGGCGTCGAGCAGGTCCCAGATGCTTATCTGGTCGAGGTCAATCGTCGGCTC
>JBELAA010000115.1:0-9616 GCA_049509315.1 Sedimentisphaerales bacterium | reverse complement strand
GATTATCGCATTTATACCCACTATGCCCGACGGCCGGGCCGCGATATCGAGCGGCGTTGAACGCGAATTACAGCACGCTCACGAGGCGGCTAAAGAGGTGTACCTGATTTGGCCCGCCAGACAGACGCCATCGGTTTTTATAACCCAGACCGCAACAAAGCTGTTTACAAATGCCGCTGAGGCGGTGGATTTTTTTAAAAAGAAAAAGATTATCAAAGCCGATTGAAAGTCAACGATTATGCCTTTTTCAGAAAACTCATTTGTAATTGTTCTTATAATGGTAAATCTGGTCGCTGGTTTTAGTCTTGCTGTTCCTCTGGCCAATCGATTTCGTGAAATTACCGCCCGGCAGAGCCGTTTCCTGAAATTTTATGTGCTGATGCTGGGCCTGTATTTTGTCGAGGGGGTCGCTTTTGGCGCCGGAATGTGCACGCAGGTATTTACAATCGGATTATCTTTTGTGTGGGGGCCGATATTCGGTCTTCGGCTCAAAGGTCTTGCACCAAAAAAATCAATAATAAGGCAGGTGTTGATTATTTCGTTATATGGTTGTATTCCTACGGTTTCATTCGCTGTCCTCATTACGGCATTCTGGGTGATTAGCGGCAACGGCCTTTTGAATGTCGAGCAGGCATCCAGTTTCGGCATACCGGATTTTCTTCCCTTTCCCTTAAACACAGTTATCGGTTTCTGCGTTGCTCTTGCCGCCGGAACAATTATACTCAAGACGGCTTTTGCGGCAGGCATAACCTCATTGATTGTCCGAAAGGATTGATAAAAATGACAGTGAGCAACGCAACGGAACTGGCGGGCGTTTTAGACCATACACTTCTGAAGCCGGAGGCGACGAGCGCGCAGATAAAACAGCTTTGCGACGAGGCAAAGCATTACGGGTTTCATACGGTTTTTACCAACCCCCGCTGGACGCCGGTTGTCGCGAATTTGCTTCACGGAACACAGGTCGCCGTGGGCGGGGTTGTATCATTCCCATTCGGAAACGATTTTACGAAAATAAAAGTCGCTCAGGCCAGGGAATTGACTATGGCAGGCGCCGATGAAATAGATATGGTTGCCGACATTGCCGCCATAATCGAAGGCGATGAGAGATACCTTGCCCGTCAGCTCGAAAGCGTGCTGAAGGTCTGCCATTCGATGAGACCAAAGGTCCTGCTCAAAGTCATAATCGAAGCACAGGCGCTGACCCGTGAGCAGAAGATACTTGTCTGTCAAATCGCAGACAGGGTCGGCGTCGATTTTGTCAAGACCAGCACAGGAACCCACCTGTCGGGAGGAGCGACTATCGATGACGTCAAATTGATGAAAGAATACGCCCCGCATTGCAAAGTCAAGGCCTCAGGCGGCATACGCACAGCAAAACAGGCGCTCGAAATGTTAGCCGCCGGCGCCGACCGGCTCGGCACGTCTTCGAGCGTTCAGATTATCGAACAATTCAAAGCCGGGCAAACACAATGACAACGGCTACATTTGAGACACAAGACCCAAGACGCAAGACCAAAGACCTGATTTGTCGAAGAATTACTGCTGATATAGACCTTTCCTGCGTAAGCGAAGTCATTTCAAAATTACCTCAGCCGGCCATACTCGGCGGCAACTTTAGCGTCAACGGCTTCAGCTACTGGATGGCAAATCCGGTTGAGATTTTCGAATTTAGGATGGGACAAGATAGACCATTTGAAAAACTTCAAAAAATTCTTAATAAATACACAGCCCAGAAAACACATCTTCCGAAAAGAATGTTTACCGGCGGCTGGGTGGGCTTTTTCAGTTACGACCTCGGCCGATATATCGAGCCGATACCAGCAAAAGTCGATGATTTACAAATACCACTGATTCACCTATTGTTTTATGACCGGCTGATTGCTTATGACCATCGCGAAAAAGCATTTTGGTTAATCGCACTTACGCTCGACGAAGATACCGAGACGCCTGAGCAGAAATTATCATCTCTCGAAAACCTGCTCAACAAAACCACGGCTGCTCGCGTGCCGGAAATCGCCCCCGCTGACATTGAAAACGCCGACTTTTCCCAAATTCGCGTAAATATGACCAAAGATTATTATTTCAGAGCTTTCGAGAAAATAAGACGACACATTTACGACGGCGACGTTTACCAGATAAACTTCTCGATATATCGACGCGGGTGATTTTCAAATCGTAAGCGCATCGCCTGAAATGTTTATCACAGTCAAAGACCGCATCATCAGCACTAAGCCGATAAAAGGAACCAGAAGGCGATTTGATGACACTAAGCCCGAAGCGAAAATACTTAATGAAGAAAACCTTAAACAGCTTCTCGATAGCGCAAAAGAAAAAGCTGAGCTGAATATGATAATCGACCTTGAGCTGATAATCGACCTTGAGCGAAACGATATTGCCAGAATATGTAAACCCGGCACAAGGATTGTAACACAACCGAGAACTATCGAGACCTGCCCGACTGTTTTTCACGCGGTCGCGACAATCAAAGGCGAGCTTCGCGACGACGTTAATTTATGCGAAATTCTCAGGGCGATGTTCCCCGGCGGCTCAATTACCGGCGCTCCCAAAATCCGGTCAATGCAAATCATCAATGAAATCGAGCCGACCGCACGGGGCGTTTACACCGGCAGTATCGGTTTTATCGGAATTGACGGCAGCATTTGCTTGAATATTGCCATTCGCACGATTATCATCAAAAACAAATCGGCTTATGTTCAGGCCGGCGGCGGCATCGTCGCCGATTCCGACCCGCAGGCCGAATATGACGAAACCATAATAAAGGCAAGAGCATTGTTAGCTGGAATTAATAGTGTTTCGCGTCTCGCGTGATGCGTATTGCGATTTTTTGAATGGGCGAACTATTATGGAAAAGAAAATTAGAACCCATAGGGACCTCAATATCTGGAAAAAAACCGTGTGGTCGCCGCGACCATCAGCGTCCGACAGGAAATTACAATGGGATTGAAATTATACAACAGCTTAACGAGGCGATTGGAGGAGTTTAAGCCGATAAATAAAGACAGCGTAGGGATATACGTCTGCGGGCCGACGGTTTATGGACACGCGCATCTTGGACACGCGAAAAGCTACGTAAGTTTTGACGTGCTCGTCCGCTACCTGCGATACCTCGGCTACAATGTAACATACGTTCAGAATATCACCGACGTTGGACACCTGACCGACGACTCAGACCAGGGCGAGGACAAAATCGCAAAGGCGGCGGCAAAGGTTCACAAACACCCGATGGCGTTAGCGGAATTATATACACGCAGTTATTTCGAGGATATGGACAAGCTCAACAACGCCCGCCCTGATATAAGCCCGCGGGCAAGCGGCCATATCGTCGAGCAAATCGAATTAGTCAAAACGCTTATCGCAAAGGGCTACGCTTACGAGGCCAATGGCTCGGTTTATTTTGACGTGTCGAAATTCGCCGATTACGGAAAATTGTCGGGCAGAAACGTCGAGGAAATGCTGGCGGGAGCCCGCGTCGAGGTATCGGCGGAGAAGAAGCACCCGGCGGATTTCGCCCTTTGGAAAAAAGCGGAAGCCAATCATATTATGCAGTGGCCAAGCCCGTGGGGGCAGGGGTTCCCCGGCTGGCATCTCGAATGCTCGGTAATGAGCACAAAATACTTAGGTCAGCCATTCGATATTCACGGCGGCGGGCTTGAAAACCAGTTCCCGCACCACGAGTGCGAAATCGCACAGGCAGAGGCAGCTACAGGGAAACAGTTTGTCAAATACTGGCTGCATAATAATATGGTAACGGTCGATGGCCAGAAAATGGGCAAGAGCTTGGGAAATTTTATCACGCTAAAACAGGTATTCGTCGATTCGCCGGACGCCAAAAACGAGCGACTGAGCAGAAAATACGATTCGCTCGCAGTCCGGCAATTCATTTTAACCAGCCATTATAGAAGCACGCTTGATTTTTCAGATGAGGCGCTTTTTGCCGCGCAGAGCGGATACAATAAACTAACAGACGCTGTCATCGCGGTAAGAAAGGAAATCAAAAACGCACCCGAAGGCCCTATCAATAGCTACGCTGCGGAACGATTGGATAAACTCAAAGAAAAATTTGAATCTGCAATGAATGACGACCTAAATACCGCTATAGCATTATCTGTTATGTTCGAAGTAGCATCTGTATCAAACGAATTGATTCGATATCAAGGCCCAGATAAAGTAACAAAAGGCACCTTTTCCACAATCGATAACTTTTTCAAAAAACTCGGCGGCGACGTGCTGGGTATTGTGAAAGAAGAGTATGAATCATCTCATTCAGCGGGCGAAGAAATTATAGAAGACTTTGAAATATTCAATGATATACGCGATTTGGCAAGACAACATAAGGATTATGATTTAGCCGATGCGATACGTAATTACCTCGCTGTATCGGGAGTTTTATTTAAGGATAGCCCAAACGGTGGATTTTGGGAAAACGCTGAGTTAGGTTTGGATAGATATGGATATCTGGAAAAACACAACAAATGGGAAGAGGCCAAAAAAGCGAAAAACAAAATTATAGAAGCATTTAAGAAAAGGTACGAGAAGAAATGAGGATTCTCGGCATAGACCCGGGATTGCAGGTTTGCGGGTATGCGTGTATTGATACAGAAAAACTGGATTCCCGCTTGCGCGGGAATGACAAACAATTGGTTGAAGCGGGTGTGATTCGCACTAAAGGCAGTAAGGCGCTGGAGCCGAGATTGAACCAGATAGCCGAGGACATTGACTCGCTATTGACCAGGTTTAAGCCGGATGTTGTCGCAGTTGAGCAGTTATACTCGCATTATGCTCACCCGCGAACAGCGATATTGATGGGCCACGCCAGAGGCGTTATATTGCAAAGGTGTGCCGCGGCGGGTATCGAGGTTAAAAGCTACGGCGCGACGCGGATAAAAAAATGTATTACCGGAAGCGGGCACGCGACAAAAGAGCAGGTGCAGAAAACGATACAAATGATACTGGCACTGAAAGAATTGCCTAAGCCGGCGGACGTGGCGGATGCGGTTGCGGCGGCGCTGTGCTGCGCGGAAATGATTAGGAAAACTGGATTCACGCTTTCGCGGGAATGACAACCTAAAATACTTATGATTGCAAGATTGGAAGGAAAACTTGTTAAGCTTGATACCGAAAGCGCATTAGTGCAGGTAGGGGCGGTGGCGTATGAGGTGATGCTGCCGGGATACTGCGTAAGTGCGCTGGCAGGCAGTATCGGCTCGGACGTAACGCTATGCACGATGGAATACTATGAGGGGTCGCTTGGCGGAGGGAACCTGATACCGAGAATCGTGGGGTTTCTCAGCGACAATGAGCGGGAATTTTTCACGAAATTCACAAGCGTCAAGGGTATCGGAATACGAAAGGCGCTACGCTCATTGAGTATGCCCATTGCCAATATCGCCTCGGCGATTGAGGCAGGCGACGACAAGATGCTTATAGCGCTTGACGGTATCGGCAAAAGAACCGCACAGCAGATTATCGCGGAATTGAAAGGCAAATTAGGCGGTTTCGCGGTTGGCGTCGAGCAGGCGGCAGCCAAGACGGCTTTCAGGCCATATCAGGCGGAGGCGCTTGAGATACTGATTGCCTGGGGCGAGAAACGAAACGAGATGATTGAATTGATTGGCCTTGCGTGCAAGAGACATCCTGATATCAAGTCGGCGGAAGAATTGGTGCCGCTGGTGTATAGGCTGAAACAGGGAATTGAAGTATAAAACTGGATTCCCGCTTTCGCGGGAATGACAATACGACGAAAATGGCGATAGACAGGGTAATAACGGGTGAGTCGAAAAACGAGGCGGAGGAGCATTTCAACGTCTCGCTTCGGCCAAAGCAATTGCGTGAGTGCGTAGGCCAGCAGAAGGTAATCGACAAGCTCATAATCGCGATTGAGGCGGCGAAGAAAAGAGGAGAGCCGCTGGAACACATCCTGTTTTACGGCCCGCCGGGATTGGGCAAAACGACATTAGCCAACGTCGTCGCAAATGAGATGGGCGCAAATATACGCTGCACGTCGGGGCCGGCGCTGACAAAACAGGGCGACCTGATGGGACTTTTGAGCAATATCAACGCGGGCGATATACTTTTTATCGACGAAATTCACCGGCTAAGCACTCCCGTCGAGGAATTTTTGTATCCCGCAATGGAAGAGTTCAGGGTCGATTTCACCGTCGATAGCGGCCTGCACGCCAAAACCATCAATTTCCCGCTCAAGCGCTTCACGCTCATCGGCGCAACCACTCGCGCCGGACTGCTCAGCGCACCATTACGCAGCAGGTTCGGAATGTTATATCATTTGGAATTTTACAACACAGACGAATTGAGCTTAATCCTCAATCGCTCCGCCAAACTGTTAAATTTGAGCTGCCAGGACGGCACACTGGAATTGATTGCCACCCGCTCACGCGGCACGCCCCGAATCGCAAACCGGCTATTGAAACGCGTGCGCGATTACGCCCAGGTCAAAGGCCAGGGTAAACTAACGACCGCGATTGTCGAAAGCTCGCTCAAAATGGAACAGATTGATGGACTCGGCCTTGACGAATTAGACCGCTCGTTTTTGCGGGCATTGGCCGGCGTTTACGAGGGTGGCCCGGCCGGCATCGAGGCAATCGCAGCTACATTGGGCGAGGAACGAGACACATTAGAGGATGTGGTTGAGCCATACCTGCTGCAAATCGGCTTTGTCCGCAGAACCAAACGCGGCAGGGAAATCACCACCGACGCCTGTAAGCACCTGGGTCTGAAATACCACAAAAAAACACCAGCCGACCAGTCGGATTTATTCGAATCCGACGAGCACGATTAGTCGTCAGGTGAACAAATCACGCCACAGGCGGATAAATCCTCAACTGTAAAACTGTTTTGGTTTGGCTGGTGATTCTGGTCTGCTCACTTGGCCGGATTGGACAAAGCCAGATTATTTTTTCAGTATCCTCGATAATAAGCAACTTGCGGCGAGTCCTTTGGGGGATTTTTTCATCAGTCAGAAACTTTCCGATTTTTTTCCCGGCCTTTAGCCCCAGTGGCCAGAATTTATCGCCGGGTTTACGAAGCCGCACTTTCAGTGGCAATTTCAGCTTGTCAAAATCAAGCCATTCCACTGTGTTATTCTTATTAGCTCTGAATTTCTTAAACTTCGCATCGTTGTAATCAAGAGTTTCGGTTTCGATAATCGAATCGGCAAATTCTGTTTTCCCTGGAATCAACAGTTGTTTCGGCGGGGTTAACACCACCCTACACTCATTTTTCGGAGGGTGAGAAAAAACGATTGCACCCCCCTGCCGATGCGCCTCAACATCGCCGGGTAATTGCAATTTGGCGCCAGCCGAGAGCTTTAGAATTTTTTGATAATGGTTTTCCGTGAAATCCTGCTCGCCGGCATTCAAATGAGACAGGGCTCGCCGCATTATTTCAATTTTGACTTCGGGATGCAGTTTCTGCAGGATGTTCAAATTCAATGATATGCTTTCCTTTTCAACAGTTGCCGTCTCGGCCCAGACAGCGTCAGCGGTCATGCAAACAAGCCGATAAAAGCCGCGGGCTTTGGCCGTAAGCTCTGAAAGCTGTTCAATAATATCATCGCAATTTTTCTGCACGGCAGGCAGCAGTTTATGGCGAATGTAATTTCGCCTGTAACAGGTGTCGAAATTAGTCTCGTCCTGAAGCCATTTAAGACCTCGCTCGTTGAGATAATCGAGAATCTGCCTGCGGTCAACGCATAACAAAGGCCTGATAAACCTTACGCCTCCGGCAAATTCCCTGACAGGCCAGATTCCGCAAAGCCCGCGAAAGCCGGTGCCGCGAATCAATCGCTGCAAAACGGTTTCGGCGTTGTCGTTTTCCTGATGGGCAGTAGCAATACAGGCACAATTCTGCTGGCGGGCGAGCTCAATGAGGGCGTCGATTCGCAGTTTTCTTGCGGCTGTCTCGATTGATAATCTGTGTTCGCGGGCATATTGCCGGACGTCAACTTCTTTTGTGAAAATCGGAATCTTCAGCTTGCGGCACCGGCTTACGACAAATTCCTTGTCCCGCTGTGATTCGGCTCCTCTTAACTGGTGATTGATATGAGCGCAGCAAACTTCGAGCGGCAGCAAACCCTCGTTTTTCAGGGAATCCATAATATGCAGTAAAGCTGTCGAGTCGGCGCCGCCCGATACGGCAAGCAAAACCCACTCATCTGCCGCAAACAGCCGTTCGGCCCTGATAAAATCCGCAACCTTTTGTTCCAATTCCCGCAAGTTTTATTTATACGGCTTTATCGGCTCTTCCTGCATATCCTCAGGTTTGAGCTCGCCTTGTAATATCTTGACCTGCGTTTCAGCATATTGCTGCCATTCCCTGTGCTCGCCTGAGCTGGTTATATCCGCAAGCGCCTCTTTATATAATTGCAGCGCTTCAGCCCTTCTGTGTAACTGCTTATTGAGTATGTCGGCGGCCTTGAACTTTGCGGGGTAATTCGTATGCGGGTCCCATTGATATACTCTCTGGTAATACTGAACCGCGATACTGTAATCCTTGAAATGCTCGTAGATGCCGGCGGCCCTGAATGCGGCGTCGTCGATTTTATCGCTGGTGGGGTATTTGCTTATCAACTGGTTATATTTATCCAGCGCCATACGCAGCAGGTTATCGTCCTTGAGCACGACGAACTGCCCTGCCTGCGTTTCAAGGCGGAATGCCTCGTTATACATATAATCGGCCTCCGATACGGCCTTGCTGGCCTTCAAATTAGGCCCGGCAGCCGCCGCCTCGACAATATAGTCGTATTGCTGGACGGCGTTTAGCTGCGAAAGCTCCTTTTCCGCCCACGTCAGCTTT
Source organism: Sedimentisphaerales bacterium (assembly GCA_049509315.1). Taxonomy (GTDB): domain Bacteria; phylum Planctomycetota; class Phycisphaerae; order Sedimentisphaerales; family Anaerobacaceae; genus Fen-1362. Next base: position 784 of record JBELAA010000115.1, on the reverse strand, counting down.
GCATTATTACCGGTTTTCGTATAATACTGAACAAGCTGCTCTAATCCCCTGCGATACGCCTGTCTGTTTGCCGCCATTTGCTCGACTAAATCCGCCTCGCCCTTTTTCGACTGCTCGATAAACGCTGTAGGCGCTGCCGCCGTCTGTGAGGGCAAAATCTGCGCTTTGCCTGAATCCACTCTATCGCAGCCGACGAGCAAACAAACCGAAAATAATACCGATGTGAGAATAACCAACCTTGCCATAAAGGCCTCCTTTCAAAAACAGCCCCAAAATCACATTCAGCCGGACTTCGCCAACCCAGGTCGAGCCGCTCCGTCAGGCCGACATTCCATTGTTTCGACTTTGACTATGATTCACTTATCAATTTAAGCTATTCCAGTCAAGAGCATTTCAATAAAAATATGGTACTAACCGTATATGGTCTTAGCCGTTTTCGCCGGCCAAAACCGCCGCGTATCCGCCGTCGTGGTCAAATTCGCCTGCCGACGGTAAAATCAGCGAATCCATCTTCAAATTAAATCCGGGATTATTCTCTAAAAAGCGTTTTATCAAAAGCCGGTTTTCTTCCGGCTGGAGCGAGCAGGTGCTGTAGCACAAAACACCCCCTCGCCTGAGCATTCCTGCGGCCTGTGAAAGCAAATCCTGCTGCACTTTGGCTATTTCCCCGACTGCTTGCCTGCTAATCCGGTGGCGGACTTCCGGTCTGCGGGCCAGGACCCCCGTATTCGAACAGGGGGCGTCCACCAGCACGCAATCGAATCCGCCTGATTGTTTGAAAACC
>JBELAA010000114.1:0-7280 GCA_049509315.1 Sedimentisphaerales bacterium | reverse complement strand
GAAAGGCATATCGAATCCTGGGTTTTTAACGCGAAGATGGGTGAGGAAGTTAAGCAGGACGTGATGAATTGGGAGGGCAGGATTGGTTATGGCTTGAATGCGGTTAAGGACATTGTTTCGAAGGTGTGGATTTACGTAATCGCCGGTATTGCGGTTGGGGCGGGGATTCACGGTTATGTGCCGCAGGATTTTATGGCGTCGTTTATGGGTAAAGGGGCGTGGTGGTCGGTGCCTGCGGCGGTGCTTCTGGGGGTGCCGATGTATTCCAATGCCGCGGGAATAATACCTATCGTAAAAGCGCTTCTGGAAAAGGGGGCCGCATTAGGGACAGTTCTTGCGTTTATGATGGCGGTAATCGGGTTATCGCTGCCTGAGGCGATTATTTTGCGAAATATACTGAAGCTGCGACTTGTTATTACGTTTTTCGGTATCGTCGCCGCCGGAATTATTATTGTCGGCTATGTTTTTAATATGGTGATGTAAATGACTCAGGGAATTGCGAAACAGTTATCATTTTTAGACAGGTTTCTGACCCTGTGGATTTTTCTTGCGATGGGCCTCGGCGTCGCGGCGGGGTGGCTATATCCCTCGATAGCGGGTTTCTGGAATAAGTTTACGGCAGAAACTACAAACGTGCCTATCGCAATCGGGCTTATTCTGATGATGTATCCGCCTTTGGCGAAAGTAAAATACGAGGAGCTTGGCGGGGTCTTTCGCGATTATAAGATACTGGGGCTGTCACTGATTCAAAACTGGGTAATCGGCCCGATACTAATGTTTGTGTTGGCGATTGTGTTTTTGAGGGGCTATCCCGAGTATATGGTGGGACTAATCATCATCGGGCTTGCGCGGTGTATCGCAATGGTAATTGTCTGGAATGAGCTTGCCAAAGGCGATACCGAATATGCCGCGGGGCTTGTGGCGTTTAATTCGATTTTCCAGGTTTTGTTCTTTTCCCTTTACGCATACATATTCGTAACCGTCCTGCCGCCGGTTTTCGGATTGGGAGGCAGCGTCGTTGATGTATCAATCGCCCAGATTGCCAAAAGTGTTTTTATTTACCTGGGGATACCGTTCATAGCGGGCATCGTTACGCGGTTTTCCCTGATAAAACTTAAAAATAAGAACTGGTATCAGAACAGGTTTATTCCCGCAATCAGCCCCATTACGCTGATTGCACTGCTTTTTACAATCGTTGTGATGTTCAGCTTGAAAGGGCAGTTTATAGTAACGCTGCCTCTTGATGTTCTGCGAATCGCAGTGCCGTTGCTGATTTATTTTGTGGTGATGTTTTTTATTACGTTTTTTATCAGCGCAAAGGCAGGGGCCGGTTATTCAAAATCAGCGACATTGTCCTTTACGGCTGCCAGCAACAATTTTGAGTTGGCAATAGCAGTGACGATAGCGGTTTTTGGTATCAATTCAGGCCAGGCATTTGCCGCGGTAATCGGGCCATTAGTCGAGGTGCCCGCACTTATCGGGCTGGTAAATGTATCACTTGCTATTAAAAGAAGATATTTTAAGGTGGACGCATTATGAAAAAAATCCAAATTCTCGGGACGGGCTGCCCCAAATGTAAGGCGCTTGCGCAAAACGCCGAGGCCGCGGCAAAAGAAGCTGGCTTGGAATACACACTGGAGAAAGTTACGGACATAAAAGAAATTATGAAATTCGGTATAATGATGACGCCAGCTTTGGTCGTCGATGGCCAGGTAAAAGCAGTCGGCAAAGTCCTGTCGCCTGAACAAATCAAAGTGATGCTTTCTTAATTGAAAAGCTGATAAAGTCTAAAGGAGTTGCATTTATGAATAAGGTAATAAAAATTGTAATTGTTGTATCACTTTTTGTAGTTGTGAGCACGGTTTTAGCCCTGAAGCAATTCAATAATGCTTCGGCTCCTCAGCCCGTTGCGTCGGCAAATCAAAGCTCAGCGACTATTACAGAAAGTTCGCAAGATATGCAGCCGGTTCAAACAGCCGGTGTGCCCCGGCTGGTCGATTTGGGCGCTGATAAGTGTATTCCCTGCAAAATGATGGCGCCTATACTCGAAGAGCTTAAGGTCGCTTATAAAGGCAAACTTCAGGTTGATTTTATCGATGTCTGGAAAAACCCGGATGAAGCGAGAAAATCGGGAATAAGCATAATACCGACCCAGATTTTTTACGATGCTTCGGGAAAAGAATTGTTTCGCCACGAGGGGTTCTTTTCGAAAGAGGATATTTTGGCCAAATGGAAGGAATTCGGCGTAAATCTATAAAAACCTATGCAGGAACTTTTCACAGAATTGAGTCGAGCCGTTGAGGGAGCAGGGCTGATAGCCGTGGCCGCATCGTTTTTGTGGGGGGTATTGAGTATTTTGCTAAGTCCCTGTCATTTGGCGAGCATCCCGTTGATAGTGGGTTTCATTGATGAGCAGGGCAGGATTTCAACGAAAAGGGCGTTTGTTATTTCTACACTTTTCGCGGTTGGTATCCTGATTACCTTAGCGGGTATTGGGGCAATAACCGCAGCGGCGGGCAGGTTGCTGGGCGACGTGGGCAAATACAGTAACTATTTTGTTGCCCTGATATTTTTCCTTGTTGGTTTACACCTGCTCGATGTATTTCCTATACCCTTTTCAGGTCCCGGCCAGATTGGTATGAAACGCAAAGGGGTGCTGGCAGCATTTATTTTGGGCCTGGTTTTTGGTATTGCTCTTGGGCCGTGCACGTTTGCGTTTATGGCGCCGATGTTAGCTGTTACATTTAAGCTGGCGGCGAGCAATCTTATTTACGGCCTGACTTTGCTGCTATTTTACGGAATCGGGCACTGTTCTGTTATTGTTGTCGCGGGCACCAGCACTGAGATTGTCCAGCGGTTTATGAACTGGAACGAGAAATCGCGGGGAACGTTTTACATTAAACGGGTCTGCGGCGTACTTATTTTATTAGGTGGGGTCTGGCTGATTTATATTGCTCCATAGAAGCGGTAGCCATCTAATCGCCCGGATTTTGCGTATTATAATGATATGGCTGAACGAAAATTGAAGATTTTGTTTTTGTGCACTGGTAATTCCTGCCGAAGCCAAATGGCTGAGGGCTGGGCAAGGCATTTAAAAAGCGACTTCATAGAACCCTATTCAGCGGGTATCGAGCCGCATACGCTGGACCCGATTGCCGTTAAAGTAATGGCAGAAGTTGGCGTCGATATTTCGGGCCACAGGTCAAAATATTTCGGCGAACTTAAGGATGTTAATTTTGATTACGTCATTACTGTCTGTGACGATGCATACGAGAAATGCCCCCTTTTTCCCGGAAAAGTCAAAACGATTCACGTCAGCTTCGATGACCCTCCCCGTCTTGCAAAACAAGCCCGTAATGACAAGGCAATCCTCGATATTTACCGTCGCGTTAGAGATAAAATCTGCGACTTTGTAAATCGACTCCCTGACTCTCTTAAATAGCACTGACTCGAAACCGCAGGAATACCGATATTGACGCGGGGAGGCATTTTAGCTATTCTTAACCTCTTGTAATTTTCGAATTTGCAGCGACTAACGTTTTTTAGGTGGATTTTCTATGCTCAAAAGGACAGTGAACTGCGGCCAGCTTCGGCTGGAAGACGTGGGCAAACGCGTAATACTTGCGGGCTGGGTCCGGTCGTCCCGCGACCACGGTGGGCTGATATTCTTTGATTTACGCGACAGGGAAGGCATTACTCAATTAGTATTCAATCCTGAGAAGTTTCCCGATGCGCACAAGCAGGCAGAGGTAGTTCGCAGCGAATGGGTTGTAGCTGCCGAAGGTGTTGTTGGACCGAGAGGCGAGGGGCTGGAAAACCCGAAATTAGTGACGGGCCAGATTGAGGTAATGGTTGAGAAGCTTGAAATTCTTAATACTGCCAAAACGCCGCCTTTTGAGATTGATACCGCGGAAAAAACCGGCGAGGAAGTCCGCCTGCAATACCGCTATATCGACTTACGCAGACCCGCGATGCAGGAAAAGCTCAAGGTTCGCCATCGTGTTACAACAATCGCCAGGCAATACCTCGATTCACTCGGCTTTTGGGAAATCGAGACGCCGATGCTTGCAAAAAGCACGCCGGAAGGGGCGCGTGATTTTCTTGTTCCAAGCCGATTAGTTCCGGGCACGTTTTACGCGCTGCCGCAATCGCCCCAGCTTTTCAAACAAATCCTGATGATGAGCGGCGTTGACAAATACTTCCAGATTGTCCGCTGCTTCCGCGACGAGGACCCCCGGGCCGACAGGCAGGCGGAATTTACCCAAATCGATGTCGAGATGAGTTTCATCGACCAGGACGATGTTATCGCTGTTCACGAGGTTCTGGTCGCCAAAATTTTCAATGAAATACTCGGCCTTAATATCAAGACGCCCATTCGCAGGATGACTTATAAGGAGGCGGCGGACGATTACGGTATCGACAGGCCCGATTTGCGATTCGATATGAAACTGAAAAACGTGTCCGATATTGTCGCCGGCTCGACGTTTAAGGTTTTTACAGGGGTGATACAATCGGGCGGAATCGTAAAGGGACTTTGCGCACCCGACGGCGGCAACAAATACTCCCGCAACGATATCGAAAAGACGCTCACCAGTTTTGCCGCTGACTACGGAGCCAAAGGGCTGGCGTGGTTCAAGGCCAAAAATGAGAATGGCAAAGTAACGCTAATTAGCAATCTTTCGAAATTTTTCACGCCCGACCAGCTTGAACAAATGGCCAATCGGTTCGGCGCAAAAGACGGCGACTTGGTTCTGTTAGTGGCCAGTGACGAAAAAGGGGCAAATAAGGCGCTTGCGCCGCTGCGTTGCAGAATCGCCAAGGACCTCAAGCTTTACGAAGAGGGCAGGTTCGAATTTGTCTGGATTGTCGATTTCCCGCTGTTCGAATGGAACGACGAGGAAAAACGCTTCGATTCGATGCATCATCCCTTTACTGCGCCGATACCGGCCGACATACCGAAGCTCGAAACCGACCCTGGCCATATCACCGCCCAGGCATACGACATCGTCGTCAACGGCTCCGAAATCGGCGGGGGAAGCGTCCGTATTCACAGGCCTGAAATGCAGGCAAAGGTTTTTGACCTGCTGAAAATCACAAGGGAGCAGGCACAGTTGCGGTTCGGCTTCTTCCTCAAGGCGCTCGAGCACGGCGCGCCTCCCCACGGCGGCATCGCTTTGGGGCTCGACCGGATGATTATGCTTTTGACCGGCACCGAAAATATACGCGACATAATCGCCTTTCCGAAAACGCAGCGTGGCCAGTGCCTGATGAGCGATGCCCCCAGCGAGGTTGACCCCAAACAACTCGAGGAGCTTAATTTGCGGGTGCAGCGCCATTCTCACGATGTTGAAGGGCAGGCCCCTAAGGGACAGGGACAGGGACAGGCCGACGAGCAAAAACCATAATATTTGATTTAAGAGCGAACAGTGCTTAACCGGAACAGTCAAAGCGATGAGAAATCAGTCGCAGTGACCGGCGACTGGCTCCAGAGACGCTCAATGGCGCTTCAGATTGGTCTGGTTCTCGGTTCTGCGCATTTGCTTTTTGTCCTGGCCAATGTCGTCGGCGTAATTTATTACCACGAGAGACGCTGGATTATGTTCTGGACATTGTGCGAGTATCTCGATTTTCCGGTATCGCTGCTGCTTTCAAAGGTGATACTGCCTGTCTTCTCGCCTATGGTTACTCCCTATGACCCCTATCTTGTTTCCTCTCGCGGGCCGATTTTCACAATCTTTCTGTTATTCCACACTATAATCGGCTCGGTCTGGTATTGCTTCCTGCCAGTCCTTCTTCAAAAAGCGGCGCAAAAAATTACCGTGACCACAGCAGCGGCAATAGCAGCCGGCGTGATGATGGTTATTCCTGTTTTCGCCAACTGGCTTCAACTGCTTCGATTTATCGGCGGCAATACCCCCGTCACGGATGTGGGTCTAAATAGTGTTCTGCCGGCTGTTTGGGTAGTTTTATTTATATGGCTTCTTTTTACGAATGTAAGACGAATGAGGTTATGCTGGTTGTTCTGCCTAGCCCCGGCGGTATTTTATTACTTAGTCGCTGATGTATATTATTATATTTTGCGACACGGCTTTTGAATTAACAAAATGAGCGAAGTTTGGCAGTTATGACTTTATGCTGAAAAGAATAGGCAAAATTTATCACAGGATTCTTGTATTTTTGCACCTTTCGCCGCTGTCGCTGGCGGAAAAATGCCGGCTCGCGTTCGGGGCGGCCGTAGTGGTTACCCTGGCGATAGCCCTTCTCATCCCTTATATGTGGATGCGTCAGCTTACAAGGCAGATTCTGCTCGAAGCCGGCAGGGCCAGGGCCGAAACACTGGTGAGAAGGCATTTTCAAATGCGTCCCGCGGGCGAAACGACCCTTGCCCCTCTCGATGACCGCGGCAACATCATTGACCCGAACAAAACAGATATGCGCTGGGTTCGGTTTACAAAAGATGAAAAGCCGATAAGGGGCATTTCCTCGCAGCAAAGGCAAACTATGGAAGAGCTTCGCAAAGACGAGGATTCGCTCGACCAGATTCGCTTCGAATACAGGAATAAAAAACTTTACACCAGCTACGTTCGGGTGTTTCGCGCGACCGAAAGCTGCGTCGGCTGCCATAACTCGCAGGGTTCCGCCCAGGCCTTCAGCCGAAATGAGCCGATAGGCGCACTTATCATTGAAAAGCCGGCCGAGGAAATTAAAAGAGCAGACCTGCTTAATGGTGTATGGATTGTCTTTGCGATGCTTATAGGCGTTACCGGCGCCTTTGTCGCCTTTTATATCATTACCCAGCGGGTGATTTTAAGCCCCGTCCGCCAGCTACGCGCCCTTGCCAACAATGTCGCGGAGGGCAACCTCGACATTCGCAGCTCGATAAATACCCGCGACGAATACGAAAAACTGGCCGAGGCGTTCAATCATATGCTCGACGGTCTGCAGGCGGCACAGGAAAAACTGCGCCAGGCAAACAGGCAGTTAGACGACAAAATCATCGAGCTTTCGGAACGCAATATAGAGCTGTTCAAAGCCAACAAGGTCAAGGGCGGGTTCCTGGCCAATATCTCGCACGAGTTCAGGACTCCTCTCAATTCGATTATGGGTTTCGCGCAGGTGCTGCGCGACAAGCCCGAATTGCTCAAGGAAGACAAGGGCAGGCGTTACGCCGAAAATATCATCGCGGGAGGCCAGCGCCTGCTCAATATGATTAACGACCTGCTTTACTTAGCCAGGGCCGAGGCCGACAAAGTCCAGCTTCATATCGAGCAGACAACCGC
>JBELAA010000113.1:0-7316 GCA_049509315.1 Sedimentisphaerales bacterium | reverse complement strand
GCCGTAGCCGGAGAGGAGTGGAAGTTTGATATTTGCTTCCTGCTCAAAGCGAAATAGAACCGTATTGTTTTTACGGGTTGGATATGGATGGTAACAGGGTGACGGACAACCAGGCAAACAGTCAACAAAACGAAGGCAGCGAGCGTTTTGTTCCGACTTGCGCGATATGCGGAGAGAAACACTGGCCGCATCATCCGCTGGCGCCCTGTTTCAACGCCAAAAAAGTAAAAGAAAAAGCCAAAGCCGAAGCACTGACAAAAGCGCTTGCCGAAAAGCAGGCGAGAATCGATGCCAAACGGCTGGCAAAAGAGCAGGCATACGCGGAAAAACAGGCGAGAATTCAGGCCAAGCTCGATGCAAATGATGAAAAACGCGCATACCAGGAGGCGATAACCAGGGCTGAGGAGCTTGCCCGACAGGAAGCAACGGCAAGGGCGGAAGCACAAAGGACCGCACAGGCCGAGGCAAGGGCAAGGGCTGTCGCCGAAGAGAAGGCCAGGACTGAGACCGAGCTTAGAATAAAAATTGAGCAGCAGTCGCGGGTAAAACTCGAAGAAAAGACCCGCGATTTTCAGGAGTCACAAAGGCAAATCGAGGGGAGATTACAAGCCGAAATCGCAAACAAGGCACAATTGCAAAAGCAGCTCGATGAGCATCACCGGCTGATTAGCGAACTGCGGGAAAAACTCGAATTGCAGACGCAGACAAGGGCGGCAGTTGAGCAGCAGGCGATTTCAGAATCGCAGGCAAAAGCCCAGGTTGAAAAGCAATTACAGGAAGAATTAGCCGGCCGCCGGCGGACACAGGAGCAATTGGAAGAGCACGTCCGGCTTATAAATGAGCTGCGGGAGAAACTCGAATCGCAGACAAAAGCGCGAATCGCCGCCGAGGAGCAATCCCGCGCTGAGTCGCAAGCAAAGGCGCAGGCGGAATCGATGTTGCAGGAAAAGGCCGAGACCTTTGGCCGGCTGCTCGAGGATGTCCAGACAAAGCTTAATGCCCAGACGCAGGCCCTAAGTGAGACCCACGAAAAGCTGCAACAATATGGCCATCGCCTCGCTCAAACCGAAATCCAGCTAAAAGAGACAGAACAGACGAGGAGCGAAACAGAAAAAAAGCTGAATATCGAGATTAAAGCGAAAACCGAGGCACAGGAGCAGGCAAGGGGGCAAAACGAGGAGCGAATCAAATCGCAGACACGTGCCGACGATGCGATAAAGCAGGCACAAGCGGAAACACAGGCAAGGAACAAAGCCGAGCAGCAGATGCGGGCTGAGCTGGAGGAAAAGGCCAAGGAATACGGCAGGCATACCGCCTCAATTGAAGAAAAAATGAAGTTGTTGGAGGAAACGCTTACCGCAGCCCGTAAGCAGGCGCAAGAACAACAAACGATAGCTGCAAAAGCCGGACAAAAACTTACAGAGCAAACGACCGCAATTTCAGAATTAAAGAGCGCCGTCGAAACCCAGTCGCGGACAATAACAGAGCTGAAGGAAAAGCTGGAGGTTCAGGCAAGTGCCTTAATTGCCGCAGGTCAGCAGGTTCAAAACGAGCTGCAGCAAAAAGCAAAACTCGAAGCGATGGCGCAGGGCGAAACAAAAGCGAGACAGGAAGCGCAACAGCAGACGCAGATTGAAAAGCAATTGCGTGAGCAGGCCGAAGCAAAGATGCGGGCTGAGTTAGAGGAAAAAGCGGTCATATACGGCCAACGTATCGCCAAGCTCGACGAACAGTTAAAAAATGCCGTAGAGGCAAAACAAAAAGCACAGGAAGAATCGCAATCGCAAACCAAGACCCGGCTCGAAGCACAGGCAAAGACCGAAAACCTAAACGCGATAGTCGAGCAGTTACGCTCTCAAATTGATTCACTGCGTAAAGACCAGGCAAATTTGCAAAACCACCTCAAGGCGCAAACCGAAGCCAGGCAAATCGCCGAGGAGCAGGCGAATAAACTTACGGTTAAAACAGCCGCGCTTGAGCAAAAATTAACACAGGCACAACAGGATATTGCCGGCACCCGGGAGAAATTGCAGCTTGAAGCTCAAAGCCGGTCAGCCGCCGATGACAAGGCAAATCGGCTGAGCGAAGAGGTTATCAAAACAATAGCGACCGCCCAGGCGGAGCAAAATGCCCGGCTTGAGGCAGAAAAGAAAGCACAAGAAGCACAGCAGGCCGCAATAACAACCGAAAGAAACGCCAGAGCAGAGCTTGAAGAAAAAGCAAAAACTTACGGCCAGGTGATTGCGACGGCACAGGTAAAAATCAAATCACTCACAGACGCGCTCGAGCAGGCAACGGAAAAACTGACCGCCCAGACAGAGGCAGAACAGCTTGTTGAACAGCAATTACAGGAAAAGACCGAGAAGCTCGAAAAAATTGCCGGGCAAATCGAATCACAGGCAAAGGTAATAGCAGGACTTGAGGAGAAATTGAACGCTGCAAACCTGGCCAAGTCGAAAGCTGAGGAAATCGCCTCAAGGACTGCTCAGGATATGCAGGAGGCGCTGACCATAGCACAAGCCGAGGCAAAGGCCAGGACCGAAGCGCAGCACCTTGCAAAAATCGAAGGCGAGGCAAGAGCCAGGTTGGAACAGCAGCTCGTCGCAGCCGAACAGGCAAAAACAGAAGCACAGGAACAGGCAAAACAACAGGAACAGGCAAGATTGCTGGCTGAGGAAAAGGCGCAGCTCGAAGCAGAAAAACGCGCCGAAGCACAGGCGAAGGCGACTGCTGCTGAAAACGCGCGAGCCAGAGCCGAACAAACAGCAAAAGAACAGGCGAGGGAATATGCTGAATTTCAGCGCCAGGCAAGCGCTCAATTAGAGGAAAAAACCAGGGCATACGCGGATGAAATTGCCGCCGCACGGGAAAAGGTAAAATCGTATCAGGCACAGGTCGAGCAGCTTGGGGAGCAAATCGAAGCCGAATCACAGACAAATGCGTCGCTTTCAGAACAATTATCAACCGAGCAGGATGCGTGCGAGCAGGCAAACGAGGAAATCAAACAATTATCATCACAGATTGACCACCTGCAGGCCGAACTGTCGGCTCAAATCGCAGACAAAAATCAAATCGAAAAAGAATTGAGCAACCAAACAGAGGCGAGAGTAAGAGCGGAAGAAAAAGCAACTCTTGAATCGCAGCAGCGCATAGAGGCAGAAGCGCTGGCGCAGGGACAGTTGCTTGCGGCACAGCAGGCGCAGGAGCTTGTCAGGACCCAGGCCCAGCAATGGCGGCAGACCGAGCAGCAAATAAGAAATGAGATTGAAGCAAAGGCGATTATATATGGTGAGGCGATAGCCAAAGCCGAAGAGAAATCAAGAACGCTCGCTGAGTCGTTTCAGTCGGCTCAAAACCGGTTAAATGATGAGATAAGCAGCCGTGAGCAGGCCGGGAAGATTGCCGACACTTACAAACAAAAGCTGGCCGACGCGCAGAGCCGGCTGAACCGGGAGGAGAAAGCAAGAATCGAAGCGGAAAAACAATTAGCCGCAGAGAGTGAAACCGCATCGCAATTACAGGAGCAGCTATCGGCTCACGCAGAACAACTAAAACAGCTCGAGCAGAACCTGAACATCGCAAATGAAACCAACGCCAAAATAGAAAAACAGTTAGCTGAGGCAGTCGAGCAATTGCAATGGGCCAATGAAAAGGCAAGACAGGAAGCCGAAGAAAAAATAAAGGCGCTGGCGCTGGCCGAGGCAAACACCAAAGCCAAAGATGAAGCCCGTCAGCAAGCCGACGCAGAGCATCAGGCAAGGGTGCAATACGAGCAGCAGGTAAAAGCGGAGCTTGAGGAAAAGACCCGCCTTTACAGCGAGTCGGCAGGCAGGGCACAGCAGCAAATCGAGTCGCTCGAAACGCGGCTGGCAAAAACCAGCGACGAGTTGTCAGCCGATAAATCAACACGCAAGCAGGTCGAGCAGCAATTGCAGCACTACGTGGAAAAGCTCGCCTCGATTGAGAACAAGCTCGATACACAGGAGGCGATGACCGCCCAGCTCGAGGTTAACCTTGAAAATGAAACCCGCCTCAGGACCGAAACGCAGGAACAGATGCAGCAGCTTGCCCGGCAAAAGGCAGCGGCTGAAGCCACGGCTTCGGCCGAGGCGAGGATAAGAGCCGAAGCCGAGCAAAAAGCCCAGCGGGCGATTGAATCGGCGATTGCTGCCGCGGAAGAGTCGAAGGCCGAGCTGAGTCGGCAGATAACAATTTTCGCAGACAGGTTAGCGGGCGTTGGAGAGCAGTTAACCCGCGAAATCGAGGCAAAAGCCGCCGCTGTGCAGCAGGCAAAAACACTTGTCGATACAATCGAAAAACTAAAAGAGCAAATCGACGCTCACTCACAGGCAAAAAGCCGGAGCGAACACGACCTTAACGAAATCAAAGATGCGCTGGCCGAAACGCGTCAAAACCTTGAGCGGCAGATACAGGCGGGAGCCGAGCTTGAGCAGCGCCTTACAATGGAAGCCGCACAGAGAACCGACATCGAGGAAAAAGCCGACGGATTGGCCGCTGACCTCGCAAAGGCGCAGGGCCGGCTCGAAGCTGAAGAAACAGCCAGGCGCCTAATGGAAGAAAAGATACGTGTCGAAGCCGAGACAAAAGCCAAAGCCGAGCAGCAGGCACGTGTCCAGATCGAGGAAAAAGCAAAGGCATACGGTGAAGCAATCGCATCAGCACAGGAAAAGGCAAGATATTACGCCGAAGCGCTTACAGAAGCAAAAAACAAGCTCGCCGAAAAGGATGGTATTACCCAGCAGACATTGGACCGGCTGAATAACGAGACCGAAACCCGCCGGCGCCTCGAACAGCAAATTGAGGCCGACCGTCAGCGAATCGCCCAGGCACAAGACAACCTACAGTTCGAAGTGTCGGCAAGACAGCAGACCGAAGCCGTGATAAAAACTCAGCAGCAGGAAATTGCCGAACTCAAGGAGCAAATACAAATACAACTGGCAAAGCAGGCCGACAGCTACCAGCAGCAAATTGCGCAATTGCAGGACAAATTGCAAATCGAATCGCAGCAGACAGAGCAGTTGCAACAGCAAATCGGAGCGGAAATCAAATCCAGAAACGCCGCCGAGCAAAAGGCAAATGATATCCTGCGCCAGAAAACCGAGGCCTACGAGCGAATCATTGCCGCCGCCGAGCAGCAATTGAAAGACAGCTCGCAAAAAATGCTTCAAATCGAGGAAAAGCTGAAATCAATCCAGCAGATAAAAGACCTCGCCGAACGCAAATTGTCTGCCGAAATCGAATCGCGTATATCGGCCCAGGAAAACCTGCGCATTTACGCCGACAGAATTGCCGAGCTGGAAAAGCAGCAATCGCAGCTTAACGCCGCCAAAGCCGATACGCAGCAAAAACTGACCGCTGAGGCCGATGCCAAGCAGCAAACGCAAAACCGGGTTAATTCCCTTATGGCCGAAATTTCACGCCTCGAACAAATGCTCCGTCAGGAATCGGCTGCCAGAAATGAAATCGAGCAAAAGCTCGCTGATGAAACACAGGCAAAATTAAAGGCACAGGAGCTGGCGCAAATAGAAGCCGGCAAAGTTGCCGAACTCAAGGAAGAATTTGAAATTCAAAAGGAGCTGGCGGAAACCTTGAACAAATCTGCTGAACCGGAAGAACAGTTTACACCCATAGCCCGTTTAACAGAAGAAAACATAGAAACCGCCGATAAAAAACAAGAAGTAAACTCTGCGATCTCCGCGGTAAAACTCACCTGCGATTGCTGCGGCCGAAACAATCACCTCGTGGGCGAACTTATCAGAATCGACTCGGGTCACCTTTTCTGCGCCGAATGCCTCGCCGCACTAAGACGCTAAATTATCACTCCCAGAATCCGAAAAAAGTTCCCGATGCCTTTTTTACTTAAAACCGTTTCACGAGGGCTATGCCGGTAATGGGATTGAGACCTGTGGTAATCATCGGCTCAACCCGGAAGCCGGCGAATTGGAGCGGTTTATGATTGGCGGCGACGGAATGGCCGACGACGTAGCCGAGGGTCGCGCCGAACAGGACGTCCGATGCCCAGTGGTCGCCTGAGTCCATCATACGCCAGCCGACCATCGCGGCGCCGAGGTAAGCGGGGATGCCGACTTGTGGGCCGTAATACTCATCGAGGACCGAGGCGACGCAAAACGAGCTTGCGGTATGTGCGCTTGGGAACGAGAAATTGTCGCCGTTGGGTCGGTCGTTATCGACAACCAGTTTTAGGCCGAAAGCGGCGGCGTCGGTTATGGCTAATGCGCTAAACATCGTCGTTGCCCTTTCCCGCCCTGTGCTGTCGTTTTCACTGACGAGATACCATAAGCCGGTCGCGCCGAGGTGGGTCAGGGGGTTGCCGCCGTAATCGAAAATTTTGTCGGTAGTGCCGTCGAAGGCGCGATGGTGCAGATTATCGTTAATATTTTTGTCGGCGTCGGTATTATGCAGGATGGCGCTCGCCCCGCCCGCCAGCAGTAACGCCGCCAGATTAGCGGGTTTGGTAAACGTCGCATTGGCATCGGCAAGCAACGTTGAGGCAAACGCGTTGATATCGCTCGATTCCGCGTTGGCCGGCTGTGCCGCGAAAGTCGCGATAAGTAATATGAGCCAATTTATGCGGTATCTTGTCATTCCCATTCGATAGTCGCCGGCGGCTTGCTCGATATGTCGTAAACGACGCGATTCACACCGCGGACTTCATTAATGATTCTGCTCGATACCGTCGCGAGCACTTCGTAAGGTATGTGCGAAAAGTCGGCCGTCATAAAATCGGGGGTTTCAACCGCCCGTATCGCAATGACATTTTCGAACGTCCGCCCGTCGCCCATAACGCCGACGGTCTGAATCGGCAATAGCACCGCAAGCGCCTGTGAGATTTTCCTGTATAATCCCGCTGATTTGATTTCGTCGATGAGGATTTCGTCTGCTGCCCGCAGGACTTCCAGCCGCTGTGGCGTAATATCGCCGATGACCCTGACGGCCAGCCCCGGCCCCGGGAACGGATGCCGCCAAACCACGTTTTCAGGTAAACCGAGATACTCGCCGACGACCCTCACTTCATCTTTAAACAGGTCTCGCAGCGGCTCAACCAGTTCGAAACCCAGTTCTTTCGGCAGCCCGCCGACGTTGTGGTGCAGTTTTATATTCGCAGCGGGGTTACCATCCTTCGCCCCCGACTCGATTACGTCGGGGTATAGGGTGCCCTGGGCTAAGAATTTTGCGTTTTTGATTTTTGACGCCTCTGATTTGAATGCGGCGATGAACTCGGCGCCGATGATTTTACGTTTTTGCTGGGGGTCTGTAACGCCGGCCAGTTTAGT
>JBELAA010000112.1:0-7589 GCA_049509315.1 Sedimentisphaerales bacterium | reverse complement strand
GAGGAATACGGCCTGCCGATGGTCCTGAGGCAATTTATCGAGACGCATCACGGCACGACGCTGGTCGAGTATTTTTATAACGAGGCGGTGAAGCAGCACGAGCAAAATGGCGATATCGACACCTCGCCTCCGGTCGAGGGCGAGTTTCGTTATCCCGGCCCCAAGCCCCGGACAAAAGAGGCGGCGATTGTGATGCTCGCCGACGCGGTTGAAAGCGCGGTGCGTTCCCTGGCTGAGCCGAACCCGACGCAATGAGACGGCTGCAGGACGGCCAGTTCGATGAGTGCGATTTGTCGCTGCGGGAGCTTAGCCAGATTGAAGCCAGTATGACAAAGACGCTCCTGGCGCACTACCACGGCCGAATCGCGTATCCCAAACCGCCTGAAATCCCGGCCCAGCAAGTTTAACGGAAAAATATCGCCCTATGATTACCGTTCATTTCTACACGAGGCAAAAATTCACTTATCCCGTGCAAAAATTCAAAAAGTTAGTGAAATCAATCTGTAAACGTTTCGGCGTTAATAACGCAATCATCAATATCGTAATAACAGATAACAGGCAGATTCGCTCCCTGAATAAAAAATTCCACCACCGCAACGCCGTAACCGACTGTCTTTCTTTCAATTTATCCGAAGAACCAAGATTTCCTCATTTTTCCATAGAAAGAAAATTTAAAAAAATCTCTGCGTGGTCGCCGCGACCATCTGCGACCTCCGCGGTGAAAAAATCGTTCGATATCATAGTCAACGCCCAAAAAGCCGGAGCGGAGGCAAAAAAACGCGGACATTCCCCGCAGGCGGAATTAGCGCTTTATATCACTCACGGCCTGCTGCATAACCTCGGCTTCGACGACCTCATAGCAAAAAAAGCGAAAGTAATGCATTGCCTCGAAGATGAAATTTTACAGCAGCACGGCTTCGGGCGAGTATTTGAAAAAAGTGTTACGTATAATGAAAAGGACACGGATTGACACGGTTTTTTTAGACACTGATTTACACGGATTAACACTGATTGACACTATAAGTTTTTCCCTTGCCTTTATCTACATCATCAAAGAAAATATTGCTGATGGATAGAATAGATTTTTATTTTGAAAGGTTGTAAATTCTGAATATTAAGTGTGTTTTATGGAAACCAAAGATATACAACTCATAAGCCTATACAGATATTTTATCTGGGCCGATAGGCTTCGAGGACATTTTGATAAAGCTGTATTGTCGTCTAAAAATACTAAACACTCGATAGAACGGATGTGGGCTGATGATTACGGTCTTTTTATGGCACACTGGTATGGATCCCTTTATGTTGTCGTAGAAGGATGGAAAAGAACAAACCTTAAAAATCCAACTATTGATAAGTTACTTGAGTCCCCCAACGTTTATCTGTTGAAGCAGTTTCGGCACGGAACATTTCATTTTCAAGAGAAGTATTTTGACCAACGATTCGTTAGATTTTGGGAAAACTCTGATGAAACAGTCGGATGGGTAAGACAACTTAATAATGCTTTTAATCGTTTTTTCTTGGATAGGATGGGTTCAGGTATTGACCCAAGCTTACAGAATGAATAACTAAAAACAGGGCCTTTCCCCATTACTTCCCCAATAATCCCTTAATTTCTTTTATTCTCTTGTCGTTTTCATATATCGATATCTCAATCTGTTTCCCTGTGTCTGTCCCCATATATTCTGCAGATGCAGCAACTATAATGGGAAATACGAATCTTAAGTCTCCCGAAGAGCCAGTGCTTATAGCCGTTGTCCTCCAAAGTTGAACTGCATTATTTGTTTTTCTGTACTCGTCCAAGTCATACGCATCAAGAACAAGGAATCTTGTAAAAGTAATCATTGTCCCCACATTAGTTTGATAACCCGTGATACCATATTGCGGCGTATATGTTGTCTTACCAGAATAAGAGGCCATTCCGCTTCCATAACTGTTGATTGTGCCTGTCGTGTATGACGAAGAAATGCCAGTTTGCCCCCAAACAGGCGTGTTGTAACTATAAATACTTTCATGCGGATCGCTTATGCCATAATTTAAGAATACTACTATTTTTGATTCCCTTCCATTATCTGTTACTTCATACCCTTTTTTCTCAAGAGCACGTTTTATATAAGAGCTGTATTCCTGGTATTGGAGTTGATCAGTCACAATGTTTGGGTCTAATGGCAGTATTACGCATTTAGAACCGCTTAATATTTTCCCAGATGAAATAGAGTTAATATTTACCTGAAATGGCCTGCCACAACCCACACAAAATAATAAAATTATACTTATAACAATCTTCTTCATATTCATCTCTCCCTACATAATCACATCGCCCATTCAGGCAATATAAGTTTGCGGCATTCTTCAAGTTCTTCTGGCGGGATATTGTTAACTTTAATATCGCGCAGTGTAAAATTTCTGTCTAAAAGGCACATCGATATTCGCGCAATACCTATGGGTGAATATCTGTAACCTTCTTTTCCATCAGGAGGAAATTTCGTCTCGATTAGCTTAAATGCCTTTTCAGTGCGTTCAAGATCGTTATGGACTTCGCCGATTGTTCTAAAACTATGAGAATTCAATTCATCGAGGAATATTTTAAGTGTGCCGAATTGTTTGTCGGGCGAGATTTCCCAGTCAGGGTATCTTTTTTTCAAATATTCAGATAGCGATTCATAGTTGATTTCCTTATCCATCAAATTGTTCTTCATATTCATCTCCTCTATAATAATAGTTACTTCATGTATTATACCACACTTCTGCGTTTTACCCAACAGGGTACTTCTGATTTTGGTTAAAAAACCGTGTTAATCCTGTGTAAATCCGTGTCTAAAAAATCTCTGTGGCCTCTGTGACCTCTGTGGCTATAATAAACAAAAAACTCTCTGCGGCTAAAAAATGCTGATTAACGATTGTGCAATCTGCGTTCGTGCGATTGATTACTCCGAAACCTCGCAGGTGGTAACTTTTTTCGCGAGACAAGCCGGCAAGGTTACCCTTATGGCCAAGGGCGCGAAACGCACGCGTTCGCCTTTTGGCGGCCCCATCGAAATCTTTTCCTGCGGCAAAATGGTATATTCCGATTCCGGGCGCGCTCAAATGGGAACGCTCGCGGAATTCGAGCAATTGGCTGAGATGCCGGGTTCTTCGGCTTTCGCGGGCGATATGTTTACGCTCAACTGCTGTCTTTTCGCCGTCGAGCTTGTAAATCTCCTGACCACCGATTTCGACCCGCACCCGGGCCTGTTCGACGCTTTACTTACGTTTCTGCACCAGGTAAGCCGGGGTAAATCTTCTGAATCAGACAAAAAAAACGCACTTGCGCCGCTGGTATTATTTCAACTGATTTTACTCAGGGAAATCGGCTTGTGCCCGGTTTTTGAATTCTGCGTGAACTGCAAAAATCATTTTAATACACAATCGCAGCAGGTGTATTTCAGCAATAACGCACGGGGCTTAATCTGTAAAGATTGTCAGGGCGCCTTCCCCGACGGGGTTCCGATTGCAAAAAAAGCCGTCAATTGTCTTGCGAACGTCGATTCCGTCTCATCGGCTGACCAGCGGACTGTCGAGGAAATCGAAGGCATCCTGATAAGTTATTTTACCGACACCCTCGGCCGAACGCCGAAAATGGCAAAATATGTTACCCGGCGGTAATACTTATTTCGGGTAGCCGATGGTCTGGGCAATTATGACCTGCTCAGGTTTGACTTTGACGATTTCGCCGAATTTTTTCTGGTCAATCATACCGCGAACCACCGTCGCCAGACCTTGCGAGGCACAATACAGATAAACGTTTTGCACCATACAGCCGACCTCGACGTCAATCCAGACCATTCGCTTTTCCTGCGAAATCTGCTGTGCCCGTTGATTTTTTTGGTCTTTGGGATTATAAACGTAAACGAGATTCACGGCCGCGCTGCCTACGAAATCCTGCTGACCAGTCGCTTTTCTGAAATCGCCCTTGACGACGGGTTTCAACTCTATTTTAACCGGCTCATACAAATAGATACCTTCAGCAAGAACGACGTAAACATCAGTGTTGTAAACGCCCATCGCGGCAGGCGAGGTGCGCTTATTGTCGGGCCTGTTGACGCCGTCTGCCGCCCATAGCAGGTCCGACAACTGCTGAGTCGTCAATTTCTTGTCCGAAATATTGCGGCTGGTCTTCCTCTGCTTGAGTGCCTGCATTAGGGAAAGACCTCCGTTCAAATCCGGGGGATTGAGCTTGATTGCCTCGCCGACCGGCTGTATCGGCTGATTGACTTCAGCGACGATGTTTACGTCATTGGCATCTTTTGAAAAACTCAACTCTGTTACGCCCAGCACACCCAGTGCGGGCACGGCTTTTAGAAACGTCCTTCTATTCATATCGTTCTCCCTTATTAAAGTTAAAAACTTGAACAACAGATTACACCGATTGGATTGAGGCCGCAACTGAAATTCCAATAAACGGCGGACAGCTATAAAATAATAAGACCGCCCTCTCATACCAAGGACGGCCTTGTTGAATGGTCAAAACATCTGATTAAACCGGCTCATCGGGGTTTATTGACTTTTTACCCTGACCTTTACGGCCTTTGCTTTTTCGGATTTGGGCATTCGAATCGTCAGGATGCCATCCTTATAAGCGGCATCGATTTTGTTCGGCTCAACTTCCGAAGGCAGCGTAAGGTCGCGCCTGAATGAGCCGTAGCTCCTTTCGGCGTAGTAATAACCCTTTTCCTTTTCCTCTTTTTCCTGCTTCTTCTGGCCGCTGATTGACAGGACGTTTCCCTGCACCGAAATGTCGATATCTTCGGCGTGGCAGCCCGGGACCTCGGCCCGGACGGTTATGTCGTTATCGTTTTCAACAACGTCTAACGCCGGCCAGACCTGCCTTTCAGCCCAGGCGGGCATTCCGCCGAAAAACGTGCTGAATAAATCGTCCATTTCCCGATGCAGTCGTGCCAATTCATTCTTTTCCGGCCTTAATGTTAGGTAACATAGACATAGTCATATCTCCTTTCATATCCGATTTTACAGGCCAATTTCTAACCGGCCTGTAATAATATCTTCGCTCTTTTCCCATTCCGCTATTATTACTACGAGCAAATCGCGTGCCGGATTGCCCAACGCGTTTGCCGCGTAAAAACGCACAGATTTCGGCCTTACAGGCATCCTTTTGACCTGTGAACCTGCCAATTTGACACCCCGGCCGGTAAGATTTAATCCGGAATTTTGTTGAAATCGGGGCTGTTTTCGGCTATGCTGTTGGGACGTAAAAAACGCCTTTTTAACAATCCTCGGAAGGGCGCTTGTTGATTAACAACGAGGATATTAGTAGTTAGTGTTTCAAGGAGATTCACGTGAGTGCAGGCAAAGTAAAGTGGTTCAACGAGAAGAAGGGGTTCGGTTTCATCATTCCTGATGACGGCAGCGAGGACGTGTTTGTTCATCACTCCAAAATCGCCACCGAAGGATTCAGGACATTAAAGGAGGGTCAGGCGGTAGAATATGACCTCGGCCAGGGCAAGAAAGGCCCAGAGGCAACCAACGTCAAACCCGCCTAAAGGAGAGGGTTTAAGACGAAAACCCAGCGGTCCCGCTCATCTCGCGGGACCTTTTTTTGCGCTGAAATTTAATCGAGCTGCATCGGGAAGTAATTTTCGGCGTTGTTGAAGCAGATGTCCTCGACCATTTTGCCTAAGAGCTGCATATCGTCGGGCAAAAGACCCTGCTCGACATCGTTACCTAATATGTTGCATAAGACCCTGCGGAAATACTCGTGGCGGGTAAACGACAGGAAGCTCCGCGAGTCGGTGGTCATACCGATAAATCTGCTTAAAAGGCCCATATTCGAGAGCGATTCAAGCTGTTCTGTGATACCGTTTTTCTGGTCTAAAAACCACCAGCCGGAGCCGAACTGCATTTTGCCGGGGGTAATGCCATCCTGAAAATTGCCAATCATTGTCGCAAACAATGCGTTATCCCGCGGGTTGATGTTATAGAGGACTGTTTTGGGAAGTTTGCCTGCGCTATTTAGCCGGTCTAAGAATTTGGCCAAGGGCAGCGCCTGGCTGAAATCACCAATTGAATCGAATCCGGTATTGGGGCCGATGAGTTTGAGCATTTTGGTGTTGGTATCGCGCAGGGGTCCTAAGTGTAACTGCATAACCCACCCGGCACTCGAATCCATAGCGACCATTTCAAACAGCGTAGCGCTTTTGAATTTCAACTGCTCGGTCAAATCCGGCTGTCTGCCCGACCTGATTTGAGCGAAAATCCTCTTAATCTCGTCAGCGGTATAGTCCTCAGCATAAGCGGTATCGAAGCCGTAATCCGAAAGGCGGGTGCCGGCGTCGTGAAAATCCTGATGCCTTTTTCGAAGCGCGTCGAGCAGGGAATCATAATTGCGGATATCAGTCCCGGTAATTTCGGCAAGCTTATCGTAAAAAGCATTCAAAGCCGGTATGTTTTCAGTAGCTACCGCCTTATCGGGTCTGAACGCGGAATATACTTTTATGGGTAAGCCGCCCTCTTTAATTTTTTTGTGGTATTCGAGAGTATCGAGGGGGCCTTCGGTCGTGCAGACAAGCTCGACGTTGGCTTTGCCGAGCAGGCGGGGGACGCTGAAATCCTCGCTTTGCAGCATCTCGCTGCAGGCATCGTAAATTTCTTTCGCCGTGTCGGCGTCTAACAATTCGCTGATTCCGAAATAGCGTTTCAATTCGAGGCCGGTCCAGTGATAAAGGGGGTTGCGAAGCGTATAGGGGACGGTTTGCGCCCATTTTTCGAATTTTTCGAAATCGGAGGCGTTGCCGGTAATATATTTTTCGTCAATGCCGTTGGCCCTTAACGCCCGCCATTTGTAATGGTCGCCTGCCAGCCACGCCTCGGTGAGGTTTTTGAACTGGTAGTCCTCGGCAATCAGGGCTGCGGGCAAGTGGCAGTGGTAGTCATAAATGGGCATCTTCTCGGCAAACTCGTGATAAAGGCGCCGGGCGTATTTGGTTTGAAGCAGAAAATCATCGGTAATAAATGACCTGGCCATAAGCTACTCCTCGTAGTTACGTTGTTGGCGGCGCCGATGAGTCGTCGCGTTTATAAGTGGGCTTTTTGAATTCGGCCAGCTTTTTGGCATAATCCGATACCGCGCTGGTGGCCTGCTGGTATTTCTCCGACCTCTGTTTGGGCTGGCTGGCTTCGAGCTTGCGCATTCGCCATTCCCATATTCCGTATGCAATCCAGCCGACCGCGACCGCAACCGCCCCTGCAATTAGTAATGCCCAAAATAGCGTCATATTTGTTCCCTCTGTAACACTTATGAACTTTAGAAAAACCGTTTTCGTGAAATATAATCCCTCCTTGCGTGAAAGTCAACCGGCCGCGATATAAACATAAAGGACACATCTGCTGGTTTATTCTAAAGCCCCCCTTAAATTAGCCCGATAACATATATCGCCAGGTTGAGTAACCGAGCTTGTTGGAATTTGGGGAATTAAAAACCGTTTTACGCCCGCAGGGTCAAGAACCGAAATCGCCGGAAATTTTTTTTTCAGGAGATGTATTATGGCGACAACCGAACCTAACGGCGTTAACGGCTCAGCTTCCGCCGCAAC
>JBELAA010000111.1:0-7461 GCA_049509315.1 Sedimentisphaerales bacterium | reverse complement strand
GTTCTTTATGGATTTTTTAGGGCTGGACCATTCCGTCGCGCATCCGGCGGCGTGCAAAACAGAGCATATTTTTAATCCCGCTATTGTGGCGAGAATGGCGGACTTTACGGATTTCGCCAGAAAGCACGGACGGCAGGGCGAAGGCATTATGAGCATTCTTGAAAGATTCGCAAAGAGCAGGGAAGTGAGAAGATAAGTTATGGACGCGATGACAGCAAAGGCGCTATCGGAAATCGAAGAAGGCACGAGGGTAACCGTTGTCGCAATCCGGGGCGGGCGGGGTATCAGAAGCCGATTGACGGCAATGGGATTGCTGCCTGGGGCCAAAATCACTGTGCTGCGAAACGGCGGGTCGGGTCCTTTTGTCGTAAGCATTAAAAACAGCAGGATGGCCCTGGGCAGGGGGGTTGCCGACAAAATTATGGTAACGGAATAAAGCATTATTTTTTTGGCGAATGAGTTAGGTGAACCTAACTTATTATAAAGACAGCAGCGATATGACCGACGACAAGTTAAAGAAGATAACCGTGGCGCTTGCTGGCAACCCTAATTGCGGCAAGACCAGCATTTTCAATATGCTCACAGGCGCCGGCCATCACGTCGCCAATTACCCCGGCACGACAATCGAGACAACGCAGGCGCACTGCACATACGGGGGCTTTCGGATTACTTTCGTTGACCTGCCCGGGGCATACGGCCTGACGACTTTTTCGGAGGAGGAGCTTGTCGCGAGAAACTTTATCATAAACGAAAGGCCAGACGTCGTAATTGACGTTGTCGATTGCTCCAATATCGAGCGTAACCTCTACCTGACCACCCAGCTTATTGAAATCGGCGTTCCGATGGTGCTCGCGTTCAATATGAGCGACGTTGCCAAAAGGGCGGGTATTGTTTTCGATATTGATAAGCTGTCGATGCTCCTGGAAACGCCCATTGTTCAGACAATCGGCTGTAAAGCCGAGGGACGTGAGGCGCTGCTGGACGCTGTAACGGCGGAGGCATTGGCGGGCGGGAAACCGAGAACGCATCACATAACCTACGGCGATGAAATCGAAAAATCAATAGCCGCAATCGAGCCGGTCGTACTTTCGCAGCATCCCGATGTTGCTTCGCGATACGGCTCCCGATGGCTGGCGGTAAAATTGTTAGAGCAGGATGCCGGCATATTTTCGAAGGTTCAAAGCGGGCCGCTAAACGACGTGCTCAACAATGAAATCGGCCGGCTGAAAAAGGTATTCGGTGACGACCCCGAGACCGTGATTGCCGACAAACGATACGGCTTCATATCCGGCGCCTGCCAGGAAGCGGTAAAGGACACGGTTGAGCTTCGGCATACGACAAGCGACCTTGCTGACGCCGTTTTGACTCATCGCGTGCTGGGCTTACCCATTTTTCTGCTGCTTATGTATCTTGTTTTTTTTCTGACTTTTTCAATCGCCGCTTATCCGATGGGCTGGTTAGAGCATTTTTTCGGCTGGCTGGCAAGGGCGCTGGCTTTTGCCTGGCCTGATGGTTCCGTTAGCTGGCTGCGGTCGCTGCTCATCGAGGGCGTGATACCCGGCGTTGGCGGAATACTTGTCTTTTTGCCCAATATCCTGATTTTGTTTCTGGCGATAGCGATCCTCGAGGACTCCGGCTATATGGCCCGTGCGGCTTTCATTATGGACCGGCTAATGCACAAAATCGGCCTTCACGGCAAAAGTTTCATACCGATGCTCATCGGCTTCGGCTGCTCGGTGCCGGCGATTATGGCGACGCGCATTCTCGAAAACAGACGCAATCGTTTGACAACGATTATGGTCTTGCCGCTGATGAGCTGCGGGGCGCGGCTGACGATTTACGGTTTGCTGATTCCGGCGTTTTTCCCGCGAAACTGGCGGGGACCGGTTTTATGGCTGATTTATCTCATCGGTATCGCGCTGGCGGTCATCGCCGCCAAAATTTTGCGGCTGACTATTTTAAGCGGCGAGACGACGCCGTTTGTTATGGAGCTTCCGCCTTACCGTGTCCCCACGTTCAAGTCGATTCTCAATCATACGTGGCTCCGCGGCTGGCTGTATCTTAAAAAGGCGGGCACGGTAATTCTGGGTTTCTCGATTCTGCTGTGGGTGGCAATGTCTTATCCCAAAATCAACGTGCAAACTCCCGCCGGCGTATCACCCGATGTAACTCGTCAGGCGCAGTTATCGGGTTCCTTAATTGGCCGGGTCGGCAGGGCGATTGAGCCGGTAATAAGGCCGCTCGGTTTTGACTGGAAAATCGGCACGGCTTTAATCGGCGCGACAGCCGCGAAGGAATTGTTCGTATCGCAATTAGGTATCATTTACGCCGTATCATCGCACGGCGATAACGCGGCCGCGTTTCATACGCTGCGCGAGCATTTGCAGGCCGATTACTCGCCGCTTGTGGGCTTCTGCATAATGCTTTTTTGTCTGATTAGCGCACCGTGCGTTTCGACGATAGCCGTTACGCGAAGCGAAACCGCGTCGT
This sequence comes from Sedimentisphaerales bacterium, assembly GCA_049509315.1. Taxonomy (GTDB): domain Bacteria; phylum Planctomycetota; class Phycisphaerae; order Sedimentisphaerales; family Anaerobacaceae; genus Fen-1362. Next base: position 4,971 of record JBELAA010000111.1, on the reverse strand, counting down.
GGCGATGGGCGGTCTTTCAGTTTGTATCGCTGACCTTGCTGGCTTACATAATAACACTGATTGTCTATCAGCTCGGTTCACTGTTAAGTTGATTTGCAGGGCGGGCTGTGCCCACCTTAATTTTTACTCATCGTTCACTACAGAATTGGTGTGCACAGCACACCCTACACAGGTTCATTTTCAGAATTGATGGTAGAGGGGGTCGATTTGCAGCCAGACCTCGGCCAGAACCGCGAAGTCGGCAAAATCGATTATGCCGTTTGGCGACAGCAGCTGGTCATAATCCGAATCCTGTAAGAGCCAGTCCTGCATAAGGGCCGACAAGTCGTTGATATCGACGACGTAATCAATCCCGGTTCCATCTGGATAAATATCGCCCGGCAGAATGGGGTGTTTGTCAAAAGCGAAGCCGTAATTGGCCGATTCGCCGTTGGTCGAATTGTTCTCAAGCCGGATTGTATAATTACCCGGCGTCAAAATGAGCAGGTCACATTTCACCAGATTGTCGCTCGGGTCATAACCAAAAAGGGCCTTGCTGAAAATTGCGTTGGGTTCATTCGGTGCAAAGACCTTCATATCGAGATTTGCAAGAAATCCCGACAGCTCACCGGGGTCGATAACGCCGTTGCTGGGGGAGTTGTCGGTCCATTGGATTCTGCGATGCCAGGCCAGCGTCGCTATAAGCCGGCAGCGCGAGGTAATGTTGATTGTGTAAACGTTTGATTGCCCCTGTATGAGCCGGCCATAACCCCAGCCCCTGGCCTGCGAAATAAGGGTGTTCGGCTCGGCCTCGCTGGTATCGAGCGTTTGATATGCCCGCAGGCAGTCGAGCCGGCCGTAGCCGCGGTCGGCCTGCCAGGTATTGTTAGAGTCGGCGGGGTTTGTCGATACGCCGGCTTTGTTTTTGACATTCGGCATAGCGGAATTGACCAGCACCGCCTTTATTACCACGCTATTGTTATCGTTTGGACCGGGTGTTTGATTGGCAAGTCCCGTTAGCAGGGCGGCAGCCCCGGCCGCGTGCGGAACCGACCAACTCGTTTCTCCGTTTGACGACCCCGTTGTTGTCCAGGCCGTATCACTGCCGGTCGTCGGAACCGTCTGACTTTGCGAGGGCGCGGCGATGTCTGGTTTTCGCCTGCCGTCGTTTGTGGGGCCTGAGCCGCTGATAAGTCCCGCCCAGCGGTAATCGAACTGATTGGTCGGGTCGGTGAGGCGTAATCCCCCCGTTGTGATGCCGTTATAAGCGTCGCCGAATATGGCCACGTAGGTGTTTTCGTTTCCGGCGGGATTGGCAAAAACCGTGTTATACTGAGACGCATAATAATCGTAAAGCATCGTCCAGTCGCTGTCGCCGTCGGGGGTGATACCCGTTACTTCAAAACCGGTAACAATGACCCGGCAATTATATGTGGTGATGAGCGTCCTGATGGCATTGTTGAATTCGGCCCACGAAGCACTGTTGTTATTGTCGATTACCCTCGCACAGAACAGGTTGGCCCCGGGTGCGACGCCGATATCGTTGGGATTTGCGACGCCGCCTCTGCTTGCGATAATTCCGGCCAATTGTGTGTCGTGCCAGAACGCGGAATTGCCGTCGCCTGAGAAATCGAGATTGAATGCGTGAGTTGAGCCGACGGGGTTGCCGTTTGAGTCCTTATCGAAAAATGCCTCGTGAGTCGTCTGGACGTTGCGATAAAGAATCAGGCCTATGTTTACGTCCTGACCCGTCTGGCCTAATTGATGCACGGCAATCGCATTTGAGCCGCCTGACCCGGTTGATTCTTCCAGACCGAATACCCGCCCCGGAGTGCCGAAAACGCCGCAAAGCACGATTACAAAAACACCCCACCGCCCCCTTTTGAGGGTGAATTTTTTCATCACCAACCCCATTATTAGACATAAATTTGATGTAATTATGTATTTTAGCAGAAAGCCGGCTGAATTTCAAGGGAAAACTGCCGGCGGTGGCTTTAATGATGTTTATAGGACTATTAGTTGTGTTTGAGCCACTTAACGAAGCGATTGAGGCCGGCGCTGATGTCGGTATTGGGGTTGTAGCCGAGGTCTTTACGGGCTTTTGATACGTCGGCGAAGGTTTTTTCGACGTCGCCGGGCTGCTTCGGCAGGCGTTCTATTATTGCCTTTTTGCCGAGCGCCTTTTCAAGCTCCTTTATCAAGTCGCTGACACTTATCGGTTTCGATTCGCCGAGGTTGTAGATATTGAAGCCGGCACATTTACTGATAGCCGCCATTGTGCCGTCGATTATGTCGTCGATGTATGTGAAATCGCGGAGCATATTTCCGTCGCCGAAAACCGGGATGGGTTTACCCTGCTCGATAAGGCGGGCGAATTTGTGAATCGCAAGGTCGGGTCTTTGCCGAGGCCCGTACACGGTGAAAAACCGCAGGCAGGTAAGCGGGATTCCGTAAAGGTGATGATAGGTATGACAGAGCAGTTCGCCGGCTTTTTTTGTCGCGGCGTAGGGCGAAATCGGGAAATCGACGTTGTCGCTCTCGCTGAAGGGGGTTTTTTTGTTATTGCCGTAAACGCTGGAGCTTGACGCGAAAATGAATTTGCCGGTTCGATTTTTTCTGGCCGCCTCAAGAAGCGACATTGTTCCGTTGATATTGACGTCTGCGTAAACAAGCGGCTGCTCAATCGAGGGTCTGACGCCCGCCTTTGCTGCGAGATGAACGATTACCTCGGCTGGCGGTGAGCTTGTCGAATCCGCGCCTTTGCCGACTATATCGTTCATCTTGCCCGTGTCGCGGACGTCGGCCTCAATCATTTGAAACCGGCTATTTGCCAGGCAATCCTTGATGTTGTCGCGTTTGATTTGCGGAGCGTAAAAATTATCGAAGTTATCGACGCCGACGACCGACCAGCCGTTTTTAAGCAGACGTTCGCACAAATGCGACCCGATGAAACCCGCAGCGCCAGTAACTATTGCTTTCATATTTCTTCGTTCCGTCCGGGAGTAAAGTAAAAATCAAAAATCAAATAGTAAAAATGCGGAAGAAGAGCAATTTAATTTAATCTTCTTCAATATTTTTGCTTTTTACTTTTTAATTTTTGCTTTTATTCACATAACATCAGGCCGGCCGATACTGTGGTATTCTATGCCCGCTTTTTTCACGACGTCGAGGTCATACAAATTTCTGCCGTCGAAAATTACCGGCCTTTTAAGCTTTGTAACAATCAGGTCGAAATCCGGATTTCTGAATTCCTGCCATTCGGTCAAAATCACAAGTGCGTCCGCCCCGTCTAATGCGTCGTAACCGTTTTCATAAATTTCAATTTTATCGCCCAACACCGTTTTAGCCGTCGCTGCCGCCTCGGGGTCGTATGCCTTTACTTTGATACCGTTTTGCAGTAGTTTCTCGACGCAGTTGAGCGCGGGCGATTCGCGGACGTCGTCGGTTTTCGCCTTGAACGCCAGTCCCCATACAGCAACCGTTGCACTCACCGCAGAGGCCGCAGAGCTCGCAGAGATTTTTTTTAATTTGTTTTTCTCTGCGGTCTCAGCGTGCTCGGCGGTGAATTCTTTTTGTTTGAAATATCTGATGATTCGTTCTGCGAACCTTTCCTGCGACGTCTCATTGGCCGCCTTTGCCGCTTTTGCGATTTTCATTTCGGTCTTGTGCTGCTCGCCGATGTAGATTAACGCGCGGACGTCCTTGGGAAAGCAGCTTCCGCCGTAGCCGACGCTCGGGAATAAAAACGCTCTGCCTATTCGTGAGTCGCTGCCCACTCCCTGTCGCACCGATTCCACGTCGGCGCCGACGCTTTCGCACAGTGCGGCGATTTCGTTCATAAACGAAATTCGAGACGCCAGCATCACGTTGGCCGCATATTTGGTCATTTCGGCCGAGGCAGTATCCATAAAAATCGCCCGGTTTCCTTTTCTCATAAACGGGCCGTAAAGCTGTTTCATTGTGTCCCGAACCGACTGCTTTTCCGTCCCGATTATGATTCTGTCCGGGCTCATAAAATCCTCGACAGCCGACCCTTCCTTCAGGAATTCGGGGTTGCTGACATAATCGAACGGCTTATTTGTTTTGGCCTTCATAATCTCGGTAACTTTTTTGAATGTCCCCACCGGCACAGTGCTTTTGGTTACGATTATCCGGTAATCGGGTAAACAATCGGCGATGTCGCCCGCCGCCGACAGCAGCGCCGATATGTCCGCGGAGCCGTCCGGCGCCGAAGGCGTCCCGACGGCCAGAATTATGATTTGCGAGCCGGCCACGCCGTATTTCAGGTCCGTGGTAAACTCAAGCCGCTTGAGTTTTTCGTTGTGCTTAACAATTTCGCCAAGCCCCGGCTCATATATTGGTATCACGCCTTTTTTCAGGCCGTCGATTTTTTTACGGTCGTTATCGACGCATACGATGTTGTTGCCCGCCTCTGCCAGACATCCTGCGGTAACAAGCCCAACGTATCCGATTCCGACTACGCATACCTTCATCTGTTTTGTTCTCCTATGGTCTAATCCACATTTTAAACTGCGACGACACAGATTAACGCCGCTTTTTTAGACACTGATTTACACGGATTAACACTGTTTTTAATTTTCTTTTTTTTACAGTGTAAATCAGTGTTAATCTGTGTCAATAAATTACAGTGTCAATCAGTGTCAAATGTTTTCTTCAACCGGCTCTATCATATCGGTTCCTATTTCAACGCTGGTCGCCTGGCCTAACATATCAATCTGCAGAACCAGGCGCGTCTGGTCCCTGGTTCTGACCACAATACCATGTAATCCCGCCAGTGCGCCGCCTATTACTTTGCAAAGCTGGCCTTCTTTAAGATACTTGTGCGGCGATAAATCCGCGCCCGCTGCAAGCGCCTGCTCGACTTGCGAAAGCTCCCGCACTAATCGCGGCTGGTCTCGCACCTCGATGAGGTTTGCCACGCGGTTTGTCCGCAGCACCTCGATTCGCTGGCGTTCCTCGCCGCAGAAAAAC
>JBELAA010000110.1:0-7461 GCA_049509315.1 Sedimentisphaerales bacterium | reverse complement strand
GAAAGAGGGGACTGGCTTTGTCTTGCAACAAAAAAGATGGTCCCGGAATTATCCAAGCTTCAATACTTCCGAACAGAATTCGGTCGTTTGTTTGAGACATTCGGCGGGCAATACGAGGGATGGGAAACAGAAGTAGAAAAATAAGTTTACAAACCGGATTGCCTTGCTCTGAACCGCACCGGCCGAGTTATGAAGCTAAATTTGCAGGACAGACATTTTAACAATTATCGCTTCGCTAATTGTTTCTTCCAGTAACTGATTCGATCTTTGGCTTGTTTTGTGCCTGCGGAACCATCGGTTACATAACGGGCGACGACGTTGGCTGCGCCTAAGAACTGGTAAACATCCTGCGAAAACACCGGCGAATATTTCTTAAATTCACTTATCTCAATATCGGCCAGTTTCATTGAGTGCCGTTCGCAATAAGCAACGAGGCACCCGACGATACCGTGCGCTTCGCGGAACGGGATTCCCTTGCGGACAAGATATTCTGCCAGTGAAGTGGCATCAAGAAAACCCTCGTCAATACCTGATGTGATTCGATTGGTATCAAAAGTCGTATGCTCGACGACCGCCGAAGCCATATCGAGACATTGAGAAGTCGTATCGGCTGCGGCGAAAATGTGCGTCTTGTCTTCCTGCAAATCGCGGTTATAGCCCGAGGGCTGGGCCTTGAGAATGGTTAATATTCCCGTCAGGGCGCCGTAAACCCGGCCTGTTTTGCCGCGGATAAGCTCAAGTGCGTCGGCGTTACGCTTCTGCGGCATCATACTCGACGACGTGCAGAAGCTGTCGTCGATGCGAATAAAGCCGAATTCGTTGGAGCAGAAGATTACAAAATCCTCGCTTAATCGCGACAAATGCGCCGCTATAATCGCGCAATCGAAAATAAACTCGGCGCAAAAATCCCGGTCGCCGACCGCGTCGATACTGTTATCAGCTATATCGGAAAAGCCAAGCTGTTTCGCGGTTGAAATCCTGTCCAAAGGCAGCGTCGAGCCGGCAATCGCGCCCGAGCCGAGAGGCGATATGTCGGCCAACCACTGACAATTGCCCAAGCGGATAAAATCCCGCTCTAATTGCTCGACGAAACTCAAAAGATACGCCGCTATGGTTATCGGCTGCGCCCGCTGAAGGTGCGTATAAGAGGGCATAACATCGCCGGTATATTTGGCTGCCTGGGCAACAAGAACTTTCTGAAAATTAGCGATTTTCGCCTTGAGAGAATCAATCTCATCCCGCATCCACAGGCGCAAGTCAGTCGCCACCTGGTCGTTTCGGCTGCGGCCGGTGTGCAGCTTTTTGGCCGGTGCGCCGATTTTCTTTACCAGTGCCGCCTCGATTGCCATATGAATGTCCTCGTAAGTCGGGTCAAATTTGAACTTGCCCTGTGCGATTTCGTTCCAGATATGCTCGAGGCCCTGCTTGATTTTCGCCAATTCGCTTTTGGTAATCAGCTTGCGCCCGGCCAGCATTTGCGCGTGCGCAATCGACCCGGCTATGTCGTATTTATACAGCCGTTTATCGATACTCAGCGACTCCACAAAATCGACCATAATCTTATCAGGTGAGCCGCTCAGCCGTTTTTCCCAGTCCTTCGACGGTGAGCTTGCCTGCACTGAGCTTTGTCGAAGTGTCGAACCGCTTTTCTGCTTAGCCATAGATTTGACCCTAAAAATAGAACCGGCGGGGTTAACCCCGCCCTACAAGTTATGGTCAAATAATACGCCCCCCTGCCGAGGGTGTCAAGGACACACCCGGCCTCGATAACTCAAGGTTAAACCATATATGCTCGGTCCTTTATCTCAAAGGCCAATTATATGGGCAGGAGCACAGCCATTCATCGACGAAAAGCTTCAGGTCGTAAATGTTCACCACGCCATCGCCATTAAGGTCGGATGGCAGACCGGTGCCTGTTTGGAGCCAGTATTCAGCAAATACTGCAAAGTCAGGGAAATCGACGAAACCGATACAATGCCGCAAATCTTCTCTACCATCACCAGAGTTATAAAGGTATGCTATTTCGTCTGTGGTCAATACTTTATTGAAAACAAACACAGCATCAATATCACCATTCCAGTATCCCCAACCCTCACCACCTATTGACAATAAGTTTTTTATATCACCGATGTTTATACCGCTAAACGCCTTTGTGCCTTTTGCAACACCATCGAGATATACCGTCATAATACAGGTGCTTGCGGAATATGTTAAAAGGTAGTGATGCCAATTCCCTAAGTAAGTATATGGCAACCTAAAAGTCCCTGGGTATGATAATTGTTGATTGTAATTTGAGAGTATAAGATAACCTGTAAGACCAACACCGAGAGTCCAATAAGCAGTTGCTCCCCCCGTTGAGAATTTCCCGTTGCCAATCAAATCTTGCCTGCCTGTATTCGCGTCCTGTTTAGCCCACAGAGATATAGACCAATCGGTGTTATTCCAATCGAGAATTGTATAATTACCATCTGCATAGTTAGTTACTGTCGAACCGCCAAATCTTGCCATATTATTAGTGCCGTTAAAGTTAATAGCGTTGCCAATTTTGCCCGCAACGGTTCTCTGGCTGGTATAAGAAGAATTGCCATACAATATGGCACTTTTATACTGTGCTCTATCATATAATTGCGTGAGTGTTAAATCTATATAACACTCATACATACCATTCATACCGCCTTGATTATTGTCCTCCCACATCATTAGTATTGGATGAGCCGCGCTGTAATTGGTCATTAGATGCACATCTGCTGTTATTCTAGTGCCACCTCGATTATATAACATTGCTCCAGGATGCCAGGGTAAGTTCAAGTCCTCTGATAATGTTTTATAATATAACGCTGGAGATAATGAGTTATTTACATCAACAATACTGCCCACCATTAACAACGCATCTCTATCGGGAACGTAAGCTAAATAGGCACAATCAGCATTGGCAATCGGCTTGCCCGAAGTTCCTTTAGTAAATGTAATATCATCCGTGGTAGAGGGTGGATTATGAGTTAGATGGCACTTGGCATATCCTTGTTGCCAGGCAACAGCTGGAGTATATGCGTAGTTAGTGCCATCGTATATCATATGCCAGTTGCCGGAAGAATCCACAGCCACAGCGGGATTTGCAAGGACGGCATCCCATTCGCCATCAGCACCTCGGATCCCGTGTGATAATACTGCAAGTCCGTTGTTCATAATTCGAGGAGCAACAGCAGGATAACCTGTTACATCAAAGCAGAAATAATTTATATCATATACTTGCCCTGTAGCAGTTCCTCTAACGAACAAATAATAATTTGGTTCTGTTTTATTCAAAAACGAGAACATCATTTTACCATCATTCAATACACCCAAATCGACAGTTGTAGAGCATACATCCCAAGTAAGCCCATCAGAAGAGGTCATATAATGAGCATAACCACTATCTTGCAAATAGCCAAAGTAATGAGTGTCATCTATTTTAGCCATACTGCTTTCACCGTGATAACCAAGAATTGTTGGATTGGTTATTCCGGTTGTGTTAATCTGAACAGCACCACGACCGTTAGTTAATATAACGCAGCAAACATCATTATCATTCATATTGAGAATGATAAGACAGTTTGGCTCAAGTGTAGCAGGGTCAACTGTTGCTGCCTGAACTAATGAGCATAAGAACAAAACTGAAAGCAGTGTCTTTTTCATTATGGCAACCTCACGGCAAGAATTGATGCAGAGTTGGCATCGACAGTTCCGGGGGATGGGATAGCGCTTATACTGCCGTAAATTTGGATATAATCATTACTATTGCCCGTCGAATAATAAGTAGGTGGTAACGCCAAACTACCCATACTCGTTTTGCATAAGGTTACAATACCCAACATTCTTGTCCTCGACGCATTATCTATATCGGCAGGTGTATTATTGACTCGCCGCAGTTTGACTGTAATTTGCTCGTTCGTAGTAAAAGTTGCCTGGTTATAATCGAAAACGACATTGCAAAACAAGAGGTATCTGCCTGGCCTCGTAATTTGTAGGTTCGGGTCGGTAGTGCCGAAGTCCAGTAAAGCGGGAGTCGCGGTCAGGGAATAAGGCGTTCCCGCAGCATAGACCAAAAAGACGTTGGTATCATTAGCCGACGGAATATCCCTATTCGCCAGAGCAGCGGGGTAGGAATATATTGTGGATTTGTCCGTCGAATTGTAATCCGGTCTCGCTAAAAGCAATGCTAAATTCGGCTCGTTGGCGTGGTCTATATTCCAATTCGTTTTATCGGCAGTATTATAATCCGGTCGCGCTAAAAGTGTTGCCAGATTCGGTTCGTTAGCAGATGCGACATTCCAATTAGTTTTGTCTGTTGCAGTGAATAACAGAAGCATAATTGAGGTGTTTTTTATTTGATTCATTTGTCTTTCCACCACTGTTAAATCTTAATGTAATTGTATATTATCACATATTATAAGTCAATTAAAAAATCTTCTTTCTTTGGGCTAGCCAAGGAACATCGTATCCCCCTGGTAAAGATAAGATGTATGACAGATAAGTGCTACAAAAGGGTAAGGAAGATATGGCAGGGGCTAGCCCCTGCCACAAAAAACTTGAAAAAAATCAGCCCCCGGAACACCATTACGGTTTTTCCGAGGGCCAAACATGAATCCTCTGACTTATTGGGAGCAGATTATAAAAATGCCGAACAAGGCAGACAAGTTTGATTTGCGGCTGCGAATAATCAAAAGTGTCCAGGCCATCGGTGTTAAGCCGACAGCCGAGCTGTTTGATACCACAGCTAAGACCGTGCGAAAGTGGCTTAGTCGGTATCGAGAGGAGAGATTAACGGGACTAAACGAGCTGCCCCGGACGCCGCATCACTGTCCTCATAAAACATCGCCCTCGATTGAGGTAAATATCGTTGCTCTGCGAAAAAGATTTCCCTTCAAAGGCAGCAAACGGCTCAAGCGTGAGCACGACCTGACCTGCAGCCACGAGGCCATACGAAGGATACTTAACGAGCACGGACTTAACAGAAAACGAATTAAGAAACACAAACGAAAAAAATGCTTGAGTGAGATAAAAAAACAATGGATGCTGTTTGGCCAGCTCAGCATAGATACAAAGGATTTCAAGGATATACCGCATTACTGCCCGAAGATGAAGATGCTCAAACTGACAAAGTATCAGTTCACCGCAAGAGAGGTTAGAAGCGGTCTGATGTTCCTCGGTTTTGCCAATGAAAAGTCGGCCTCAAATGCCTGTCTGTTTGCACAAATACTTTGTCAGCATCTTCATAAATGCGGCGTCGATATGAACAATCTTAAAATTCAAACGGATAATGGCATGGAGTTCATTGGCTGCTTTCGACAGGATAAAACACGGGACGGATTCGAGAAAGTTGTCGAAGGATTCGGCTCCACGCACAAGAGAATTCCTGTAAAAGCGTGGAGTTATAACTGCGATGTAGAAACCGTTCACAGCACTATTGAGAACGAGTTTTATGACATGGAGAATTTTGAGAGTATCAAGGACTTTCACCGCAGAAGCGACAGCTATCAGACCTGGTATAACATCGTGCGTGAAAACAGCAATAAGGACTATAAAACGCCTTTGCAGATTATCAGGGAAGTTGGGCCAAATATCGATCCTTCTGTTGCAAAACTACCTCCGTTTATGTTAGACTGGCTCGGACCTGATTATATTACCAAAGACGAACTCCTTCAAAGGGGGTACGATGTTCCCTGTTATCCCTAAAATCTTCTTTCTTTTTTCAACTAAAAATGAATGTTAAATTATCAGGCGATATGAAACACAGGTGTCCAAACTGTAAAAAGGTCATTACTAAGGCGTTGCTGGAGCAAAGCCGGCGGGAGAAATTTTACCCGTTCTGCTCCGAACGCTGCAAATTTATTGACCTGGGCCGCTGGTTAGACGCCAAATACAAGATAGTGTCGGAACTCAAGGACAAGGAGCAGCCCAATGACGACGAGGAAAACTCTGGACAACCAAAAGGAGGCAAGAGATAATTAGCCGGTAAGTTTTGAAAGAGAGTGTTATGGATAACGAAAATCAGGCCGGTCAGATTTTTGAAGGATTGCTTTTCCCCCGCATATTTCGCAGTTTCCGTATGGCTATCCAGCCCAGCAAGCTGATAATAGCGATGTTGATGATAACGGCTATCGGGCTGACGGGCTGGGTTATGGACCTGCCCAAAACGGTCGTTACCACTCCTATGGCGGGTGCACGCGAGACGGAACTGAACATATATATGATTTCGCCGGCGCAGCTCGACTCCTACATTGCAAAATATCAGCACTCGCCGGAGCAAACCGGGGTATTTACGACGCTCTGGCATTTCGGCCGGGACAGATTTCACGGCGTTTTGCGAAATTTATTCTCGATGAATCTGCCCGGTATCCTCGACAACGTATATGAGTACCTGCAGGCGATGGAATGGGCAGTCAGGTATCATCCGGCTTATTGTGTGATTTTTGCTGTCATAACCCTGTGTATATTTTCGATTTTCGGCGGCGCTATATGCCGGATTGCGGCGCTTCAGTTCGCCCGTGAGGAAAAACCGGGAATATCAGAGGCGCTGCGGTTCAGTATTAAAAAATTCTGGGGCTTTTTCACGACGCCGCTGGTTCCTCTGGGGATAGCGGCGATTATCTGGGCATTCATATTTCTGATTGGTATCCTGGGCAATATACCTTTCGGAGTTGGCGAAATACTGGTTGGCATTTTTATGTGGCTGGCGCTTCCGGCGGGGGCAGTTGTGGCAGCCGTCATAATAGGGACGGTCGCTGGCTTCAACCTGATGTTTCCCGCCATCGCCTACGACGGCTCCGACAGTATGGACGCGGTAAGCCGGTCTTTCAATTACGTTTACGCCAGGCCCTGGCGAATGGGTGTTTATACCTTTGCGGCGTTCATTTACGGGGCAATCTGTTATATTTTTGTGCGATTTTTCGCTTACCTGCTGTTGTGGTCAACCTATAGGGGATTGCGCCTCGGGGCGGGGCTTGACAGCGCACGGGGATTGCCCGATAAAGTGGCTGCTATCTGGCCTGAGCCGACCTTTCATGAGCTGCTGGCATATTCCACCGAGGCAGGCAGCTTATCCGAAAAAACAGCCGCATTACTGGTATATTTGTCCGCCCTGGTGGTTATCGGGCTTGTCGTATCTTTCATAATCAGCTTTTACTTCTCATCCAATACCATTATTTACGCACTTATTCGCAATAAAGTGGATAATACCCCCCTCGAGGAAATTTACACTGAGCCGCAGGAAATTAAGCTCCAGCAGGCACAGCAAGAACAGCCGTCGGCTTAATTACGTATAAAAGCAACGTTATTGATGAAAAAACCGCTGGGCAATACGATTGATGTAAATAATGGCGGGGGTAGTGTTTGACGATATTAGTTTATGGTTGAAATAGGGTCTGATACGGAACTAAAAAATAAAGCTGCGCATCAACCGGCTTTCCAGTCCTCACCCAG
>JBELAA010000011.1:0-20934 GCA_049509315.1 Sedimentisphaerales bacterium | reverse complement strand
ATGGATGGCAACCTTTATATCTGCACCAAGTTCGCTCACGTTACGCCCGGCAATCTGCGGGCGTTCGTCCAGGCAAAGCTAAAAAGAATTTCCGACGGCGTAACTATGGAAAAGCGCCTGCGTGCGACCGAAGAAGTGGATGAGGCGTATTTAGACAAGCGCGAGATGGAATACCTTTACTCCGACAGTTCAGGCCACATCCTGATGGACATGCAGACCTTTGACCAGATAACAGCGCCGGATGAGCTTATTGGCGAGTTGATAAAGTATTACAAACCCAATACGATATTGACAACAATGCTGCACGAGGGAAAAGTCATTACAATTGATTTGCCCAAGGCGGTTGAATTGACGATAACGGAAACGACGCCGATGATGAAGGCGGCGACGGTGACAAACCAGATGAAAGACGCGGTTACGGAGACGGGCTTGACAGTTCGTGTTCCGCCTTTTATCAACGTGGGCGATGTTGTGCGAATCAACACCGAAAACGGCGAATACGTCAGCAGGGTCAGCAAATAATTTTCTATTTATTATTTTCTATTTTCTATTTAGGGCAAAGCCGTTGACGAACACCGTTTAAAAATAGAAAATCGAAAATAAAAAATAAAAAATTGATTAGTGAATGACCTTGTTGAGGGGATACGTGATTATCCCCGATGCGCCGGCACGTTTGAGGGCGGGAACAAGCATCCGCTCGATTTTGTCCTCGATAATCACTTCCACGGCGATGTAATTGGAGTCTGCCAAACTCGAAATCGTCGGGCTTTTCTCCGCGGGCAAAACTTTCAATATCTTGTCGAGGTTGGCCTTTTCCACGTTCATTTTCAGGCCGACCTTGCTCCTGGCGTCGATGGCGGCGTTGAGCAGGATGGCGATGTTTTCGATTTTCTCTTTTTTGAATTTGTCCTGCCAGGACTGCTTATTGGCGATAAACCGCGTCGTCGAAACGACCACGGTGTCTATTATCCGCAGGTTATTGGCGACAAGCGATGTCCCCGTCTCGGTCAGTTCGACAATCGCGTCAACCAGGCGCGCCTTGACCTCGGTCGCCCCCCAGCTAAACTCGACTTTCACGTCGATGTTGCGGTCGGCGAAAAATTTCTTCGTAACGTTGACTAATTCGGTCGCGATTATGCCGCCTTTGAGGTCCTGCGGTTTCTTTATATTCGACTCCTCCGGCACCACCAGCACCCACCGGGCGGGTTGGCTCGTCTGCTTGCTGTAGCCAAGCTCGCAGACCTCCACGATGTCGGAGGCGTTTTCCATTATCCAGTCGTAGCCGGTTATCCCCGCGTCCAGCACCCCGTCGGCCACGTATCTGCTCATCTCCTGCGCGCGGAGCATCGTCAGTTGAATCTGCTCGTCGTCTATCGCTGGCAAAAAGCTCCTGTTCGAGCCGGTAATATTGAAACCCGCCTTGCGAAACAGGTCTATCGTCGCATCCTTTAAGCTGCCCGCCGGTATTCCTAATTTAAGCTTTTTTTCCATTTTTCAAAAATCAACAATCAGCAATTATTCTATCCTTTTCGTTTTTTACGCTTATTTTCTTTTGAGCTTTTGCTTACCTTCGGCGATTCACTTTCCCGCCGCAAAAGCGAATAAAATTCGTATGCGTTTTTCATCGCTATCTGCCTCGACAAAAACCCTTCTTGCCCTTCCATCGACGTCAGCATACAGTAATCCACGATAAAAGGCGTAACGCCCGCCAGCTTTTCGAGCATCATTTTCGCCGGCCTTTTGCCCAATTTCCGCAGGCCCTGCAAACTGAGCATATTGTATTTGTTGAACACCGCCATCAGCGAGGTTACCAGCGTCGTTGCTATCTCGTGGGCAAAAGGAAAATCCTGCCCCAACACCTCGGAAATTTCCTCAGGCCTGGCGACCCGCAGGTCGTTGAAATCGACGAAATTGTCCTTGAGCTTTTTTATTGCCGACTCGGCCTGCGATTCGGTGATTTTCTCGCTTACCACCGCGTAAACAAGGGCATCCACCGGCTCCTCGTATGTTAAAACGGCGCCCTTGCCCGCTCGCCGTTTCAGCTTGCGGTATAATCTCTGGACCTTCTTTGCGTATTGACTGCTGTCTTTCATAGCGACCTGCGAATATAACCGTTACTGCCCCCGCCGGTCAACTCTATTTTCGCCTCACTTGCCCCTTATTCCCTGCCTGCCCTGCCTACCCCTGCACTCCTTTGGCAGGGGAGCTTGTCGAAGGGATGCCCTGATTTCCCGTATCCTGTTCCCCTGATTCCCTGACCACAAGGTCTCACCTATACCATTATTTATCTCATACCCCATTGACCGCCGGAGATAAAAAGATTATAAATAAGAACGTATCCTGCTATGAGTAGAATGACGGCCGGATACCCGCTTTTTATGATAAAAACAAACCCGGATAAATATAACCTGGCATCAGAAGATACGAAACACCAAACACGCTGGTTAAAGACGGCCATTTATATTTGTCTTTTGCTAAGCACTCTGGCTGCTTATGAGCCGATACGCCACAACGATTTCGTTCTCTACGACGACTACGGAGACATAATCAAAAATCCTCACGTAAACAATGGAATAACGCGGGAGTCGGTTATCTGGGCGTTTACGAGTATGTATTGGGCAAACTGGTATCCACTGACCCGGCTGTCACATATGCTAGACTTCGAGATTTTCGGCGCTAACCCTGCAGGGCATCATTTAACCAATGTGCTTATTCACGCGGCAGGGAGTTTATTATTGTTTCTTGTGCTGTCGAGAATGACAGCATCGCTCTGGCCCAGCGCTTTTGTGGCGGCGGTTTTTGCGCTGCATCCTCTCCACGTTGAATCGGTGGCGTGGGCAGCAGAACGCAAAGATGTTTTAAGCGGGTTTTTCTGGTTCGTAACAATTCTTGCCTATGTCTATTATGCAGAGCGGCCAGGTCTCAGCAGATATCCGCTTGTACTCACGGCTTTCGCAATGGGGGCTATGTCCAAACCAATGGTGGTAACGCTGCCTTTTGTTTTGCTCCTGCTGGATTATTGGCCGCTCGAGCGGTTCGGTATAAGGAAAAGAGAAGATACTTTTCAAAAAGCATCGGCAAAGCGTCTGATTGCAGAGAAAGTCCCCCTTTTTGCAATGTCGGCAATTCTAAGTGTGGTTGCTTTCATTGCGCAAAAACGTTCATTGGCCGTAAATACATTAGAAGGCACCTCTGTAAATTACAGAATCGCCAACGCGTTTATTTCCTACATCAGGTACATTCAAAAAACCGTCTGGCCCAGCAAGCTGGCAGTTATATATCCGGTTGAAAAAGCAGTTGCCTCCCTATATACGTGGCTGGTATATGCCGTTGTATTTATTTTACTAACGGCACTGTGCATTTATATCGGGCGTCGAAAAAAATACATTCTGGTCGGCTGGCTGTGGTATGTGGGGACACTAGTTCCGGTAATAGGTCTGGTCAAGATTGGTTCACAGGCAATGGCTGACCGGTATATGTACATACCGATGGTGGGGCTGCTTATTATTGCAGGGTGGGGATTAAAAGACCTTGCCGGTAATCGGCGTTTGTTGAGGAACGCTCTGGCCGTCCTGGCCGGTGTGGTGCTGTTATTGGCGATAATACTCACACGCAACCAGACAATGTTCTGGCAGAACACCTTAACATTGTTCGAGCATGCCCTGAAGGTTACCACAAATAACAGCGTTGCAGAAGTCAATTACGGCGACGCCTTAATTAAAGCCGGTAAAACAGACGAGGGGCTGCTGCATCTTCGTGAAGCGGTGCGTATAAGCCCGTTGGTCTTTCCGATACGTCTCAAATTAGCCAAAGCGCTGCTGTATTCTGGAAAGTATGAAGAAGCGGCTGAATATTTTAATACGCTTACAAATTCCAGCAGAGTCAGGGAATTTAAGGAAGCTTGTTCGGAGGTATTTGGAGGCCTCGCAACAGCACAGATTCGCTTGGGAAGGTATGAACAGGCCATTGAAAATCTCAACAAAGTGATTCAGATGGATTCCAAAAACACTGTTATTATAAATAGCCTTGCTTGGTTGCTGGCGACCTGCGAAAACTCTTTCTTGCGAAACCCTGTTCAGGCAATTGCCCTTGCCAAACATGCCTGCGAGCTGACTGAATATAAGGACGCATACACATTAGACACTTTGGCGGCTGCATACGCAGCGGCAGGGAGATTTGATGAGGCAGTTACAACCGCACAAGAAGCAATCAATATCGCTAAAAACAGCAAAGACAGCGAGCAAAAAAAAATAATAAGTGAAATCCAGAAACGGCTGGAACTTTTCAAAAAAGGTCAGCCATACATTGAAAAGCAAAATCCTAAATAAGCAGACAGCAAGACCATTATTGTCGGCAACGAAATACGATATACAAAATACGAATGACTCCCTGCCCGCTAAACGCTACACGCTGCACGCTGATTCGACGAAGTTCACCCTCGCAAATTCCCCTCTGTGTTTTCTTGCCGCCGCGATTTCGGAATCAAAAGTCCCTAAGTGCGTGCCGTCGTGGCGAAGCGATATATACCGCGAGGCGGACCTGATTGAGGAAATCGCACGCGTTTACGGTTACGACAAGGTGCCGGCGGAAAACAAAATCACAATCGAAGTGGCGCCGGTCGACAAGAGGCAAAAGACAATCGATGCGCTCGGGACATACCTTACCGGCTGTGGCTTTTACGAGACGGTAACAATCAGCTTTATCGACGCAGGTGCCGCGGAGCTTTTCGCTGCCACCAACGACAAACAGTATTTGTCGGTAAAGGATGTTACCAGGACCGGGACAAACCTGCTTCGGCAAAGCGTTCTGCCATCGTTATTTGGCGTGTTGAAGGCCAATCACAACGTAGGCAACACCCCCTGCCGGATTTTCGAAATCGCCGACACATATATCCCGGCACAAGCGGGTCAGTTGCCTGTTGAAAAAACACGTTTGGCAATCGCAGCCGACAGCGATTACAGGGACATTCGCGTCGTCGTCGAGGGCTTACTGAAAATCCTCGCCCCCGATTCAACCATCAAATTTGAACCCGCGGTTCGACAGGACTCACCGCAGGCGACAATCGGCTGGGCGCAGGCGGATTTGAATGGCGAGACAGGTCGCTTCGTGTGCCGATTTGCGAAGTGGAACGAAGTCTCGTCTTAACGAGGCGCAGCGCAGCGGAGTCCCGCCTTGTGGGACGGGGTCGGCTTCCGAGAGAGTCCCGATTTTCGGGGCGGGGCGGGGGGATGCGGAAATCGCTTGAGACAGTAAATACAGAAAAGACAAATACTTACGGCTTAATCCCCGTAAGCCGGCGTAATTGGCGGCCAGATTTTTTTGAGCGATTTTAAAGCGTTGTTTTGCTGTAACTGCTTGCAGTGTAAGGGTTTAATTCTGGACTAATACAGTTGTTTAATACACTTGTTGGTCAAAAGCGCGCAAGCGCTTTTTTGGATTTTCCAAAATTCTGAAAATTTTTTTTATTCCTTATGGCATAAGGACTTAAGTGCATTTCGGCGACTCCCAAAAACTGTTTTTTTGGTCAAAAGCGCGCAAGTTCGCGCCATAGGGTAGAGGGACCTCGTGGGTTCTTCTGGTGAGTTGGGTTCAAGAAGAACCCACGAAATCCTAAGCACGAAACCCTAAATCCTAAACAAATACCAATGATAAAAACCCAAAATCTCAAATGGCTGCCGACGACGGTTTTGAGCATTAGGCCATTGGCATTTTGAGCATTGTTTAGAGATTAGGATTCAGAAATTAGGATTTCCTTACGAAGGGAGAGGGCAAAAAATGACAAGCGTTCAAGTAAAGATACCTGATTGTTTAGACAAAATTTGCGTTTGGCCTGTTCTGCTCTATCGCCGGCGGAAGTATGGTTACACATATCGGCGGATTTATATCGGCGAGGGATTGTTTGCGATTGTCGATTGTGAGGATTATTACCGATACGGGCATTTGAAATGGAGCGTCGCGGGCAGGGACGGGAAATTTTACGCAATCAGGGGAGTGAGAATCGGGCCGAGGGAAATCAAAATAAGGAGTTTGCACAGGGAGATAACCAACGCAAAAGATGGAGTCCTAATCGACCATCAAAACGGCAATTCCCTCGATGACCGCAGGGCAAACCTCCGGCCGGCGACAAAGTCGCAAAACTCATACAACAGGCAAAATACCAAATCAAAGGACTCGACCTCCAAATACAGAGGTGTATCATATTTTCCCCGCACGGGCAGGTGGATGGCGCGAATCAAATACCAGGGCAAGGTCAGATACCTCGGATATTATGTTAATGAAATTGACGCTGCCAAAGCATACGATAAAGCGGCGAAGAAATATTGTAAGGGTTTCTCTAAGATGAATTTTCCTCTGGAAAATTCATCTTAGACCCCGCAGTCGTTTCGAAGTCCCGCAAAGCGGGACGAAGACCCTGCCGCCGTTTGAGTTTTTGTCGTTTAAAAAACTCTGGCAGGGTGAATTTTCCACAGGAAAATTCTTGCGGGGACGCACTCCGCATCGCCGACGCTACGCCTCGCTGAAGCGAGACTGCGCTACGCAAGGCTTCGCTACGCTACGAAGAGTTGAAAATTAAAACGGGGCGGGAGTCAATTTGAACGCGAATCCTAGAACAAACAATAGGTGGCTGTCCTTATTTATTTAATGGTTAACTTTATAGCTTCACTTCCCCTGAAGCAGTAGGCGGTTCAATTCCGAGAAATTCCCTATATATCCGGTCTCTGTATCCTTTTCCTATTTCATTTACTGCATCAATAAACGATTGATAAGTACCCATGCCGCCTATCTTTTCCCAAAATTCATCACCGATGAGAACAACTTTATCCTCTTTCATATTGAACCATCTTTTTGGAAAACTCCAACTGTAATTCTCTTTTGTTTTAAATGGATTATAAGGAAGAGCAAAATAAGTTCCATCGATCTGCAAAGGTTCCATACTATAAAGCTTAAGAAGCTTTTCTTTGCTTACTTTTGATTGGTCACTGTTTGGCAATGGAGCTTTTAATTCAAAAGCATATTTCTTTTGATTAGATTTATCTTCGGCATATACATCACAGGCGACGGTAACAGGAATTTTTTCTCCACCACCCTGTTTAATATAGCGTAATTCGGTTTGCCAGTCCGGCTTGTTTCTGACTACTGCGTTTCTCGTGCTGGGAAAAGCGCACCCTCTCGTAAAACATAGAGTGAGTCACGGACTTTACGATCGGAAATCTCAGGCCCAAGACCGAAGGTTTCGCGAACCCGTCTCATGATACTTGATAGTTTATTAGCAATAATGTCTTCGGGACTATTTGCCTGAATGCCATCTATTAGATAATAAGCGGGTGGGTTTTCATCGCCATTGTAGAAGAGAATTTCGTGGAAATACATATTAAGTGCCTCCATGTGTCTTGATAAAGAATTTTAAGGCATCAAACCCAGTTGCTTCTCTATGTCGAAAATGTTCCTTTTGGATTGATGTAGTTGCTGTATTTTGGGTGTTTCAATGAATCTGAGGAAAGGTTTTATTTCATGAAAAGTTCCTGACAACAACTTGTTGACAAGGTGCATATCATCAGAGGAGCCAACAAGGAAAATGCGACTATTCCATATGTCATATGCATGTTTGAGTTTGCCCAAGGCGTGGTATAGGTCACCACCCACCTGAACTTCAAAAACATATGTCGGCACCGATTCAGGAAGTCGTCGCCAGACAGTATCTAACCTTTCTGTGCCCATCGGGAACTCGACATCAGCGACATATCCCTGGAACCTTCCGATATCCAATAACCATTTCTTGATTTGTTCGTGAGAAGGTGAAGTTTCTTCTAATTCAGAACTGGGTGGCGAAACGAAACCGCCCTCAAATGATTTTAAATCGACACTTGGATTCAACTGTTTGATTATATCAAATACTTCACCTCGTTCTCTCAGGAACAACGGTTGTCTGAAATGTCCTCCTCCGGCGAGAGGAATCTTAT
Source organism: Sedimentisphaerales bacterium (assembly GCA_049509315.1). Classification (GTDB taxonomy): domain Bacteria; phylum Planctomycetota; class Phycisphaerae; order Sedimentisphaerales; family Anaerobacaceae; genus Fen-1362. The sequence goes on along the minus strand of JBELAA010000011.1, from coordinate 12,973 downwards.
CCTGAGTCCACCGATTTTGAGGGAGAAGAAATTCCACATCAAACTCAAATCTGAGAGGCCATTTTGCGTGACCTTCTTTAATTTCTGCATCCCACAAAGGGACTTCCTGGCGGAATTTGGCTCTTAATACTCCGTATCCTACAATGCCCTTAACTTTTCCTGTAACGTAAAAGAGCAAGATGTCATCAGGGGCCAGTGCGAGCCAGTAAATCTTATCGAGGGGTTTATCTTCAAGCCCCCAAATACCCCTTGCGGTGAGTGCTTGCTGCCAGTTATTTTCCGACCCTGGGACAATCCAAAACTGTCGCATGTTATTCCTTAATTTATTACAAATATGAGTACATGGTAAACATAATAGTAGAAAAGTCAAGGGAGATACGATATTGAGCAGGTGTTCCATGATATGCCAGAAATAAAGCAGGAACATATTGCGGGATTTAATGGAAACCGTGTTTAATGACTGATGACAGGAAAGAAACGTTAGAAAAAGTATGAGGTGAAAAGGTTTATCCGGAAGTCAGAAGAACCTTTACTTTCTGCGAATCGTCCGGGACAACGGCATAATTCTGCACCATTCGATGATTTTTTTCGAGTTCTCTGAAAGCATATTTCATAATTTATCGCCGTCCTGACTTCTCGTGAGAAACAGACGCTCTTTCCTGATTTCATGTTCCAGCTCTTTCTTGGAGGGCAAATAGAGTTTATATCTGGACACAAAAACCTTATTGGCCAATCCGCCAAGCGCATATTCTATAAATACTCGGCTTTGCCTGTAATCGGTGCAAAGGATGATCCCTATGGGCGGATTTTCGCTTTCGAGCATCTCGGTGTTTTTTATGTAATTGAGGTAGAAGTTCATCTGCCCTACGTCGCGATGATCCAGATTGCCTACCTTCAAATCAATAAGGACGAGGCAGCGAAGGATTCTATGATAAAAGACCAGGTCAATGTAGTAATGCTCGTTATCTATGGTAATTCTCTTTTGGCGGCCGACAAAGGTAAATCCCTTGCCCAGTTCCAGCAGAAACTCCTGCAGGTGACTTATTAACTGTTGTTCAAGCTGCGATTCGGTGTAATAACTTTTCTGATGAAGGCCAAGGAAGTCGAGAATGTAAGGGTCTTTTACTGCGTCTTCAGGTTTTTCAATAATGTGACCTTTTGCGGAAAGTATTTTCGTTTTATTTTTATCTTTACTGAGGGCGAGGCGTTCAAAAAGCATAGCGTTGATTTGGCGTTTGAGTTCTCTCGACGACCAGTTGTTCCTGGCAGCTTCCAGTTTGTAAAAAGATCTTGCGGAATCATCCTTCAACGTGATAAGCTCACAAATGTGTGACCACGAAAGAGATTTTCCAGACAGTGTCTGGAATTTTAGCGGGGGATAAAGCAGGTAAAATCTTCGCATCGAAAAGAGGTTAGATTTGCCAAAGCCCCTGCCAAATTTTTGCGAAAGATCTGCGGCTAATCTTGTTATTAATTCATCGCCGTAATTTGCGCGGTGCCTGCCTCTTTGCTCTTCCTCAATGATAAGCTTTCCAATTTGCCAGTAGGTTTCGACGATAATCGTATTTATCTGTCTGACAGTATTGTGACGAGCGCGTTCGAGAACATCCGACACCCTTTCCAGCAGTGCACGATAGTTCGAAGCCTGACCGGCAGGCAAAGTTTTTTCGGAATGTTTGCTCACGTCTGTTTACCTTTTTATTTTTATTTCTTTTGTTTTTATTGTTTTGCCGTTCTATGTTGCCTTCGAACGTGCGTCTATTTTATGTTCATATATTCTGCGGTTTTAAATTCGATACGACCTTCCCCCGTTCATTGGCCTGCACCAAAGTGGTGCATGAACCAGCAAAAAGATCTAATACTGTCTGTCCTGGCGAGAAATATTTCCTTAAGAAAATCTCAACCAACTGAGGAATAAATTTGCCCAAATATGGATGTAGTCTGTGCACATGCTTTGTTCGTTCTTTTTCGGGCAAATCTCTTTCTCGCCAGTTTAGGTTTAAACTTTCTAATGGCGTCTCATGAGAAACTTCGGAAGGGATGGTAGGCCTATCAGTCTCGGCATATATTGATACTCGTCTTTCTTCGTTTGTCAGCATAATTGTATTATGAATTCATTCATTTTTTATTTTTATAGCCTAAGCTTTTCAAATATCTTTGTCAAGGATGACAAAAAACAATAAGCAACAATCACCTTTTTGCTTTTGAATGCGGTAAAATAGGAATTTTAAACGATAACTTTAATTCTCTCTTTCTTCTTTTCTGCAAAAATTCAGGCCAAAGCGGGCTAATGATAAAACTCTTTCGTCGGACTCCCGCCAAAGGCATGCGGGGATATGCCTAAATGATAAGGAAATGGCGGAGACGAACACAAAAAGCGATTTTATGATATAATAATAGGAGCACCCGCCTGCAATAAATCAGGCAGAATAGCCGTCTTAAATAGTAAAGAGCGGGTGGGGAGAAAGCGGGATATTCAAAGTTTGATAACATTAGGATTTTAAGGAAAACGAAAATGAAGGCGGTAAAAATTGCAGCGATAGCGGTTGTAACAGCGGTTCTATTGATTGGGACGGCGAATGTGGCGATGGCCCGGACTAACGTATCAGTCGGGGTGGGGATTGGATTCCCCGGCTTTTACGGAGGATATTATCACGGAGGATATTCTCGCCATTACGGGTCTCACTGGGGGCATCGCTATCCTTATAGGTCGGAGATTTTCATCGGCGGGCCGATTTATGGGCCGGGTTATTATGACCCCTATTATTATCCCGGCTATTATGTAGTTGACCCGCCGCCTGTGGTTGTGGAAAGGCAGCCAGTGGTTATTGAACAGCAGCCGACAGTGTATCAGCCACAGGCAACTCAGCCACAGGTAGCTCAGCCGCAGGGCGTCGATGAAAATACGCAGAAGGTTTACAAGGATTTGCGATACAAGAAAAGCGAGTTAATGCGGAAACTCGAAACAGGCGACAAGGACAGCCAGATTCAGGCAATCAGGGCTTTGGCGGGATTTTCGTTCGACGATAACGTCCGGCAGGCGATTGAGAACGTCCTTTCTTCAAATACCGACGCCCAGATGCGATTGGAAGCGGCTCAATCGCTGGGTTCGGTGAAAAATACCAAGGCGCTGCCCGCCCTCGAAAAGGCGAGAGTAGATGATGGCGACGCTGACGTTCGCAGGGCGGCTGACGCGGCAATCAAAAATATAGAAGGAAAATAAAATCCGCCGGGGAAGAAGAAAACGTAAACAGGCGATTCACCGCGGATGGTCGCAGCGACCACGCAGAGACCGCAGAGAAAGCTTTGAGTTTCCGAAGCGGGCTCGTCGCTTCGCTCCGTGTTTAGTTTTGAATTTTGAGTTGTGGAGTGCGGACTAACAGATTTCCGATTCCGCCTTCGGCGGATAAATGCCAATTGCCGATTTGGGATGCGGAGTGAGGACTAAAAGATTGCCGATTGGCGGTTGCCGATTGCCGATTTAAGAAAGGCAGAAGAGAGATTGCACCGTTCCGGCACTTCGCTTCGGCCTGCGGCCTCGCAATGACATAGGGGGGAAATGTCCAATAACCAATTCCCAATGTCCAATGTAGAAGTAAAAGACCCTACAAGCTTCGCCCCTGCAACATTTTTTATCGAAGCGATAAAAAATACGACGCAGGGGTCTTCGCTGCGCTACGAAAAAAAACTGAAAAAAGGGCGAAGGTGGGACTTGAAAAAAGGAAACCTGAAGGGGAGAATGGCCGATAAGAGATAGGGCATAAGATTGCGGATTGAAAGACGAAAGAGAAATGTCGAATGTCCAATATCGAATGTAAAAGTAAAGAGAGAAGGCAGAAGGCAGAAAAGAACGTCGAACATTGAACGTTTAACGAAGAAGAAAGACGGAATATGAAATTTGAGCCGAAGAATCAGATGTTTGAGCAGTATGGGCCGCCTGGGAGCGGGTATCAGCAATTTCGCCAGATGAGCTTAGATGATTTGCTGCTTGAGAACCGCATCATATTTCTCATTGGGGAAATCAGCTATGCCCGCGCGGCGGAAGTCATAATGAAAATCCTGTATCTGGATAACCAGAAGCGCAGCAATGAAATCAGCTTATACGTCAATTCGCCGGGCGGGTCGGTTGACGATACAATGGCGATTTACGATACGATGAGGTTTGTCAGCTCGCCGATTGCGACTTATTGCATCGGCAGGGCGCAGTCGGGCGGGGCGGTGATTTTAGCGGCAGGGACGAAGGGCAAGCGATATGCGCTGCCGCACGCGAAAATTATGCTCCATCAGCCGTGGGGAGGAATGTATGGGCAGGCGGCGGATATAAAGATACAGGCGGAAGAGATACTGAAAGCGAAAAAGATGCTTAACGGGCTTCTGGCGGAGCATACGGGGCAACCGGTTGAGAAAATCGCGGCGGAGACCGAAAGAGACCGGTATATGACGGCGGAAGAGGCGCTTGCCTACGGGCTGATTGACGAGGTGCTGAAGCTCGAGGACGCAGGGAAGACAAAAGGGGAAGGGAAGAAGTGACGGGACTCGTCTCGCTGAAACGAGACTCCGCCAAGGGCTTCGTCGCTCGTGGCTGGTGACTCGGAGAGAGAAGACGGAATACGGAACACAGAACACAGAACAAAGAACATAGAACGCAGAATGCAGAATGAATAAGAAAGAGAAGATATGAGAGTTGACCAGAATTTAGTGCCGATAGTGATTGAGAAAACGGGGCGGGGCGAGCGGGCATACGATATTTACTCACGGCTGCTCAAGGACAGAATTATTTTCATAGGCGGGCCGATTGAGGACGGTTCGGCCAATTTGATTATCGCACAGATGCTGTTCCTCAGCAACGAGGACAGCAAAAGCGATATTCACCTTTATATAAACTCGCCGGGCGGGTCGATAACGGCGGGATTAGCCATTTACGACACGATGCAGTTCATACGCTGCGACGTGGCGACGTATTGCATAGGGCAGGCGGCGAGTATGGCGGCGGTTTTGATGGCGGGGGGCAAGACGGGAAAGCGATTCCTGCTGGCCAACAACAGGGTCTTGATACATCAGCCATTGATTTCGGGGGAGTTGGTTGCGCCGGCGACGGACCTGGAAATCGAGGCGAAAGAAATACTGCGGCTTCGGGAGAGGATTTACCAAATACTTTCCAAACACACAGGGCAGACGGCGGAGAAAATCGAAAAGGACTGCGACCGGAATTTGTGGTTAGACGCCGACGAGGCGATTAAATACGGGCTTGCGGACCAGGTGCTGCAGAAGGCGCCGGAAATCGTGAAAAAAGCAGGGGGAGAAGAATAGAAGACGGAAGGTAGAAGACCAAGAGGAATGCAGAACAAAGAACATAGAATGCAGAAGGCACCCGGCTTCGCCTACGGCTACGCCGAGGTCTTCGCTTCGCTACGAGAAGTTAAAAGGTAGAAATAAAATGACAAAAAGGATATACGCGAGGGTGTGGGGGATGGTTGGTGCGGTTGCGGTTTGCGCTATTGTTTTGGCGGGAGGGTGTGAGAAGGCGCAGAGCAACGCGGGGGGGAATACCAAAGTAATCAGCGAGGAGATGGGGCTTAAGGCACGCGTTGAACAATTGCAGAAAGAAAACGAGCAACTGAAACAGCAGAATGAGACGCTGTCGATGCTGCCAGGAGATAAAAGGGCGGAATCGCTATATCGCATTGAGAGGGTCGATATCGGCAGGTTCACGAAAATTTATGACGAAGACAACGGCACAAAAAAGTCGCTGGTTGTGTATGTGCAGCCGGTGGATGAGACAGGCGATACTGTCAAGGCGGCGGGGTCGGCTGAGGTGCAGTTGTGGGACCTTAATAAGCCGGAGAGCCAGGCGATGATTGGGCAGTGGAAGGTTGAGCCCAACGACATTAAAAAGCAGTGGTTTGACACGATAGCGATGACGGGATACCGGCTGACGTTCGATGTTACAGGCAAAGTCGCTAAAGCGGACAAGCAGCTTACGGTCAAGATGACTTTCACGGATTACCTTTCGGGCAGGGTGTTCAGCGAGCAGAAGACAATCAAGCCGTGAAGATTTGCCACCAAGGCACGAAGACACAAAGGATTTCCAATTTTCAATCCTTCGACAGGCTCAGGACAGGTTGCCGATTGCCCTCTGGAATCCCGGAGGGATTCCGAGGACCAAGTCCCGGAAATTCTTCGAATTTCTCGGGGTCGATTTGAAAGATGAGATTGCCTTGCAATGACAAACCCCGAAGCCCTTCGACAAGCTCAGGATGGACAGGCATCGGGGCTAACCGGTGAGGAATCTGCCTTCGGCGGATGAATATTGCCTTAAGGGGCAATGTCCGCAAGAATACGTTCGAGAACAGCATCCAATCGCTCATCGAGGTCGTATGTGCCATTGGCGAGTTGGTGGCGAAGCCGGATAACTTTCTTTATGCGAACATTGGCGAGCATCGGGGGAGTTATTTCCGGCCGTATGTTATCACCAAAGGCATCAGCAATAGCACGCGTTATACTTTCGGCAACGGCAAGCGACCCGTCCATTCGTAAGGTTAAAACCGACATTTTAAGCTCCTTTAATAGAAAGGTGTGCAAAGCACACCTTACATAATTAATATCGGATGGTCAGCAGACGGCTAAAGATTGGCAGTTTGCCTATTTAAGATTTCGCTAATGCCTATATCGCCCCCACAACCTCGCTGTAACGAGACTCCGCCTCGAAAATGAGGCTACGCTTTTCCCTACGGGAAAAACGACCTCCGCAACATTTTTTATCGAAGCGATAAAAAAAACGACGCGAAGGCAGGCGTGGGGGTCTGCCCCTGCAACATTTTTTATCGAAGCGATAAAAAATACGACGCAGGGGTCTTCCTCGGAAGCCGAGACTCCGCAAGGCTTCGCGCTGCGCTACGACTCTACGCCCCCCGTAGATTTCAAAGAAATCTAGACCTCCGCAACATTTTTTATCGAAGCGATAAAAAAAACGACGCGAAGGCGGGCACGGGGAACTCCGCTACGCCCCAAGGGGGCTTCGCTACGCTCCGACGTCAGTAATTGAACAAATCCTGGAGGGAGTAGTTTTTGTTGGCGGCGAGGTTGAGGGCGTTGAGGATTTTGGTTTGGGTATTAAGAGTCAGTCGTCGGCCTTTGCAGGCGCGAGAGACCATCTTGTGGGTGAGCTGCTGCGTTGAAGCGGCCACAAGGTCGTGCGGCTTTAAATTCAGCTCGGCCAATATTCCGCTAATCGGCTGCGGGCCGAGGTCGCGTTCGATTTTTTCATTCATAATTTTTTTGACACAGATTAACACGGATTTACACTGTTTAAAAGAAAAACAAAAATCAAATTGCAAATATCAAAAGTGCGAAATGAAGATTTAATGACAATGGGCGGCTGAACCTAATTACTCTAATTGCTATGCTGTTTATTAGTCAATATAACCCGAGTATTACGTTCAATTTGTATTAAAAGTGGAAGTATCAGAAACGCCAATAAGAATCCTAAAGAGCATGCAATTGCTATTAAAATTAGTTTGCGTATAGTATTTGCTTTTTCTTTCTCTAACTTATTATATATCAAACTGGATTCAACATTATTATCGTAGGCTTGGACAGCATTTAAAAAGTCTTTATGGTAAGAAATTGCGCAAAATGCACAATCGAAAGGTGCTTTATAATTACGACTATATTCTTCTGCATCAGATAGGTATTTTTCCAAACCGTTCAAAAATATAGTTCGATGTTGAACATTTAATTCTGACACCCAATTTAATAAGGTATCCCTATTAAGAAGGCCATATTTCTTGCACAGGTCATTTATTTTATATACGATTTCAGTTGATTGACCCAGAGAATCTGGTTTACGGGAATCCTCTGAAGAGTTTTTGCTTATCTGTTGAGAAATTTGAGTATTTATCTGTTTTAAATTCTCGGAAAAAGATGGAACAGATAATCCTATAGGGACTTGCACTTCTTTTGGATGAACCGAAAAAAGAGCAATAATGCACACTATTAAAGAAACAAAACAAAAAGCTACTATAATAATTGAAATGACTTTCGCAAATCCAAACACAAATTGTAAAAACACATCGCTACTTGGCATTGTTGTCGTTTTTGATTTTAAGGCAAAAATGCGTGTATCTTTACCTTGAGTTCCTTGCTGATTATCTTCAGGTTTATTGGCAATAAAAGGATAATTACATTTTAAACATTTTACTTTTTTCCCAATATACATATCAGGAGCATCAAATATACTCTGACAATTTGGACATCTGATTTGCATTGCCTCTCCTTACATAAATATTTTTATGAAAATATGTTATCTTTACCTTTGTTCTGCCGGACAAAAATGTTAATAGAAATAGATATAATTCTCCATAAAGGCCGAGTCCTTCCGGCGACAGGAAGAATATAACGATAAGGAATACAAAAAGCAAGAACCCCCCAAACCCAGACGACGGGTTTGAGGGCTAAACATATCTAAATGCGTTGTGCGACGAGGATAGCGGCGAGGGAGATAGCGGCGGTTTCGGTGCGGAGAATTGTATCGGATAAGCGGACGAACTGGGCGCCTTGGCTTTTCAGGAGAGATTCCTCGTTTTCGGTTAGGCCTCCTTCGGGGCCGATGAATGCGGCGACATCATTTTGGCCGAAGGATTGTGCGGCAAGCGAGGGGTAATCGGCGGATGCGGCACCTGCGATGATACGGCAATCCCCTCGACTCCGCTCGGGACAGGTTGGGGTATCTTTTTTTATTGATTCGAGGCAATTGTGTAAATTCGCGGGCGGGTCGATTTGGGGCAAAAACAATCGTTTGCATTGTTTGGCGGCGGAGATTGCGAGGTTGAGCCAGCGGTCGAGGGCTTTGGGGTTGGTCGGCTGGCGGACGGTGCGTTCGAAAATCACGGGGCAGATGCGCTCGACGCCGAGTTCGGTTAATTTTTCGATGAGCCAGTCGAAACGTTCGCCTTTGGGGACGCTGACGGCGATAATGATGCGGCGGGATTTCGGCGGGTCGATACGGCGGATTTGCTCGATATCGAGCGTAATGATATTTCTTCTTATTCCCGATATAACGGCTGTCGCAAGAGCGCCTGCTCCATCGAAAAGCTCGACCTTGTCGCCGGGGCCGAGGCGCAGGACTGCCAAATGATGGGCCTCCGTTCCTTCAAGGACAATTTTGGCGTCGTCTAACGAATCGCAATAAAAACGGTGTATTATCATAAGGACTGCTGGTTATTTTTCTAATTCTTCGCGAATGTCGGGCGGAAGCGACGATTTAAGCTTTGGGAAGCTCTCGATAATACGGAAAATATCGGCGAGGTCTTTCTGGCGTTTGCTTTTGCGCCTGGTTTTATCCATATAGGCCCAGATTTTGCCTTGTAACACGTCCTCGATTTTTGCGACTTTCATAGTGTAGCCGAGGACGGTTTTTTCGGCGGCATTGGGGACAAATTCCTGGTAGCGGGGGTCTGTCTGGAGCTGGATGCGTAAATCGGAGCCGGGGGAGGCGAGGTTGATACTGTGCTCGAAATGCTCGACCTTTAAGCCGGCGTCTTTGGCTGCCCGGCAGATTTCATCGACTGTTTCATTTGCCGACACGATATCCAAATCCAAGCTGACGACCGGTTCAACGTAAGCGTTTACGGCAAGACCGCCTATGAGGCAATATTGCGAACCGGTTTTCGAGAGGATGTCGAGGAGCGTCTGGATTATGTCTGATTTTCCGTTTGCCAGCCGGTTAACGAATTCCTTGCCCGTCATAGGGTTTATTCCTTAATTATTGACTAACTGTTTTGAATCTTATATGCTACGGACTTTTACAGGGAAACGCAATATGCAGGAAAAGGTTGTAAAAGTTGGTCTGGTGGGGTTCGGGACGGTGGGGGCGGGCGTCGCGAAAATCATTCTGGAAGACGCGAACAGAATCGCGGCCAAAACCGGACTGCGGCTGCAATTGGCGTGCGTGGTCGATGCGGATTTGAAAAGGCAACGGCCTGTGAAACTGCCTGCGGGACTGCTGACCAATGACCTCAATAAGCTGATTAACGACAAGAGCATTCAAATCGGTATCGAGCTTGTCGGTGGGACGGGAATCGCCAAAGAAATACAATTGAAAATGTTGGCGGCGGGCAAGGACGTCGTGACTGCCAATAAGGCATTATTAGCTGAATACGGGGGCGAGCTTTACGAGGCGGCGCAAAAGGCGGGCAGGTGTATCGCATTCGAGGCGAGCTGCGCGGGCGGGATACCGATTATATCGGGGATACGGACGGGTCTTGCGGCCAACGATATAAAGGCGATGTTCGGAATTGTCAACGGGACGTGCAATTATATATTGTCGAGTATGACCGCCAAAGGCGAGGACTTTGCGGATGCGCTGGCAGCGGCCAAGCAAAAGGGATACGCGGAAGCCGACCCGACTTTGGATATATCGGGCGGCGACAGCGCACACAAGCTGGTGATATTAGCGTCGATAGCGTTTGGCTATCAGATTTCGCTTGATGATATTTATATTGAGGGGATTGAGCGGGTTTCGAAAGACGACGTGCGGTTCGGCGGGGAGATGGGGTATGTTCTGAAGCTATTGGCGATAGCGGAGAAGAACGATGACGGGCATATTTCGCTGCGGGTGCACCCGTCGTTTATAAATAAGGAAAATCGGCTGGCGCAGGTGGGGGGGTCGTTTAACGCGATAAGCATATTGGGAAGCGCGGTTGGCGAGGTGATGTTTTACGGCAGGGGTGCGGGAATGATGCCGACGGCAAGCGCTATTGTGGCGGATGTTATTGACGTTGCGATGGGAAATTCGGCGACGATTTTCAAGCATTTGCATTTGCAGCCCCGTAATGAGGTTGTCCGCAAGATTGATAAAATCGACAATTTAATGAGCCGGTTTTATATAAGATTGATGGCGAAGGACCAGCCGGGGGTATTCGCACAGGTCGGTAAAATTCTGGCGGACAACGCGATAAGCATATCGGGTGTTTTGCAGCACGAGGCGGCGGTCCCCGACGGGTCGGTTCCGGTAGTTATCACTACTCACCCGAACCGGCAGGGCAAGGTTAGCGCGGCGTTGAAGGGGCTGGCCGGATTGGATACCGTCTGCGACAAGCCGGTTTGCATTCGCATCGTTCACATCCCTGAAGACAGCGAATGAGGATGTTAATCGGCGTCGCCGTTCCGGCGACGGCTAAACGTGATATATAAACGAATCACAAATGACGGTGTTTCGGGGTATTTTGGTTTGCCTTGTAAGCGCTAAATTCGTAAAATTAATCCGCCGCGGCGGATAAAGCGGAATATAAAATGTGTTATGGTCAGGAAAGGGTAACGTATGTCTAAAAGTCGTGACACAAAAAAAGAGACGAAAAAGAAGCCACAGAGAACACTGAAAGAAAAACGCGCGATGAAAAGGGCGAAGCGGGAAGGCAATTTTTTAATGTAACTAACGCCTGCCGGCTGAAAAGTTAGACACCCGGATTATTGACAATGAGGAGTTTGTTGTCAAAAGCGAGATTGCTTCGTCCCACAAGGCGGGGCTACGTCGCTCGCGCTCCTCGCAATGACAGAAAAAATTGCAAAGTGGGTTGTGCCCACCATAAAAGAAATGAATACCAAATACGCAATCATAATACCTGATGGGGCGGCGGATGAGCCGTTGGAGCAGTTGGGGGGCAAGACCCCGCTGGAGGCGGCGGATACGCCGAATATGGACGCAATCAGCAGGCAGGGGCGATTGGGGTTAGTGCGGACGATTCCTGACGGGATGGAACCGGGCAGCGACGTGGCGCAGATGTCGCTTTTGGGGTATGACCCGAAACAATACTATACCGGCAGGGCGCCAATCGAGGCGGTGGCGAGGAACGTGCAGTTGTCGCCCGATGACTGGGTGTTCAGATGTAATCTGGTTACCATAGCCGACGGGAAAATGGCAGACCACAGCGCGGGGCACATATCGACCGAGGAAGGCGCTAAACTTATCGAGGAATTGAACGAGCAGGTAACGAATGACAAATCCACCTACGGCGGACAAGTCCGGTTTTATACGGGGGTGAGCTATCGACATCTGTTAGTGCTAAAGGGAATGGACGTTGACGTGAGGACCTGTCCGCCGCACGATTATATTGGTAAGCCCGTTGAAAAAATCCTGCCTCGGGGCAAGGGGGCGGATTTGCTGATTGATTTGATGATGCGGTCGCAGCAGTTTTTTTTCAATCACGAAATCAACAAGGTCAGGCACGATTTAGGCGAGAACGAAGTAAGCTCAATATGGCTGTGGGGGCAGGGGAAAAAGGCGCGGCTGGAAAATTTCGAGAAGCGATTCGGCTTGAAAGGCGCCGCCATAACCGCGGTTGACCTTGTGCGGGGGCTGGCCAAACTGATTGGTTTTGATTTAATTGAGGTTCCCGGAGCGACGGGCTTTATAGATACAAATTTCGAGGGCAAGGGACAGGCGGCAATTAAGGCGCTCGATGAATATGACCTGATTTTCGTGCATATCGAGGCGCCGGACGAGGCGGGGCACAGCGGCAACGCAGAAGCGAAGAAAAAGGCAATCGAGCAGATTGATAAATATATAGTTGGGCCGGTTTACGAGGCAATCAGTAAATACTCATCGTGGCGGATGATGGTTTTACCCGACCACCCGACGCCGGTGAAAACCGGGGCGCACTGCGGGGACCCGGTGCCATTCGCGATGGCGGGGACAAACGTCAGCGGGGTGCTGGCGGCGGCCTTTACGGAATCCAACGCGGCCAAATCAGGGCTGCGTATTGACAACGGCTACGAGCTTATGGAATATTTTTTGAAGAGTTAGTATTTTTGACGGGGTTACTATGCCAATAATTGTTCAGAAATTCGGCGGCACGTCGGTGGCGGACGCCTGCAAAATCAGGGGGGCGTCGCAGCGGGTGATAAACGCCGTCAAGGCCGGCTACCAGGTCGTCGTGGTGGCCTCTGCGAGGGGACATCAGACCGATGAGCTTGT
>JBELAA010000109.1:0-7464 GCA_049509315.1 Sedimentisphaerales bacterium | reverse complement strand
TTGCGGGTTTCCATATCGCAGACCGACGTATCCAGAGACGGCACCGAGGCAATTACGCACTTCTTGCCGAAATACGACGACAGCTTCACCGCCGACAAATCGTTGGCTACGACCTCAGCATCCGGCGCCTTTTGCCCGACCTTTACCGGCTTACCCGTAAGAGTAACCGGCTTACCCTTCATTGTTACCAGGTTCTTTCGCTCTGTCATAAAATTCTCCTTACATCCAAGGGGCAGCATAGCCAGTATCGCTATGACTAATGTCCCTACTGCAATCAGACCTTTATTCGCCATATTTCACCTTTCTGCTCTCAAATCGTTTTCTTAATCACTTAAATATACAGGCAAGGGGACAGAAACAACAATAAGCAAAATGCCTATTCTTGGACGGGCGGTTGCCTATACGGGTTTAATAATTTGTCGCCTCCAGCTCGAAATAACTCTGCGGATGCTGACACAGGGGACAAACTTTAGGCGCATCCGTCCCTTCGTGAACGTAGCCGCATTCCCTGCAAACCCAACGCACCTTCGCCGGCCTCTTGAAAACAAGCTCCTCGCCGACGTTTTTCGCCAGCGCCAGATAACGTTGCTTGTGCCGGTTTTCCGCTATCGTAATCTTCCTGAAAAAGCCCGCTATTTCCTTGAAGCCCTCTTTCTCGGCCGTCTCGGCAAACGCCGGATACATTTTTGTGCATTCGTAGTGTTCGCCGGCTGCCGCGGCCTTGAGATTCTCAAGCGTATTACCGATAACCCCCGCCGGGTAAGCCGCCGTTATCTCGACGTCGCCCCCCTGCAGGAAACAGAACTCGCGTTTCGCGTGCTCTTTTTCCTGTTCGGCCGTCTCCGCGAAAATCGCCGCTATCTGCTCGTAGCCCTCTTTCCTCGCCTGGCTTGCGAAATAAGAATAACGGTTCCTCGCCTGTGATTCGCCGGCAAACGCCGCCAATAAATTCTTCTCCGTTTGTGTTCCCTTCAAATCCATCTTTTTTTCTCCTTCTGTGTTGTTTTTACCTTTTCCTTTTTACTTTTAATTTATTCTTAGTGCCTTGGTGTCTTCGCGTCTTGGTGGTTTTCTTACTCTACTTTCAAAACTATTTTACCGAATTGCGCCCCGCTTTCCATTTTTGTCATCGCGTCGCGCACTTCTGCAAGCGGAAACACCGAGTCAACAACCGGCTTGAGCTTCGCCGCGCTGATGGCCAAAAGCATTTTAAGAAAGTCATCATCCGAGCCCATCGTCGAACCCAAAATGCTCAACTGATTCCAGTAAAGCGCCTGCAAATTTAATTCGACTTTCGGCCCCGTCGTAACGCCGCAGATTACTATTTCGCCGCCCCGTCGCACCACGTCAAAATTTATCGGCATCGTGGCCGCACCAACCGTATCAAAGGCAATATCAACGCCTCTATTGACGGTGATGTCCCTTACGGCAGCAGGAACATCTTTGTTCTTATAATTTATGATATGGTCTGCGCCCAATTTTCTGGCTTTTTTCAGCTTGTCATCCGATGACGATGTTACTATCACAACCGCCCCCGCCATTTTAGCTAATTGCAGCGCCGCAATTGCCACCCCGCCCCCTATTCCGTGAATCAGCACCGTTTGTCCGGGCGTCAATCCCGCCCTTGTCATCAGCATCCGCCACGCCGTAACGTATGCAAGTGGCAATGCCGCCGCCTCATTAAAATCAAGATGCGCTGGCTTGGGGAACACATTCGCAGCGGGAACAACCACGAATTCGGCAAACGCACCCTGATACCCTAAGCCGATGATATCGAATAATACACATTCGCTTTGCTCGCCACGTCTGCAATGCTCACATCCGCCGCAGGAAAGCCCAGGATTTATCAATACCTCGCATCCCACTGACATACCCCGTACGCTTGCGCCGACCTCTGTGACTATCCCGCTTGCGTCCGAACCAATTATATGCGGGCCATTCTTTTTCGCGCCGGGTCTGCCTTTACTGACCCATATATCGAGATGATTCAGCGCCGCTGATTTGACCTGAATTAAAACCTCATTTACACCGGGCTTTGGCTTATCAACTTCCGCAAAGTTTACCTTATCAATCCCCCCGTATTCCGTTATTACCGCCGCTTTCATTTTCATTGGTCTCCTAAAAATACTCGCTTGAGCTTTTATACCATCAACCGGCTAACAATGAAAGACAAAAACCTTAGGAAAGCTGCTTTGAATGAGCGGTGAAGCAGGAAAATGGATTGATTATAGACCGGAGTCGGATAAGATGTCTGATACAATAATCTGGGACAAACGTCGAAAGGAACCGAAATGAAAAACACAATCAGCATTGTTTGCGTGGCGATCAGCATCGCGTTATTAACCGGCTGCGCAAAACAAACGTGCCAAAATGCCAAATCCACGCAAACGTTTACCGCCGACTGGGAATCCCTCAAAAAACGAAACCCCGCGCCAGAATGGTTTCGCGACTCGAAATTCGGGATATACTTTCATTGGGGCGTTTACTCTGTGCCCGCATTCGACAACGAATGGTATCCCCGCAATATGTATGACATAAACTCAATGGTATACAGGCATCATGTCAAAACCTGGGGTGAGCCGAATAAATTCGGCTATCCTGATTTTGTGCCGATGTTCAAGGCCGAGAAATTTAACGCTAATGAGTGGGCGGACCTGTTCAAAAAAGCAGGCGCAGAGTTTGCCGGCCCGGTAGCCGAGCACCACGACGGCTTCTCGATGTGGGCAAGCAAACTCACCCCCTGGAACGCCAAAGATATGGGCCCCCACCGCGACTGCGTAGGCGAATTGGAAAAAGCAATCCGCAAACGCGGGATGCGATTCGTTACCACCTTTCACCACGAGCGTAACGGCCTGTATGAAATCACAAAGGATGGCAAAACATACTGGACAGGTCATTACGAATTCGTGAAGAAGTATTGGCCCGAGCTTCTCAATGACCCCTGCCGGGCGATTATGTATGGTTATATGCCGGCCGACAAATATTACCAGATGTGGGAAGACAAGCTTATTGAGGTCATCGACCACTATCATCCCGATTTGATGTATTTTGACGGCTGGCTCGATGAAATACCCGACAAATACAAAATGGAGTATCTGGCGTATTACTTCAACGATGCGGCCGCACTTGGTAAAGATGTGATAGTTACATACAAGGAGGAGGACCTGCCCAAAGGTGTCGGCATCGAGGATTATGAAAAAGGTCGGGCAGACAAACTCACCGATTACGTCTGGCTGACAGACGATACAATCAGCCGCGGCTCGTGGGGCTATACGAAAAACCTCATAATCAAAAAAACGTCTGAGATTGTCCGAACAATGGCTGATATCGTAAGTAAAAACGGGCAGTTGATGCTCAATATATCCCCGAAGGCCGACGGAACCATACCAGATAACCAGAAAAAAGTGCTGCTGGAAATCGGCGACTGGCTCAGGCAAAACGGCGAGGCGATTTATGAGACAAGGCCGTTCGTCGAATACGGTGAAGGCCCCACAAAAATGGAATCGAGCGGAATGTTCGCCAGGATGAAAGGCGGCTATTCCGCAAAGGACATTCGCTACACCCGCAAAGGTAACGTTGTTTACGCGATAGTGCTCGGCTGGCCGGGCGAAAATACCGATATCACGATGACTATGTTCGCCAAAGGCGCAAAAGCAGAAAATATAAAGGTTAAAAATGTCACGATGCTGGGCGTCCGGGAAAAAATTAAATGGCAAAGAACTGATTCCGGTCTTGTCGTTACAACCCCTGCGAAAAAAACCAGCGACATTGCCATTGTCTTTAAATTGATAACAGAATAAAATCTTCGATAAAATATGTGGTTTCAAAGGATTATTTAATATTGAACAATTCCTAATTTTTGCTTGAAAATGGGAAAGGATAGGCCTAATGAGAATAAAAATCAGAATAACCTGCTTTCTTGTCTCTCTTTTTTTAGTCTCAGGATGTGAAATGATGGAGCAGTCAAAAACCTACAATCCAAATGAGACCAAATTGGCGGCTAACGAAAAATATATCCTTACTCCCAAAGCACCGGATGCACCAAGAATCAACGGCGCAAAGGTTTTCGGCGTCAGGCCGGGTAATCCGTTTTTGTTCACCATTCCGGCCACAGGCCAAAGACCGCTCACATTCGAAGCTCAGGGCTTACCAGAGGGCTTAACGCTTGACAATCAAACGGGCAAAATTACAGGCAAAATCGAAAACCCGGGAACATTTAACGTAATACTCAAGGCATCAAATTCGCTTGGCTCTACCGAAAGAACCTTGAAAATCGTTGTTGGCGAGACAACCGCACTGACGCCGCCATTGGGCTGGAACAGCTGGAACTGCTGGTCTGAAAAAGTAACTGGAAAAAACGTCCGCGATTCGGCAAAAGCAATGTTTGATTCCGGCTTAATAAACCACGGCTGGACTTATATAAATATAGACGACGGCTGGCAGGGCAAACGCGGAAGCGAACTCAGTGCGATTCAACCCAATGAGAACTTCCCCGATATGAAAGGTCTGTGCGATTATGTTCACTCGCTCGGCTTAAAAATCGGAATCTACTCAACACCCTGGATAACCTCATACTCAGGTTTTGTCGGCGGTTCCAGCGATGACCCTAACGGCGTCTGGAAAAGAATCGAAGGATACAATAATTACACTAAAAATCATCGCTTCGGAAAATACTCATTCGAGCCGAATGACGCCGCTCAATGGGCACAATGGGATTTCGATTACCTCAAATACGACTGGAAACCAAACGACCCCGAACATATCGAACGAATGGCAAATGCGCTTCGCCAATCCGGACGCGATATCGTTTATTCGCTTTCGAATACCGCCCCCTTCAAAAATGCGTCAACAATCGTAAAGTTCGCCAACTGCTGGCGGACGACAAATGACATTCGCGACGTCTGGACCAGGGCTCAACTACCCGCACAGGAAAGATGGGCTTTTGGCATCCTCGATATCTGGAAAGAGCAGGATAGATGGATTCAATTCAACGGCCCCGGCCATTTCAACGACGCCGATATGTTAGTCGTCGGCAAAGTCGGCTGGGGAAATCCAAAACCAACGCGATTAACACCCGACGAGCAATACTCGCATATTTCATTATGGTGCCTGTGGTCAAGCCCTATGCTTTTGGGCTGCCCCTTAGACCAGCTCGACGATTTCACACTCAATCTGCTTACAAACGACGAGGTTTTGGCAATAAACCAGGACCCCTTAGGCCAACAGGCAAAGCAAGTCGCTGCTGAGGGGCAGGGTAAGGTTTTAGCCAAAGACCTCGACGACGGCTCAAAAGCAGTCGGTCTTTTCAATCTCGGCAATGAGCCAAACGCCGTCAAAATAACCTGGCAACAATTAGAAATCACCGGCAAACAAACCGTCCGCGACCTCTGGCGACAAAAGGACATTGGCACGTATAAAGATAGTTTTGAAGCAATCGTCCGCTCTCACGGCGTTATTCTCGTAAAGATTACACCTGTCGCAAAATAGATTGGTTTGATTTACTCGAGCAGGCCCTGAACCGCTTCTGGTTTAGGGCAGGCCGGTGAATACCTTTACGCCGTCGACAATTTTACAGACGTGAACAGCATATTTATCGGCAAGGGTAGGCCACTTGCGGGGATATTCAGTATCGATTGCTTTTTTCAGAGCATTGACGCTGTCGGCTTTGACAATAGCGCCTGCTGCGCCTTTGTCGCCGCCTCCCAACATTCGCTCGCCCAAAACGCCGGGAATGGTTCTTGCGATATCGCACATTGTCTCAAGCTCAGGGCCTGAGATTTTGTAATCGTCCCGCAGGCCGATGCCGTCTTCGCGGAAAATCCTGCCTACCGTCTCGATATCGCCCCGCTTCCAGGCATCTAACATTTCGTAGAACCGCTTTTGGGCTGCGTAAATATATCTGAGCCTATCGCACAAATCCGGGTACGGGGCTGAAAACTGCGCCAGTATTTTTTCATACTGACCTTCGGTCTTAATATCAGCCAAGCAGGAAATTTTATAGCCCGCCCTTTGCAGAATTGAGACGAGCTGCTCACATTCCGCCCTTCTGATTTTGTATGTTGATTTCTCGAGGCCGGGGCGGACTGTTCCGGTATCCATAACGACAATTGCAAAATCTTCCGCGTTGTTGCCTAATGGCACATATTCGATTTTACGGTCTTTGGGATTGTAATATGTTCCGAAACCCTCGCGGGCGAAAAGTATCATAATCTGGTCTAATTTCCCGCAGGGTGAGCCGATGTAATCATTTTCGACGGCCTGCGCCAAATCGACAATTTTTAGCTTGTCGGGTTCCTCAATTTCGTTGGCGTCGAGCTCCGACAATATGAGATTCAACGTCAGCGACGCCGACCTGCTCATTCCCCCGCCGGGTATATCGCCGTAAATCACCGCGTTGATGCCGCGTTTTATTTTGTAGCCCGCCCGGCGCAGAACAAAATCGACCCCGTATGCAAATCGTCCCCACGTATTTGATATTTGTTGTGACTTTGGTTCAGGCGCATTGTCCGATTGAAACTCAACTACGCCGTCGTTTGGGAAATTGCCGCTGAAAATGCGTGTTTGTGAATTTGCCGCCGGCTTGTATGCAATCCAGATAAAGCGGTCGGTGCCGACGCCGAAAAGTTCCGTCCCGTTGTAGTCGCCGTGCTCGACGCCTAAGCAAAACCGCGATGACGTCCTCCTGACTTTGCCCCCCTTGACATCTATTTTCTGCTTCTGTGCTATTTGCAACAGCATCTTGGCCGGCACTTTGTCTTGCATCGACTTCCTAAAATCAAATATCAAAAAGTAAATATCAAAAAGGCAAAGTAAAAAGCAAAAATATTGAAAGAGACCTGTTTAATTCTGTCTTTTTTCGCATTTTTACTTTTTGATTTTTGATATTTTATTTTTTAGAGACCTGGCTTATTTGAGTTTTATCGGCAGGCCTTTTTCTTTGGACTGCTCCACGAACGTTTTGAGGTCCTGCAGAACCAAATCAAGCTGCCGGCTGTCTTCGAGCAGTTGTTCATATAGGCGGCCGTCGTTAATGAGCTTGCCCGCAGTGCCTTCACCTCTGTCTATCTTCTCAACAATGCCGTCCACGTGCTTCATCACTTCGCTTAACCTGTCGCCGGCGGCTACAAGCGATTTGGTCAGCGATTCGATTCTCACGTCGGTATTCTGAAAAGCAGTTTTGCCTGCCGCGGCTGCCTCCTGAATCTGCTTCATCATATCGGCGGCCTGCTGCGACGCTGCCGCCATATTCGCCAGTGCATCTTTGATGTTTGCCTTGTTTTCAGCGCTGCCGATAACTTCGTTGGTATTCTCTACCAGCTTAGATATCCCCTTTACAAGCTCATCGAGCTTTTTCTGTGTCTCCTCCGGGAAAAACTCGCTGCTCATACCGCTGGTCCCCTGCAATAAACTGCCCTCGGTGAGAAATTTCCCCCCGCTGATTTCCTGTTTGGGGACGCGAAGCTC
>JBELAA010000108.1:0-13685 GCA_049509315.1 Sedimentisphaerales bacterium | reverse complement strand
GTATCCTTTGTGATGTAAGTAATAGGATTTGCCTTGGCGGCTTTTTCGGGATTGTCCTGAACGGGGCCACCAATCAGTTTTGATTCCGGTGCATCAGGCGAGTTATGATTCAATGTATTTGGCAGCTTATGTGCTTCCATTTGAAGCAAATCCGTCGGCCCGAAATAATCCACGACTGCCTGCACCTTGCTGGATACATTGAGGTTTTCGCCAACATCGAATTCGTTAATATCGCCGGTTGTGCCGACAAGTGCCGCCAGATGCCCTCCCGCTGACGGCCCCCAGACGGCGAATCGGTTCGGGTCTAAATTATACTTTTGCGCATTTGCTCGCAGGAAACGGATAGCCGCCTTGCAATCCTGAATCTGGGCGGGAAATATGGCGTGCTGGCTAAGGCGGTAACCAATGCTCGCTACGGCGTAGCCGTTACGGACATAATCACCAGGCCCTTCCATCTCTTTACTGCCCCCAAGCCATGCGCCGCCATGAATCCTGATGATAAGGGGTAAATTGTTTCCGTCCTTAGGCAGGAACAAATCCAGCTTTTGGCGCTCGTGGCCGTTAGTAACGTAAGGAATATTACGATAGGCGGCCGGGCCTTCATTGGCTTCCGGACTCGCGGATTCTTCCGCTTGTCCCGCACCGGCAAAAGACAGAATTAAAGTCAGTGTCATTGGCAAATATAGGGTCTTCATACCTGGCTCCTTTACAAAACATTAAGCTTTTCATCTGATTGTTGGATTATAGCAGCCAAACCAGTATTGTCAAAAAAATCCGTGTAATCTGCGTAATCTGTGGTTAAAATGAATGCGGTGAAAAATGAGGAATTTTGAAAAAGCAAAACGGGTAGTAATAAAAATCGGGACTAACATATTGTCCAGGGGTTCGTCTTGTCATTCTGAGCGCAGCGAAGAATCTCGCCTGCTCACCCCAGATGCTTCGCCTTCGGCTCAGCATGACAGTGGGGGTATCGACGCGGAATACGTCGCAAAAATGGCGGGGCAGGTAAGTAAGCTGCTTAAGATGGGTAAGCAGGTGGTGATTGTTACCTCGGGGGCAATCGGTATGGGGGCGGGACAGTTGAAGCTGGAGGCCAAGCCGAGTGAAGTCAGGATGAGGCAGGCCTGTGCGGCGATTGGTCAGCCGATGTTAATGGCGGAATATCGAAAGGCGTTTGAGCAGTTCGGCGTTACGGTTGCTCAGGTGCTCCTGACTGCTGAGGTGCTGAATAACCGAAAGACCTACCTGAACCTGCAAGCCACGCTTGAGTCGCTTTTGAAACTTGGCGTTGTGCCGGTCCTGAATGAGAACGATAGTATTTCGACCGCGGAGATTGGAGGCACTCCGCCACACGAACGGCGGACAAGCTTTGGCGATAACGACCGGCTAAGCGCTCTTGTTGCCAGCAAAATCGACGCAGACCTTTTGATTATACTTACCGATATCGATGCCCTTTACGACAAAGACCCGAAGAAATACAACGACGCAAAGCCGATAGATACGGTTTATGAAATTACAGAGGAGATTCTCAAAAGCGCCGGCAGCAAGGGCAGTAAATTCAGCTCAGGCGGTATGAAAACCAAAGTTGAGGCGGCCAAAATCGCGTCTAATGCGGGATGTCGAATCGTCTTAGCCAACGGCAAAGCCGAAAACGTCATCGAGCGGATTATCGCGGGCGAGACAATCGGGACGCTGTTTTTACCCAAACGCAAATTGAGCAACCGCGAAAGGTGGATTCTTAACAGCACACCGGCGGGCAAAATAAGTATCGACGACGGGGCTATACGCGCAGTCCAGAATAAAAAGAGCTTATTACCCAGCGGGATAAAGATGATTGATGGAACGTTTGAAGCGGGCGATTGTGTCTGGCTAAACGACAAGGCAAAGGCGGTAACCAATTTCAGCAGTGAAGAACTGAAGTCGCTTGCGGGCAAACACTCTACTGAAATCCGCAAACTCCTCGGCCCCAAACGCAGGGATGTTGTAGCAATACCGGAAGATATTGTCTTTGTGGACTACTGATTCACCACAGAGCACGCTGAGACCGCGGAGAAAAATTATAAAATTAACTCTGCGTGGTCGCCGCGACCATCTGCGGTCTCTGCGGTAAAAATTTGTTGGAGGCGAGGTTTTGATACGTTTCAAGTGCATATATTGCGGGCAGAGAATCCTGGCGCCAGACAACGGGGCAGGGAAAAAAGGGAAATGCCCTAAATGCCAGCATCATCTTGTTGTTCCTGATTCCACGAAGGGCAGGCCGGCTATCAGTTTCGATAAAGAGCCGATGCCGGAACAGCCCAAACCTCATATCCCGCCATGGGAGGAGGGTTCAGGATTTAGTAAAGAGCAAGCCAAAGAAGAGCTGACAGAACTTTTTAAGGAAAGTTTCGGCTTTCTTATTCCAACGTATGACAAATTATCGCTTTTTTTGATGGCGGTAACATGGATATTGATATACGCGGTAAATAGTCATTTTCGGGGACCAATTCATGCGTATTTTATTGAGGCGCATAGCTTGATGGTAACGGTTATGGTCTTATCGGTACCAGTTTGTATCTTGATTATGGGTATTTATCAGGTTTTTATAAAGAGTGAGCAATCGGATTTTGAGAGAACATGGTTATTGTGGTTTGCAATCGCAACCAATGTTTTCACCGGCATCGTTGCATCGGTTTATATAATAAAAAATGATGAGGTTCGTAACTGGCAGCTTATCTTTCCGATATGGAACATAATAAACGCGGCCGTTTTATACCTGATGCTTGTGGCGAATATTGTAGATGAAAATTGCATTATCGATCGCCAGCCGACGGCCGCTCAGATTATTATCGGCCTGACTGCGACCACAGCTATTATCTTAATATGTAATTACGTTTTCAAACTGCACTGGGCGATTACCTTTTCAATCTGCATCATTTATACGACCAGTTTTGACAGGGCTTTACAAAGCGTCTTTCCCCGTTTATCAAACCAGGACGAGGAACAACCGTCCTGAGGTTTGTAATTGACGGCATCACCCAAATAATCAATAATAAATCATAAATAAAAAATGTATGCGCCGAAGTGGCGGAACTGGCAGACGCGCAGGATTCAAAATCCTGTCCTGGCAACAGGGTGTGGGTTCAAGTCCCTCCTTCGGCATTGTTAGTCGATTGTGTCTGGCCTGCCCCTGCAAGTTGCAGGCAGGGGGCGCTCGTATCTCGGTTCCGGGGGGCTTAACCCGAATACCGACCGCGATGTAAATTTTCACTTTTGTCCGCTGTAATGAATGATAGATTCAACTAAAATACGATTTAGGGCTAATCCGTGGGTAAAGGCAATCTTGATTTGTGCCGGATTTGCTGCGTTATATCTGCTGATTGCCCATAGCTCCACGCTGTGGGACCGCGACGAGGCGAGATTCGCCAGGGCGACCGTTGAGATGATTGAGTCGGGCAATTACCTGGTGCCGACCTTCAACGGCAGTTTGCGGCCCGACAAGCCGATTCTGATTTACTGGTTAATGTCGATACCCGTTCGGCTGTTGGGACCCAGTGAGGTCGCCTGCCGTTTTTGCCAATGCACAGGGACGGCGATTACCCTGCTTTTAGTGTTTTACATCGGGAGGAAGCTTTTCGACGCCAAGGCGGGGCTGTGGGCGGAGGCGATTTTAGCTACCACGCTGCTTATGATGTTAGTGGGAAGCGCGGCGATAGTCGAGGGGGCGCTGCTGCCTGTGATTGTGGGGGCTATGGCGGTTTTTGTCGGGCGACTCGGATTAAAATTGCGGCTTATCGACGCTGTCGCCATAGGAATCCTGATGGGTTTTGGGGCTCTTGCAAAGGGGCCATTGGGGCTGATGCCTCTGCCTGTGATGCTTGTTATCCTGTGGTTTGGCCGGCGGGACATCGGCGATTTCGTTCGCGGTCTTTTACCGGTTGCGCTGGCGACGATTCTGGCGGCAGGGATTTTTATGGCCTGGCTTATCCCGGTCGACAAAGCAACCAACGGCGATTTTTCCCGGCTGTTTTTCGGCCATCATGTTTTCGAGCGGGCGACGTCAACGCTGGAAGGTCACGGGGGACGGTTTTTTATGTATCTTCTGTTTTATCCCGCGATAATAATCGGCTTCTTTTTCCCGTGGACGATTTTTCTGCCGGGGGCGATTTCGGCAACAGCCGGAAAAAGAATCGGCGTTGACGGCTCGCGGAACATACTGCTGAGCTGGATGCTCGTGCCGGTTATCGTGATGACGCTGGCGGCAACCAAGCTGCCACATTATATACTTTTTGCCTGGCCGGCGATGGCGATTATGGCGGGGGGGGTGATTGCCGGGGCAGGCCGGGGCGATTTGAGTGAGCGGGACAAAGGGTGGCTTCGCGGCGGGATATGGTTTTTTATGCCGGTCGGATTGGGGATAGGATCGGGATTTATTGCGGCAGGTTATTTTCTGAAAATCGATGAGATTAAATTACCTGGACTGATTTGCGGGTTAATCGTCCTGGCAATGACGACGATTTGCGGGGTATCGCAGGCAGGGGGAACTTTTGCCCGAAGCGCAAAAATCGTCATCGCGACGATGATAGCGATACTGGCGCCGATATTATTTGGCTTGCTGCCTGCAGTCGAGGAAATTAAAATCGGCCCGGACATCGCGAAAGCGGTGAAAGAAAAAACGAACAAAGATATGCCGACGGCGATGTATAAGTACGCTGAGCCGACGCTGAACTTTTATATGGGAAGAAAAATTGACTTATTTAAAAAAGAATACGAGGTTACAGAATGGCTTAATCAGCCGGGAAGGCGCGTCCTGATAATCCCGCGGAAGGATTTGGCCGGCATCATACAAAAAACAGACCATTTAACTTTCGATGAAATAGCGTCTAAAGAAGGAACTAATTACTCCAACGGCGCAAAACTCGACGCAGTGGCGTTAGTGTGCGAAAATCTGACGGTAAAATGAGCTGCGATAACGGGAACGAAAAACAGCTGAATCATTCGGTTATCTTTTCAATAATCGGTCTTCTCATGGCCGGTGTAATTATATGTTATCTTTTTATCGATGAACCGGTTTTTTCGTGGCTGCGGCAAAACTCGGTTAACTTCAATCACAGCATCCTGGAAACGGCATTCAAGCAGTTAGGCAAAGTAATTGCGATTATATGGCTTCTTTTATTCTGGGTCTGGATTACGGGCCGGCATAAAACCGTAATAATCGGTTTTTTGGCATTGATTATCACGGTGCCGGCGGTATGGTCAATAAAAGCCACAGTCAAAAGGCCCAGACCCAACGACGTGATAAAAGCGGAGGCGAAAATCGAAAGTTCGCGTCGTTCAGTCGATAAATGGTCGTTTCCTTCGGGCGATACGGCCAGTGTGTGCGCGATTGGAACGGTCCTGGCGATGGCCTCTCGCTGGCCGGGAATAATCGCAATTGCTGTTTGCTGCGCGGGCGTTGGCGTTTTTCGCGTATGGGATTTGGCGCATTATCCATCGGACGTTCTGGCGGGGGCGGCTTTGGGGATTTTCTGCGGCTGGGCCGCAGCAAAAATGAGAAACAGAAACCCGAAAATCGAAAACGTCTTCGGGGGAGCAGAGCAGATACTTTCATTTATCGGAATCTTTTCAATCCCTGTTTTCGTCTGGCTTTTTCAGGGGCGAGACAAGCTGGATATTCTTCTGATGTTTTATACGCCCGTGGCGTTCATCATATCCCTGATTGCCTGGAGATTGAACAAGCGGGGAAAAACCGAACAGGCATACTCCGAACAAATGAGAAGGCAGGGTAACTGGTTCTTCAGATGGAGGAGTTTCCTGCCATTGATAATCGTTCCGCTTTTCCTCATAGAAGTGAGATATTCCGCGTATCCTGGAAACGACCACCTGCTTGACCGGCTGTGGGAGCTTTTTTGCCTGATAATATCGCTGGCGGGGCTGGCGATAAGGATATATACCGTCGGATACGCAGGCAAAGGGACGTCCGGAAGAACGACAAACACGCCGAAAGCACAGGAGCTGAGCACGACGGGGATATATTCAATTGTCAGGCACCCCCTGTATCTGGGGAATTTCGTAACGTGGGCGGGAATAGTTTTACTGCCTCATTCCATCACGCTGACGGCGTTTTGTCTGATTGTGTTTTTTCTGCTTTACGAGAGGATAATCCTCGCGGAAGAGGCGTTTCTGGCCGAGAAATTCGGCGCCGTTTTTACCGAGTGGGCGCAAAAAACGCCGATGATTGTGCCCAGATTCAGGTTGTGGCGTAAACCGGCGATGCCCTTTTCGTGGCAGGCGGTCTTGGCCCGCGAGTACCCGGCATTTTTCGCCATAACGGCTTCGTTTACTGCTATCGAAATATTCGGCGACAGGTTTTCTCAGGGCAGGTGGGAGCTGGACTGGATGTGGGTTGGAATATTCTGCACAGGTCTGCTTGTTTTTGTGGTGATGCGAATCCTTAAAAAACTGCAAATAATCAAACACCCCTGAAATACCACGTGCTCCCTATTTAGCCACAAAAGGCGACAGCTCGCGCAGGCGGGAAATAATCGGCGGGAGTTTTTCGACTGTGAAATCGACTTCCTGCTCGGTGTTGTATCGGCTCAAACTGAAGCGTATCGAGCCGTGGGCGGCGGTATAGGGGATTCCCATTGCCCGAAGGACGTGGCTGGGTTCCAGTGAGCCGGACGTGCAGGCCGAACCTGAGCTGGCGCAGATTCCGAATTTATCGAGCATAAGCAGGATTGATTCGCCCTCGATAAATTCGAAGCTGATGTTGGTGGTGTTGGGCAGGCGGTTTTCGGTGTCGCCATTGACCATACAGTCGGGGCATTTTTCGAGGATTTTCTTTTCGAGCTTATCGCGCAGGTATTTGACTTTCTTGTTCTCCTCATCGAAATTGCACATAGCCAGTTCGCAGGCCTTGCCCAGGCCGATGATGCCGGGGACGTTTTCGGTGCCGGCGCGCCGGCCGCCTTCCTGATGGCCGCCTAACATAAACGGGGTAAGGCGGGTCCCTTTGCGAACAAACAAAACGCCAACGCCCTTTGGCGCGTGCAGCTTGTGGCCCGACAAGCTCAGCAGGTCGATACCGCTTTCCGACAGATTGATGGGCACTTTGCCGACCGCCTGCACGGCATCGGTGTGAAAAACGATACCTTTGGCGGTTACCATTTCGGCTATTTTTTCAATGGGGAATATGACGCCTGTTTCATTATTGGCGAACATAATCGTTACAATGGCGGTCTCTTCATCGAGCTGCTCATCGAGCTGCGACAAATCAAGCCGGCCATATTTATCAACGCCGATTTCAACGAGCGTATAACCCTGATTCTCAAGCTCCCGGCAGACCGAAAGCACTGCGGGGTGCTCGACTCTCGTCGTGATTACTTTTCGCTTTTCGGGATAGGCAGCAAGCGTTCCTTTTATGGCGGTGTTCTTTCGGTGCCGCCGGCGGTGAAAATGATTTCGGCCGGCTCGCAGCCAAGTAACGCCGCGATTTTTTCACGTGCTTCGCGTATTTTGATGCCGACCTGCCCGCCGAAAGTGTGCATACTTGACGGGTTTCCATAAAGCTCGCAGAAATACGGCTGAATTTCCTCTAATACTTCTTCGGCGACTTTAGTGGTAGCATTATTATCGAAATATATGGTTTTCATTATTTTTTCCCCTGTTCATCAGCCAGGTCTTTTGCTTCTTCTACAACCAGCTCATCGCTGACAAATTCCCGCAGCTTGGCCTCGACAAGGTCTCTCATCGTGATATTCGCCAAAGCGCACTGTGCGCACATACCCCGCAGGGCTACAACCACCTTATTTCCGTCAACGTCAATCAGGTCGATATTGCCGCCGTCTGCCCGCAGCGTGGGCCTAATCTGCTCGTTGATTGTCTCCTGAATCAATTGTATTTTCTGGATATTGGTCAGCTTGTGGCCTTTTGCGGGCGCCGTTTTTGCCTTTTCTTTTAACTTGTCGCCCTGAATTCGCTGGATGATTTTTTCGATTTCGCCCTTGCAGCCGCCGCATCCGCCGCCTGCTTTGCAGTAATTGGTGACCTCATCGACGGTGGTGAGGTTGTTATCGCGTATGACCCTTTCGATTTCCTTTTCGGTAACGCCGAAGCAAACGCAGACAACCCTGCCTTCTAACTGATGTTTTTTAGTGCCGCCTGTGCGATAATTTTCGATTGCCGCTTCGAGGGCTTCCCTGCCCATAACCGAGCAGTGCATTTTCTGCTCAGGCAGTCCGCCTAAGAAATCAGCGATATCCTTATTGGTAACTTTCGCCGCCTCTTCGAGCGTCATCCCCTTTATAATTTCAGTCAGCGCCGATGATGATGCGATTGCGCTTGCGCAACCAAACGTCTTGAACCTGGCGTCTGCAATTTTGCCTTTCTCGTCGAGTTTGAACGTCAGCTTCAGCGCATCGCCGCACGCTAACGAACCGACCTCGCCAATGCCGTCTGCGTTTTCAATCTCGCCAACGTTTCGCGGATTGAAAAAGTAATCCCTGACTTTATCAGTATATTCCCACATAATTTTTACCTTTGACTAATCTGTAATGCCTTTTCAAAGTCCTCAATTATATCATCAATATGTTCCGTGCCAACCGATACGCGGACGTAATCGGGCGTAACGCCTGCCGCTAACTGCTCGGCCTCATTCAATTGCTGATGCGTTGTGCTCGCGGGGTGTATGACTAATGTCTTGCTGTCGCCGATATTGGCAAGGTGGCTTGCCAGCTTGACGCTGTTTATAAATTTGATACCCGCTTCCTTGCCGCCCTTGATACCGAAACCCAGTATCGCGCTTTGGCCGGCAGGCATATATTTTTTAGCAAGCTTATAATCCGGATGCGACGGCAATCCCGGGTAATTGACCCAGTCAACCGATTTATGCCCTTCAAGCCATTGTGCCAGTTTCAGGGCATTCTCACTGTGCCGCGGCATACGCAAATGAAGCGTCTCAATCCCCTGCAAAAACAAAAACGCGTTAAACGGCGACATACACGAACCCATATCCCGCAACAACTGCACCCTCGCTTTCAGTATATACGCGAGGTTGCCGAAATTTTCTACGTATTTAACGCCGTGATAGCTCGGGTCGGGTTCGGTCAATTCGGGGTATCTGCCGTTTGCCCAGTTGAACTTTCCAGAATCGACAATCGCCCCGCCTATGCTTGTTCCGTGACCGCCGATAAATTTCGTGCAGCTGTGAACGACGATATCGATTCCGTATTCGATAGGCCGAAACAGTATCGGCGTAGCGACCGTATTGTCGCAAATAACGGGCATACCATTCTTATGGGCGATGTCGGCTATTTTGTCGTATTCCAAAATGTCATTTTTGGGGTTGCCGATGCTCTCAATGTAAATCAGCCGGGTATTTTTCTTAATCGCCTTTGCGAAATTTTCCGGCTTTCTCGCGTCAACAAAGGTAACCTCGATACCCAATTTGCGGAAGGTATGGCTAAAAAGCGTAACCGTCCCGCCGTAAAGCGACCCTGACGCGACGACGTGGCCTCCCGCCCCGCATATATTTAAAATGCTGACGTAAATCGCCGATTGTCCCGAGCTTAACGCAAGCCCGCCTGTCCCGCCTTCCAGAGCTGCTAAACGTTTCTCAAGAACGTCGGTCGTCGGGTTCATCAGGCGGGTGTATATGTTGCCGAATTCCTTCAGCGCAAATAAATTTGCTGCCTGCGTGCTGTCCTTGAAAACATAACTCGACGTCTGGTAAATCGGCACCGCTCTGCTGCGGGTCTCCGAATCGACCTGCTGACCCGCGTGCAGCGCCAATGTTTCCAAATGATATTTTTTCTCGTCACTCATTTTTTAATCCTTTTTATTTCGTCGGTAAAACCGCAACCATTCTGTCGAGCGCCCGTTTGGCCCTGGTTCTTATCTCATCCTGCACAGTAACTTTATACTGCATATCCTCAAGCGACCAGAGCACTTTGTCCAATGTAATCCGTTTCATATTTGGGCAAACCGCCCGAGTGCCCGCCGGAATAAACTCCTTATCGGGGTTTTCCTTTTTCAGCGTATGTATGATTCCCGTTTCAGTCGCCACGATAAACGTTTTTGCTTCGCTTTGTTTTGCGAACTTGAGCATCTGTCCCGTGCTTAGGATTTTATCGCTAAGCGCCTTTACCGGCTCATTACATTCCGGATGAGCCATAACCAGCGCGTCCGGATGCGACTTTCTGGCAAGCTTAATATCGTCCTCAGTAATTGCCGCGTGCGTAATGCAGTAGCCGGGCCATAATATCATTTTGCGTCCCGTCTTCTCGCTCACAAACCTTCCTAAATGCTGGTCAGGCACAAAAATAACCTCAACATCAGCCGGCAATGAATTTACAATCTCGACGGCGTTTGCGCTTGTGCAGCAATAATCGCTTTCGGCTTTTACCTCGGCGGAACTGTTCACGTAGCAAACCACAAGGGCGCCGGGGTGTTTGCCTTTCAATTCACGAAGCTGCTTAGCCGTAATCATATCAGCCATGGGGCAGCCCGCGTGCTTATCGGGCAAAAGCACGGTTTTTTCCGGCGACAAAATCGCGGCGGTCTCCGCCATAAACTGAACGCCGCAAAACACTATCACCTCGGCGCTGGTTTTGGCCGCCTGAATACTCAAAGCAAGCGAATCGCCCGTGAAATCCGCAATATAGTTTTTTGATTTTTTCTGTAAGCTGCTCGTTCATTTGCTGCTCATTATTTTTAGATTGCTTATGACTTGTGTTTTTTGAAAACAAGTTCCGCGTTGGGCGTCATAACGGTAACGCCGGGCGGCACCGATTCCTTAATCCAGACGTTGCCGCCTACGATTGACCCTTTGCCGATGGTTATATCGCCCAGTATTGTCGCTTCCGCGTAAATCGTAACGTCGTCCTCGATTGTCGGATGCCGTTTGCCGCCCTTGATAATCCTGCCCCGCTCATCCTTGGGAAAACTCATCGCGCCTAAGGTCGTTCCCTGATAAGGGTGAATGTCGATGCCGGTCCTGGCGTGGGCGCATTCGCTCATAATTCGCGGAATCAACGGCACCTCCTTAAGGTAAAGCTCATGCGCGATGCGATGTATCGCGATTGCTGTTATGCACGGGTAGCTGATGACGATTTCCTCGAACGATTTGGCCGCGGGGTCGCCGTCAAATGCCGCCTTAACGTCGCCCTTGAGCATTTCCCTGATTTTAGGCAACTGTGTCAAAAGGTGAACCGTAGCGTCCTCGGCCAGTTTCCGGCAGCCGCCCGTGTTGCAGTTCTCCAGCCGGCAGCGGTATTTCAGTGCCTTTTCAATCTGCGTCGATAGCTCGGTATATATGTGGCACAGGACGTCGATAACTACGAAATTGACGTTGCTTTTCGTAACCGCTCGTTTGCCCGTATAGCCGGGGAAAAGCACCTCGAAAAGCAAATCGAGGACTTCGAGAATTTTATCCCGCACCGGCAGATTGGTCGCGTCGATAAAATTTATACCCACGTCCTGCTGATAAGTCCCGACGATTTCATTAACCAGCTGCTCGAGTTTCTTATCCGTTAATTCACCTTTTGCCATAGCTTTATTTTCTCCGGTCTTGCAGGGTGGGCTGTGCCCACCTTTGTTTTTTTGGTGTGCACCCCGTGGAATCCGAAGGATTCCCGGGACATAGTCCTGGAAATTCCAAAGGAATTTCTCAGGGCAGCACACCCTACTTTGCTGTTTCGAACATTTCAGTTGATATATATCTTTCGCCCGTATCGGGCAAAATCACGACTATTGTTTTGCCTTTGCTTTCGGGCCTTTGCGAAACCTGAATCGCCGCCCACATCGCTGCGCCCGAGCTTATGCCGACAAACATACCTTCTTTTGAGGCCAGTTGTCGAGCAGTATATATCGCGTCCTGGTTCGATACCTGGACGATTTCATCAATTATACCGCGATTGAGCACATCCGGCACGAAACCCGGCCCGATTCCCTGGATTTTATGCGGGCCTGCCTTGCCGCCTGAAAGCACAGGCGAGTCCTTCGGCTCAACCGCTATCACCTTGATTTGCTCGTTATGCTGCTTTAACACCTCGCCGCAGCCGGTTATTGTCCCGCCCGTCCCGACTCCCGCGACGAAAATATCTAATTTGCCGCCGGTATCCGCCCATATTTCCTTGGCCGTCGTCTCGCGGTGAATCTGCGGATTGGCAGGGTTTTTAAACTGCTGAGGCATAAAAGCGTTCGGCGTTTCAGCGACAAGCTGCTCGGCTTTTTTCACCGCCCCTGTCATACCCTCGGCGGCGGGCGTCAAAATCAGCTTTGCGCCAAATAATTCCAGTATCCTGCGCCGTTCCAAACTCATTGACTCCGGCATCGCCAGCACAAGCTGATACCCCTTGGCAGCGCATACAAAAGCAAGACCTATTCCGGTATTGCCGCTTGTCGGCTCAATGATAATCGTGCCCGGTTTTATCCTGCCCTTACTTTCAGCGTCCTCAATCATCGATAGGGCGATTCTGTCCTTGACGCTGCCGCAGGGATTACGTGATTCTAACTTGGCCAGAATCGTCGCCTCGCGTGAACCTAACTTGTTAATTCTGATTAATGGCGTAAAGCCGATTGATGCGGTAATATCTTCAAATATCGCGCTCATAATTATAAAGCCCAAAAAAACTAAAAGCTTAAAACTTAAAGTGCAACGTGCCGTTACTGGCGTAAAATTGCGGAAAAAGACAAATTAAATTACTCTTCTTCCTTAGTTTTAAGTTTTGCACTCTAAACTTTAATTTTCTTCACTGCCTTTCCTGCATTATATCTGGTAGTTGGCCGGCTTGCCTTTTTTGGCTTTGTCAATCGCGTCCTGGAGTGTTATCGATTCCAGTATGCCTTTGATTGCCTTTTGAATCTCGCACCAGACCTGCCTTGCCACGCAATCACCGGCCCTGTCACAGTATTTCTCATTGCTGACACATTCTACCGTTACTACCGGGCCTTCGAATATATCGAATATTTCGCTTAGTTTAATTTTTTCAGGGGACTGCGCCAAAACATAGCCGCCTTTCGCGCCCCGCTGGCTTCTTATGAGCCCTGCCGATTTCAAAGCGGACATAAGCTGCTCAAGGTATTTAACCGAAATTTCCTGGTGCTTGGCAATAACCCTCGTCTGCAAAGGCCCCTTGCCAAAATACTCGGCCAACTCCAAAATCGCTCTTGTCGCGTATCTTGTTCTCGTCGATAGTTTCATAACTAATCTCCATAATTCCCACTGCTTCAGTAGTAGATTATACGCGGCAATGCTGTTTTTGTATCAAAAAATTAAAATATTTTTAAAAAAATATTTGACAAGGGCTTTTAGGTTTGTTATAATTCCTATTAGCACTATAGGATTAGTGGGAATTATATGCTTAAAACAGTTTTCAGAGAAGATATATGAACGAGAAAAAGAGCAGTAACGAATATCCCGCAAATAATGCCATTATCAGGGATATTAAGAACGCTATCGCCGGCCTCGATTACGGAACCGTTATGATTAAGATTCATAACGCTAAAATCGTGCAAATTGAGATAACCCAGAAGAAACGTTTCGACGTCGGCCTATTTGAGAAAGGAGGTGGAATTTAGCACAAATGTATTTGCCGACAAAACGGTCAGACCGGGTCGGCTGAAGGAGTATAACGTTTAAATTAAAAATATTAATTGCCCGCAGGAACAACCAGTCATCTGGAAAACCCCTGCCAGACAGAAGG
>JBELAA010000107.1:0-8757 GCA_049509315.1 Sedimentisphaerales bacterium | reverse complement strand
GAGCCCGCTTCGGAAACCGGGCGTATTGCGGTATCTGGCGATTGTGCTGTTTTTCGCCGCCGGCCTGCTTTCAAAACCGATGCTTGTTACACTGCCGTGCCTGCTTATCCTGCTGGACTATTGGCCCCTCAACAGATTGCCGATTGCCGATTTACGATTTACGATTGGCAATCGACAATCAACAATCGACAATCGACAATTCTTCAGTTTGCTTTACGAAAAAATCCCCCTGTTTTTGCTGTCTGTAGTTTTCTCAGTCATCACTTTTATAGACCAGAAACATTGGGGAGCGATGGAAAGAGGCGAAAACTATTCTCTGATGACCCGCTTGGCCAACGCCTTTGTTGCTTATGTGAGCTATATCCTCAAAATATTGTGCCCGAAAAATTTGGCGGTTCTGTATCCTCACCCCGGCGATACCCTGCCTTTGTGGCAGTCATTAAGCGCTTTTATTGCGATTTTACTCATAACCGCCTGCGTATGCTGGCTGGGCTTTAAGAAACGCTATCTTCTGGTCGGCTGGCTGTGGTATCTGGGGACACTCGTCCCTGTCATTGGTCTTGTGCAGGTCGGCTCTCAGGCAATGGCCAACCGATATGTCTATCTGCCGTCCATAGGGATATTTATCATAATCGCCTGGGGGATTAATGAGCTGTCCTCTCGCTGGAAATACAGCAAAGCCCTCATCATCTCCGCGGTCCCGATAATACTGATTGCACTGCTTATCGGCACAAGGCACGAGCTGTCATACTGGAAAAACTCTATTACACTTTTCAAACATACCCTCGAAATCACAAAAAATAATTATATCACGTTCAATAACTACGGCTGCAACCAATCTTTGCGCATTAAACCTGATTATGTGACGGCTATTAATAATCTGGGAATGGCGTTAAGAGACCAGGGCAAAATCGACCAGGCCGTTATCCAGTGGGAAAAGGCGCTCGAAATGGAACCGTCTAACCCCAATGTCAATGCCAACATAGGATTGAATTTCGCTCTTCAGGGGCAGTACGAAAAGGCCATAGAGCATTTTAACAGAGCATTAAAAAACAAGCCCGACCTTCCTCACGCCAATTATATTCTCGGCTTTATTTACCACAAGATGGGCAATTACCCGATGGCTGAGCCCTATGATGTAAACGCAATCAATGACCTCGGAACCGTTTATGGCGAGCAGGGCCGGCTTGATAACGCAATCCAAAAATGGAACGAGGCCCTTGCGGTCAATTCGACTTCCATCAGCACTCACTTAAATCTCGCATTTGCCCTGGCACAAAAAAATCAGCCCTCCGCGGCTATCGAGCACTTCAACGCCGCGCTGCAATTAGACCCGAATCAGCCCGACGTGCTGATGGGGCTTGCAGATTCTTATATGGCGACGGGAAAACCGGACCATGCGATAAAAGTCGCGGAAAAAGCGCTTAATCTGGCGGCAGGCGCCGGCAATGAGACACTGGAAAAACAGATTCAGGAACAGTTGCAATCCTATAAAACCAAAACTTTCTCAAAATAGAAACGAGCAGGAAAGAGCAACGTTCCCGCAACGGCGTCATTCAGATGTAGGGCGGGGCTTGCCCCGCCTCCCATAGCTATGCCACAGGCAAGGAACACCTAACGGCGGAATGGTTTTTGTCAGAAGAAGTATCTGCCTAAATAGCCGATGATTACCTTTTTCACTTCCAGCGGCTCAATCGGCCCGCTGTGCCGATATATAATCTCCCCGCCCGGTTTAATAATAACCGTGTAGGGAATTGCGCCCTGCCATTCCTTATCTACGGCCTCACCCATTGCGGGCCTGTCCTGGCCGCTGAAAAGGTAATTTTTGCACGAGACCTGTTTATTTTGCAGGAACTTTAAAACATCGTATAATTTGTCGGGGTTATCGCCGCTGATTGTTACCATTCTAAACGCCCTGCCGCTGTACATCCTGCTTATGGTAACCAGCTCCGGCATCTCGATAACGCACGGCCCGCACCACGTCGCCCAGACGTTTATCAGCAAAAGTTTTTTAGTATCGTTTTTCATCAGCTCTTTAATGCCGTTGACGTCGATAAAGTTTACGTCAACCGGCTCTTTCGCCCAGTCAGCCAGCGCCTTTTCAACAGATTTACGCTTGTCGGCCCATTTAATTGAGCAGCCAAATGTTTTAACCTTTGCTGCGGCGATTTCCTGACCCGCAAGCAGCGAATCGAGAGCGTCCCGCACAAAATTCTTTTTAACCTTGTTAGGGTCCTCGTTATTGTCGATTGGCCCTGTGTATCGCAGTTTTCGTTCCTTATCGAAAATAAAAACGTGTGGAGTGCTCACCGGCCCGTATGCATTTGCCATACTTTGCGTCTCGCCGTCGTATAAATACGGGAAATTGAAATGCCTCTCGGCAGCACGCAACTTCATTTCCTCGAACGAATCGCCTAAATCCGTCCACGCTAATTCATCGAGCCGAACCGCCAACGGGTCGTTCGACGATACCGCGACAACCGTGACGCCCTTGTCCTTGTAATCGGACGTAAGCTGTATAATTCTCGTTTCGTATGCCTGCGCCGTCGGGCAGTGGTCGGCCGTGAAAATAATCACAAGTATGTTAGCATCGGCGAAACTGCTTAACTGGTAATCCTTCCCGTCAATCCCCGGCAGATTGAAATTAGGCGCAGTCGTGTTGATATCCAGCGGCGTCCGCCTCTGCTCGCCAAAGCCCGTCGCCGTCAAAATCAATATCAGTGTCGCCGCCATCGAAAGCAATCTGACATTTCTCATATTACGGTTCTCCAGAAATATTTCTGTCTTTACTGTTGCTGAAAGAAACAGTATCATATCATTTCCTTGGATTTTTTGAAAGGGCTGTACAATGAAGACCATTATCAAAATCGCAGTTAGAATCATCCCACTGCTTTGCCTGACTACCGCTTACGCCGAAGTTGCAGCGTCCGATGCCAAAGTTGAAAAAATCGCCAACGAAAGCGGCCAAGTATCCGGTGAAAAGTGGTCATTCGAGTTGACGGTTATTAATAAGCAGACCGGGCAGGCCATTCCAGATGCCAAGCTTGTAATCGTCGCCGAAAACCGGCATTACACCAACACGACGGATGAAAACGGCAAATACACGATTCGCTTTAAAAAAGCCCCTGATTATTTCAGTATCACGGCCAGCAAAGACGGACTGGTCCCAATGCAAGCAACATGGAGATCGATTGATGAAAAATCCCTTATACCCAATGGATATACTCTTGCCCTTGAATCCGGCACATCGGTTGGCGGAATTGTTAAAGATGAACAGGAAAAACCCATTGCCGGGGCAAGAGTTTTTCTGTTAGTCCCTGTAAAAGACGAAGGGGAACGCGTTGCGATTCGGGATTATGAAGTCAAGACCGATGCAAACGGTCTCTGGCGATGTGACATTATTCCAGTCAAGCTTGACGAGATTTGGATTCGTCTTGCACACCCTGATTTCATCAGCGACGAGATGTATGGGACGACGCCGAGACCGACAATTGAGCAACTGAGAGATATGACCGGTGTGATGGTGATGAAAAAAGGTATTACAATCACCGGCAGAGTTAGCGATGCCAACGGCGAGCCCATTAAGGGCGCAACAGTTGCGCAGGGTTCGGACCGTTTTGGTTCGGAGTACCCAATCACGAAAACTGATGAGCAGGGCCGTTTTAAATTCAACAATGCTCGGCCAGGCGCAATGGTTTTGACAATTCGGAGGTCCGTCTATGCGCCCGATTTGAAAGAGATTTCTGTATATGAAGGAATGAAACCGGCTGAATTCCGGCTGGCACCGGGGCAAACAATCAGGGGACGAATTATTGACACCAACGGTAATCCGATTTCCGGGGCATTTGTCGCAGCCGATACGTGGCGAGGCCACAGGTCCATTGATTGGCGTGTAAATACCGACGCCAACGGAAGATTTTGCTGGAAAAATGCACCAGCCGATGAGGTCCTGTTTGATATGGGGCAAACCGGGTATATGTCTGTGCGTGGCCGTGCAATGTTGCCTTCGGATTCCGAGTATGTAATCATTCTGCACCCGCTGTTGAAGATAAGCGGTAAGGTCGTTGATGCGAATACCGGTGAGCCGATAAAACAATTCAAGATAATTCCCGGCATCGACTGGGGAACGGGTCAGCCGGTTTACTGGGAACTACGAAACTCCAGGAATTTTGTCAACGGTAGTTATGATTATGGTTTTGATGAACCTTATCCCTCGCATCTATTGCGAGTTGATGCCGAAGGGTATAAGGCGGAAATTTCGCGTCATTTCGACAACAACGAAGGAACAGTAACATTTGATTTCAAGCTTGTCAAGGGGGCCGGTCCCGCCGGCATCGTTAAACTGCCGGATGGCAGTCCGGCAGTTGGCGCAGAAGTAATACTGGGCACGCCGTCGCAAAATGTTCAGATATCTAATCTGCAAAACACGCGTAGAAATGACTCTGTATTTGTTGAGACGGATTCTATGGGGCGATTTTCTTTTCCGCCTCAGACCGAACTATATGCGCTCGTGGTGCTTCACAATCAGGGGTGTGCGGAGATACCGGCGGAACAAGCAGAGAAACCGATTGAGATAAAACTTGAGCCCTGGGGTCGCGTTGAAGGAACGCTCCGGATTGGCCGGCAGCCCGGCGTGAATGAAAACATCCGGCTCTGGTATGAGCAACCCTATGACCCAAATGCGCCGCAGATATATTACGACTACCGCACGACGACCGACACTAACGGTCATTTTATTCTGGATAGAGTAAAAACAGGTCAGGCCAAGGTCGGCCGCGAAATCAAAATCAACGAAATGGGCACCAGATTCAGCCATGCCGTGTCGGTGGAGGTGAAGGCCGACGAAACAGCGACCGTTTCAATAGGCGGCACTGGCCGGCCGGTCACAGGTAAAATCGCAACCCCCGATGATTATAATCAGCCGATTAACTGGTTATATGCTGAGGCGTCGATTAACACAAAATGGCCGGAATATCCCAGGCCGGATAATTACGATAAAATGACAGATGAAGACAAACAAAAGTGGTATATACAGTGGCAGGATTCAAACGAAGGAAAGACCTTTATGGAAAACCTTCGCAAAAAGAGTCGTGTCTATGCTATAAAAATCGAAACTGATGGTTCGTTCCGCGTCGAAGATGTTCCCGAAGGCAATTACAACCTTAACATAGGCGTTTATGAACCACCCCCAGCGAGACAATGCGGTTTCGGAGATTTAATCGGCTCGGCAGGACACAGTTTCGAGATTGCACCGATGCCGGGCGGACGAAGCAACGAACCCTGTAACGTAGGAACGCTTCTGCTCAAAATATACAAACAAATCAAAATTGGTGACGTTGCACCGGCATTCGAGGTCAATTCGCTTAGCGGCGGGAAGATTCGGCTGGCCGACTATCGAGGAAAACTGGTTCTTCTTGATTTCTGGGCAACATGGTGCGGCCCTTGTATGGCCGAAGTGCCAAATTTGAAAGAAGTGTTTGAAAAGTTTGGTCAAGACGAGCGATTTATTATGATTGGCCTGT
This sequence comes from Sedimentisphaerales bacterium, assembly GCA_049509315.1. Lineage (GTDB taxonomy): Bacteria > Planctomycetota > Phycisphaerae > Sedimentisphaerales > Anaerobacaceae > Fen-1362. The sequence goes on along the minus strand of JBELAA010000107.1, from coordinate 3,235 downwards.
CGCTTGACAAAGACGCAAACACGGTAAAGAAAGGAGTCGCCAAAGAACAGATGAGCTGGTCCCAAGCGTTTGTCAGCAATACTTTTAACTCGGATATTGTTATAAATTATGGAGTGCAAGGCATTCCGGCCATATTTTTGATCGGTCCCGACGGGAAAATCCTTGCGAAGAACCTGCGTGGAAATCAGTTAAAGACAGAAGTTGAGCATAGCATTGGGAAAATAAAATCCTTACAGAAAAATTCAGGTGTCGTCGCTCCCGACGCAAATCTCCAAAAGTTAGCAGGCGGTTTCAAATTCACCGAAGGCCCCGTCGCTGACGCAACCGGCGGCGTTTATTTCAGCGACGTAACCGGCAATCGAACCTACAAATGGCTGCCAGACGGCAATGTCATAACTATCCGCGAAAATACCGGCGGCGGCAACGGCCTAAAGCTCGACAGCAAAGGCAATCTATACGTTTGCGAAGGTGATAACCGCCGCATAACCCGCATCGACCCCAACGGCAATGTAACCGTCCTTTGCGACAACTACAAAGGTAAAAAGCTCAACAGCACAAACGACCTCTGGCGCGACAAGAAAGGCGGCATATACTTTACCGACCCGATTTACGGTTCCCGCAAAGGCATAGAATTGCCCGGCAGTTATGTTTTTTACCTGCCTCCCGATTCCAATCAGCCGGTTCTCGTCGCTGACGATATGAATACGCCCAACGGCATCGTCGGCACAAAAGATGGCTCTACGCTTTACGTCTCCGATATGCAGGGTAACAAAACCTGGGTCTTCAAAATCAATCCCGACGGGACGCTGTCCGACAGAAAACTGTTCGCCAAAATCGGGTCCGACGGTATGGCGCTCGATGAGAAGGGCAATTTATACCTCACAGGCAAAGGTGTTATCGTCCTCGACCCCGCGGGCAACAAAATTGACTATATCAATGTCCCCTCCCAGACGTCCAACGTCTGCTTCGCCGGCCCAAACCGCGACACACTCTTTATCACCGGCGGCAGATACCTCTACTCAATCAAATTGAGCGTCAAGGGACAATAACGACGTGAATTAAAAATGCAGAATGGGGCTTACCCTGTCTCTCTGACGGGAGAAATAACAAATCATCTTTTCTCCTGATGCTCATCATTTATCCGGGATTCGCAGGCGGGCATTGCAGTTGGGGCATTTGCCGGCCTTGCCTGCGAATTTCGAGGGCATCTTCAGCCGTTTGCCGCACGAGCAGGAAAACCGTATAAATTCTTCTTTTGGTATCGCAGATTCAATTTTGCCTGGTGTGGCGAAATCGAAACCGGATGATATTGTGGGGGGCTCAAACGGTATGGTATTGGGCTCGGCCGGCTTTGTCGCGGCCGGCTGCGCCTGCTCTTCCATCTCTTTTTGAATCAGCCCGAGGTATCCGCCATACTGCGGCTGGGCTTCCTCTTTGGGTGGGTGTATGTGTTCGTCAATTATCTGCAGCAGAGATTTTTCGTAGCGTTCCATCGTTACGATTTTGAATTTCAGCATTAAAATCGCCAGGCCAACTCCCCCAACGAAGCCGCCTAAGTGCGCAAAATACGCAATTTCTCCGCCGCCGCTCATCGCTCCCCAGATGTCAAACGCCACCCAGAACAAAATCATCCAGTAACTGCTCAGGGAAAATTCTTTTATAATAGGTCTGAAGAAAAAGAGAAAAATGAAATAGCAGGTTATTTCATTGGTTGGAAAGAATATCAAAAACATTCCCACGATTCCGTTTATCGCCCCGCTTGCCCCGAGGCCGCCCTCGCCGCTGAAAACCAGTTGTGAAAATCCGGCGATAAGACCGAGACCCACGTAAATGGGAAAATACTTGAAATTACCGATTTTAGCGCAGACGGCGTTTCCGAATATCCACAGGAAAAGCATATTTCCCAGCAGGTGCATAATCCCGCCGTGGAGCCAGATGTGCCCGAAAAATCCTCTCAATGTCCAGCCGGTCAAAATAAAAGGCCTTACTTGTCCCCAGACAAAATACTCCTCGAGTATCGCCTGTTTAATGAAATACTCTTTGATATTGCCGGATTTGAAACTCGGGGGAAGAACACTTTTAATGTCTCCCTGCATCTTTTCTGCCGCTCGTTCAATCTCTTTAAGCTGTTCCTTCTCGACCCCGAATTCTTTGGCCATATCCTCGACGGAACGGTTTTGGTATTCTCGCATCTTTTCCGGGAGTAATCTTGCTCGTTCATCAATGCTTATCGTCTGAAAAACAAAGGCCATTACCGCCCCGGCGATTATCAGCCAGTTGAAAATGGGCAGGCGGTCCTCCGGCACGTCAACTCGCCACGGTATTATCAAAGCATTGCCTCCTGACAAACACTTGTCCGAATCCGGCTCATTTCTTCTCCTCTATTGGCTTTCATCTAACCAAAGCCGGAATTAATTATACCTTTCTTACCAATCTTTTGAAAGCCCTGCTTATTTTTGTGGTCTGGAGGGCCTTGTTTGCCGAAATATAGCTATTGAAAAAGATAACAGAAGATTCAATATAGGACTTGAAAAAGGTGCAATATTGTGGTATGCTTTAAGAGTTGAAATGTTGTTTTCGGAATTAGTAGGTAAGGGGGACCGGTGGTAAATTGTCCTATAAAAACCCGCGCCATAGCCCTGATAACAGGGTTGCTCGGCTTATTAGCCCTGTCGGCTGCTGCGCAGGCGGAAATCCCCGCTGATGCGAATATTCAACCCAAAGGTCTCAATCACGCCGGCATATATGCACTGCGACAACTTGACCCCAACCTCACTGGCCGAGGCGTTAAATTCGCCGTCGTCAGCAGGAGCATCACCTACACCGACGGAAAACCTCAGAACGACTACCAGCCCGCCGTCGGCCACAATTGCTTCAAGAACACACAATTTAGCTTCCACGACCTTCAGCATCTGCCCGCCGGCGTCTCATCTCACTCAACGGCCGTATGCTCGATTCTTTTCGGCAGGGACCCCAATGCTTACAGCGACCGGCTCGGCGACTTCTCATACGAGGGCGCCGTCCCCGATGCCTCCGCCGACGTTTACGAATTCTGGTCATTCCTGGTTAATAACGTTTACCCCGCCGCCTACCCCGACGCCAACATCCTTACCGCCGATATCGGCTATCAGCTCGATGACTGGTGGACGCGAGGTATCGAGTCGATGGTCGAGCGAACCGGCATAACCGCAGTCGTCGGCATAGGCAACGGCTCGAACGCCGCCGACCCCGTCCT
>JBELAA010000106.1:0-7754 GCA_049509315.1 Sedimentisphaerales bacterium | reverse complement strand
CGGGAACCTGTCATTGCGATATGCGATAGACAAGGCCAAGTCGGTCAGTATGCCCAAGGACACGATTGAAAAGGCGATAAAAAAGGCGACCGGCGAGGGCGGCACCGTCAATTTCGAGGAAATGGTATATGAGGGATACGGGCCCAAGGGCGTGGCGATTATGGTCGATGTCCTAACTGATAACCGCGCAAGAACGGTATCGGAAATAAAAAAGATTTTCGAAAGGCACGGCGGCGCCCTCGGCGCTACCGGCTGCGTCGGGTGGATGTTCCACAAGAAGGGCCTGATAACGGTCAAGACCGAGGCAGTGAAAGAAGACGATTTGATGGAATTGGCCCTGGGCGCAGGCGCTGAGGATATGCGCGACATCGGGGGGCTTTACGAAATCACCTGTTCGCCGGCGGCGTTCGAGGGATTGAAGAAGGCGCTCGAGGCCAAATCCATACCAATGGAGGTTGCGGAGGTCTCGATGATACCGTCCAACGAGATACCTGTAAACGACGCTGAGACAGCCAGGAAGATTATAGGGCTGATGGATGAGTTTGAGGACTGCGAGGACGTTCAGAACGCATACGCGAATTTCAATATTCCTGAAGATATAATAGCAAAGGCCTCAGCATAGCCTGCGATTTATTTAATTTAGTCGTCTCGGCGTAGTCCCGCTTCGGGACGAAGACGGACGCTAATTTCAATATTCCTGAAGATATAATAGCCAAAGCGTCCTAATGCCGGACAAATCTACGAACCGATACAGCCGTCGAGTGTCAAGGAGTCATTTCCCAAATAAACGGTAGCTGTCCCCATTTATTGCCCCATTTATTGCCCCCATTTATTGCCGTCCCCATTTATTGCCGAATCAATAAAGCAACTATAGCTCTTTACATGAGACTTCTTGACAAGTTAAGGATATTACCTCAGTTCTCGCCTCGCCAGCATAGAATCGAAATTCCAAACGTGAGTTCTGGCTTCCATCACACTTAACCTCTTGGATATCAGAATAATCAATCCCTTTCGCTTGTCTGAAGTTAAAGCAGTCGGTTTTCTTGAATGTAAACACAACTACTTGGTCTTTCTTGGCCCCTTCGTAGCTGTTAAGCAAGAGTTCAACTTCAACGTCACAGTAAGCAGTTTCCTTCATGTCACCTGATGGATATACTAGGTTGCCATCCTCATTCAAGGCCCTATCTTTCACGAAGCTAATCTTCTTGAGACTCCCGTCATGGCAATGGCATAGCCGAGAAAGGATGTCATTCGCCACTTTCACTGTCTTTGGTACAGATATCTTCATTTTATGATACACCTCATTTCCTTATTGGACCTGTTCGCCTTTCTATACTAGATTTTGTCGGATCATTGGGGTTAACATGCTTTTCTGGGAATTCCGGAGCCACCATAGTTAATTCCTTCTTTCTTTTCCCATTTTGGATTTCCGGGGGATTTCCGGGGACACCATTGAATTCCGGGCACGAATTCCGCGAATTCCGAATTCGAATTCCGGGAATTCCGGGCGGGAATTCCGGGGCGGGAATTCCGGGGAATTCCGGGGACACCATATTTAATTCCTTCTTTCTTTTCCCATTTTTGCGTTTCTCCTTTAGTTTTTGGTCCCGGCTTTCAGGGCCTGCCGGAGAGGATTTTTAGCCGCTGCTTTGCCTGTTCGTAATTGTTTTCGGGCAGCCGGCTGATAACCTTCCGGTCGGGAAACATCACCCGGAATTGCTCGCGGAAGCCATCCTCAATCTCAACGGCTGACTGGTAATGCTTCAGGGCCAAATCGGTCCTGCCAAGTTCGTCGGCGATTGTAGCCAGTTGAAAATGCAGTTCGGCTTGTCCCGGATAAAGCGAGACAGCAATGGAGGCGACGTCGAACGCCTGAGCAAGCCACTGCGCTTTTTCATCGGGCGCCATTTGCGCACGCAGCAAATACAAGTTCGCCAGGGCATCGAACGGCCTGTAATCAGCAGGGTTGCGCTGGGCGGCGATAAATAACGACTTCTCGGCGTTTGCTAACATTTCATCCCGCGGCATAAGCGGGGAATAAATGTGCTTGAGATACAATCGGCCGTCTTTCAAGGGCGCTTCGAAACCGAGCGGGTCGTCATCGGTCGCGGCTTCAAACAGGTTGTGCGCCAGGGGGAACCGCCCTGTCGAGGCGGGGTAGCCGGCCTCGGTGATTTTGGCGGTGCTTTTTATTACCGGCAGCAGCGCGTAGTTGAAATAGCCAAAACCGATTGCAACGACCGCAACCGCCGCCGGGATAAACGTCGAACGCCGAACATTCAACGTTGAACGTTCAACGCCGGGAGCTGGAAGTTTTACCCGCGAATCAAGGGCTATTAAACAGGCCAGGCACGCACAAAACGCCATTAAAACGCCCGGCTCAAAAATTGCGAAATCGATAAGGTTGTGGAGCAGCACGCCGAACAGGCCTGCAAACAACGCGATAGCGGTAACCGATGTGCTTTGCAGCGCGTATTGGCCGCTGCGTTCGGTTTGAAGCGATTTCAAAAGTATTATGAAGCCGATAAAAAAAAGCGTCGCCGGGGCCATTAAACTGCCGAAAATGACGTAAAGTTTTTCGTCAAGGTGCTGGGCGGTGCTTGGGGGCACAATAAACGGCCGCAGTATTAACATCGCGACGGCGACGGCGGCAACGCAGACAGCCGACAATTTTTTGAACGGCGCGTCGGACGCATTTTCAATAACCAGCCCGTCCGAAACCGATAACGTCGAACGCCACAAAGGAACGAGCAAAAACAGAAGAAAACCGAGCAGGCCCGCCGGGCCGTATTGGGTGAGGATACTGAGTATGAAGCAATGCGGGTCTGAAACGGTTTCCGGCGCAGACGGGGATTTGTAGAGATGATAAATCGCCTCGAAATTACCGGGGCCGACGCCTGTGAGCGGCTGGTCTGCGGCCATCTGGGCCGAGGCCTTCCAGTATTGCCACCGCACGAGCATCGAGTTGCCGCCGGGCAGGCGCCCGGATTTAAGACCAAACCAGGCGACCAATGGTATCAAAACAACAACCGCCAGAACACCGCAGGCCAGAATGATGTTTTTGGAAAATTTGCGGCGCTTAACATTAAGTAAAATTGCGAATACCGCCAATGCGACAACAAAAGCGGCGATTGCGCCCTTGCTGCGCGTCAAAACCAGGCCGAACAGGACGACAGCCGCAGCCAGCGCAGCAAATAAATAATTATTGGGCGGCTGCGAAACAGATTTGCGGCCCCTGACCAGCTCGCTCAACAAGGCAATTGCCGCAAAAGCAGCCAATATCATAAAAGACCCCGCGGAATTAGCCGTGGTAAACGAGGCAGGCGCGCCCTTAGAGGACAGCCGGTGCTCTAACAGCATTTGATTCAGTGTGCCCGGGCCGATACCGAGCGGCCCCAGTATCGAATCGGGGTCGTCTCGATACTGCTGCAGCATCAGCTTATTACTGATAAAGGCCTGGTCAGCCGACTGCCAGCAAGCGATTATGCCAAGCGCAGTTATGGTAATCAGTAATATTTTGATTCTCGCCTGCGAGTTCAGCAACTGCACAAGCAAAACCGCCATACAAAGAGGCGCTAATATCATCAGCGACGTCGTCATTGCGGCGCGCTTATCGGGAGCAAAATAAGACGCAATCACCGTCGCTGCTAAAAAAATCACCAGACCGATTTCCAGCGACGTGGTCTTATACGAAAACCTCCCCGTAAACAGCCGGCCAAGCAGCAAAAACAGCAGCGAAAAGAGCAGGATGCCGGACATCGCAATAGAATAGACGGCGTCGTTTATAGCCGACGGAATCTGCGCGGGCTGCGGCGTCGGCGACTCGGTATGCGTCGTCCGAAACGCCAGAACAACGATGCAGCAGATAAACAGGCCCGTCTCGAATAGCGTTAGGAAATCGCGTTTAGGGCTATTGGTTTTGGTTTTCAGAGTTGTCATTCCGCCTCCGGCGGATAAATTTTAGCCGAAGTAGTGGTTTCCAGTATTGCGATAATCGAAAGAACCATAACCGTCTGGATAAAAATAAGAACCGCCCCCGCCAGATTGACCTGATAGAGGAAAATCGCGCCGACACCGGTGCAAAGGGTCGCCAAATACAACGTCAGAACGGTCTGCGTATCGGTCAGGCCGAGCTTTCGCAGCCGATGCGAGAAATGCTGGGTATCGCCGACAAGCGGCGATTTACCCTGTTTGATGCGAAGAAAAGTTACACTTAAAAAGTCGTATAGCGGCACGGCCATTGAAATCAGCGGAATAAGGACCGGATACCACGGGCCGGATTGTGCCTGGTGGTAATAAGTCGTTCGTATGGTCAAAACCGCCAACAGAAAACCAAGCGGCAGCGACCCCGCGTCGCCCATAAAAATTTTGGCAGGCGGAAAATTAAAAATTAGAAAACCCAATAGCGTCCCTATGAAAAGTATCGCCAAAGCGCCGACAAATACCTGCCCGCTTAATGCCGCCGCTGTAAAAAGTATGGCGGCAACGATGACCGCGATGCCGGCCGCGGCACCGTCCATATTATCGAGGAAATTAAGAATATTGATGACCAGCACAATCCAGACCGCTGACAATAACGACGTAATGAGCGTGTTGTGAATAAACATCTCAACGCGAATATCCGCTAATCCGGCGGCGACCAAAGCGACCGCGAACTGGATAACTAATTTGGTAAACGGCCCAAGTCGTTTGATATCGTCGATTAGCCCCGTAACAAACAGCACCGCGATACAGACGAGCATAACTATAAGTTGGCCGGCTTTGCCGAGAAAGTGAGTGTTGTAAACCGTTACTGTCGGCTCAAGTCCTTTCAATCGCCCCGGCTCGATTATAAATCTGGCCGTCAGTAATCCGGCAATGAGAAAAACCAGGATTGTCGCGACTATTGCGATACCCCCGCCAATCGCGATAACGCTTCGGTGATACCTGTCCTCAGTCGGGCGGGCGACAAAGCCGACACGCCTGGTGATTTTCCCCACTACCGCCGTGAAGGCGGCACAAACCGCCGTCGACGCCAGCAGCAATATTATCGCAAGATACGTTAATGTCACGTTTTCAATTGCTCCGGTAGGGTGTGCTGTGCACACCATTTTCCTCTCACTATGTTTTCAATTGTTCCAGTAAACGTGTCCGGACCCTGGTAAAAAAGTCCTGATAGCCGGGCTGCCTGTAATCCGGGTAAGTCCAGTCGAAGTCGCGCCAGATACCTTTCTCGTAAATCAGTGTAACTTCCGCGAACATTTTATGACCTATGTAAATACGATGCGAGTAGTTTTTTGTTGTCGCAAGCACTAATTTTGACGGCTCTATAAACCCGGGGTCAAGATTAACAGGCCGGGGCAATGCTATTTCCAGTGAAATGGCAAGCTTTTGTTCCAGCTTATTGGTGATATGCTTGATTTTGGCCAATTTGCCGGGGTCAATCAGTTTCTCGATACTGACAAATTGCCGCAGGATATTAGGCCCTGTCTCATCCTTATAATAATCGGTCTGTGTGAATGGCCACACATCGCTTGTTAAGTCAATTTTGCCGAATTTGGAGCTTACCGCCTTGACCGCCGCGGCAAGCGCAACCTCATTAGCGGCTAACACGCCGATTATCAACTTGACAGGCCTGGGCTCGTGCAATTCCCACATACGTTTCTTTAGACACTGATTAACACTGATTTACACAATAGGTTTAATTTCCATATCCTTTGCTATAACAAATCCCCCCATACCATAAGACGAGCTAATCATCCAAGCTTTGCATTGTTGTTGCTTGAGATGCTCACGACACGCATTAATTGATTCATTCCATGAACCAGGCCAACAATACTTAATGCCATCAGCAAATTCATCTGTAAACCCGTCGATAATTTCCTCTACGCTTTTTTCTACAATGTCAAAAAGTATGGTTTGCATATTATCGCGATAAAATAAATATGCCTCGACCCCGCTAAAAACAACATCTGTTTTCTCATTTGATTTTTCATTGTTGTATTCAGTGTGCAGGATAATCGTCTTTTTGTCGGACGAGACACAATATTCCTTTATCAAGTTATCATGCACCGATTTTTTATTCATGATGCGTTTAGTTTTTGTTTTAGTGAATTCACCAATTCAATGGCCTTCTCGACTGCGGAAGTAACTGGAATTAGGGTCGGTTTTGGTTCGCTGCGGAGCTTGATTTCGACGTTGCTGGTAGCGAGCGCCTTTTTGCCGACGGTGATGCGAACGGGGATACCGATTAAATCAGCGTCCTTGAATTTCACCCCCGCTCGCTCGTCGCGGTCGTCTAATAAAACCTCAATACCCTTGTCTAAAAGCTGTTTGTAAATATCATCCGCCGCTTTAACAACCTCGGCATCATCCTGATTCACCGAAACAATAATCACCTCGAACGGCGCTATACTGACCGGGAATATAATTCCGTTTTCGTCGTTGCCCACCTCAATCGCCGAAGCCACGATGCGGTTAATCCCTATGCCGTAACAGCCCATAAGACAGGGTTTTTCTTTTCCTGTTTCGTCTAAGAAATTACAGCCCAGTTTCGCCGAGTATTTTGTTCCAAGTTTAAAAACCTGCCCTACCTCTATACCGTGCTTAAACTGTAACTTTTTCCCGTTATGCGTATCGCCCTTGACTGCGTTCCTGATGTCGGCGACAATTATATTATCGCCTTGGAGCGGAAAGTCCCTGCCGGGGACAACATTTTTAACGTGATAATCGGTCTTGTTGGCTCCCGTAACGCCAATCGCCATCGCTGCGACAGCATAGTCTACTAGTATTGTACCTGGAGGTATTCCCCAATTTAGGGGGCCGGCAAAACCAACCTTGGCATTAGTGACTGTCTCGACAGCGGTTTCACTCGCAAGTTCAAGGTGTTCGGAACCCATAAATTGTGCAAGCTTCTCCGGATTTACCTCGTGATCGCCACGCACCAAGACAGCTGTGAACAGCCCCCGAATTTTTGATAGTGCGTCCTTGAATTCGACAGCTGACCTGCACATTGCTATGACTTTCTCGGCGTCCGGCTTTTCCCCCTCCAATGCTACATTCTGTAATTCTTCATTAAACTTTTTGTCATCAGACCATTGCGCATTCTCCCCGAACCTTTGATTTATCCAATTAAGAAATGTCTTCCCGTGCTGTAGAACTCGTCTTTTAGCGCTTTGATACTCATCGAGTATAACTTCATTTTTCTTCCAGTAAATAAGGGTTTTTATCATATTCTGTGGTTTGGTTTTCAGGAAAGCGCAGACGGATTCAATTGAGCCGACATTGGGCGTGTACACCTCTTCTGTCTTGGGTCTTGGGTCTTGCGTCTTGTGTCCTGGTAATGCATCGACGCCGGCTTTTTCGATATTCGCGGCGTAAGAGCCATCTTGTGTATAAACGATAACGTCCTCGCCCGATTCGCAGGGAATTGTGAACTGGTGCGACCCGGAGCCGCCCATCTCGCCGGTCTCCGCCTCGACAATCACGTAATCGAGTCCGCAGCGTTTGAAAATCCGCTTATACGTCTCATACATATTCCAGTATTCCTTGTCTAATGATTCGGCGTCGGCGTTAAAACTGTATGCGTCCTTCATAATAAATTCGCGGGAGCGCAACACACCGAATCTCGGCCGAAACTCATCGCGGAATTTGAAGCTGATTTGATACAGGTTCACCGGAAGCTGCTTATACGATTTGATTTCCCCCGCCGCGACGCTTGTTACAACCTCCTCAGCCGTCGGCGCAAGCACGTTTTGCCTGCCGTGCCGGTCCTC
>JBELAA010000105.1:0-7848 GCA_049509315.1 Sedimentisphaerales bacterium | reverse complement strand
GGTCGCGTCGCTAAAAGCGACTTGCCTTTACCTAAAAGGCCGACTGAAGAATATATGCGGGTGGTTTCGAGCGATTCCGCTAACGACAGCGGAGGCAGGATTGTCGCCAATCGCTGGGCAAGCATCGTCTTACCCGCCCCGGGCGGACCAATCATAAGGATATTATGGCCTCCGGCCGCGGCGACGGTCAGGGCACGTTTTGCGCTTTCCTGGCCTTTGACGTCCGAGAAATCAAAATCGTATCGGCTTTCGCTCTTGAAAATTTCGTCGATATTGATAACGGTGGTTTGCAATGGCAGTTGGCCGTTGAGAAAACCAACCGTCTGCGTCAGTGAGCCGACGCCGTAAACTTCCAGACCATCGACTACGGCTGCCTCGGCGGCGTTATCTAACGGCACGATTATGCCCCGAAAGCCGTTGGCCTTTGCGGTCATCGCCATACTCAAAACACCGTTGACCGGCCGAACTCGGCCATCCAGCGCAAGTTCGCCGACTATGCAAAAGTCCTTCAAAACAGTGCTGCTGAAAACGTTTTCGCCTAATAAAACGCCTAACGCGATTGGCAAATCGAACGCTGGGCCTTCTTTTTTGATATCCGCGGGAGCGAGGTTTACAAGCGACTGGGTCTTGGGGTATTTGTAGCCGCAGTTGACAATTGCGCTTTTGACTCTTTCGACGCTTTCCTTTACCGCCGCATCGGGCAGACCCACAATGAGCGTCTTCTCGAAGCCGCCTCTTGCGACGTCAACCTCGACCTCGCAGATTATGCCTTCGATACCTTCCAGCGCGACGCTGAACAATTTAGCTAACATATCTTTCCCTTGTGTTTTGTGAAAAGAAGGCAGTATTTTAAGGCGACATCTGGCCGGACGCAAGGGTTTTACGGCTTTATAAAAACCACAAGAACCCTATATACATAAAACAAAGTAGTGTTTTACCCTGTTTTGGAAAGACAAAGACAGCCAAAAACCGTTAATATATATCAGCGGTTAATACAGTATTGGTTTTCTTCCCATTTTCCTCCAACCGCATTAAGTCGCTCTTTGAAATGTATCCCAAAATCACTTTGGCGAAGGTTAGAGCATATATCCACTGCGTTTGGGTCCACAATATCAATGCTTCTTAAATCAACATTTTCATATAAATTGGCCGCTAAAAAGTATCTCATATGGACATCTGAATCTGGAAAACTGTAACCAATAAAAACGAGCTTATCTGCCTTGCGCAACATTTCACCTGCTGAACTCCATATATTTTGAAAATATGAATAGGTCTGCATTTTGAAAAAGGTCGGTGGCACGATGATTGGCTCGCCGGGTGGTTTATAATCCGACGTGCTTACTTGTGGAAAAATAAATCTTACATATTCGTTAGCTGACTTAATCTGCACCAACATTGCGTTGCTCTCAATCCTAAGGCGGTATTCATTATTACTATCCGAATACCAGTTTAATGAACCGTGAAGCTTACAGAGCAAAACACTTTTGCTATCTGTTGTATATAATGGTATTGTTGTAAATGGTAATTGTGTATCAATAGGTAACCACAGACCAGGGAGTCGAAGCTGAAATCCTATATTTGTAAGACAACATTCTGCCATTATATCATAATTTGTTGTAATTACATCCAATTCATAAGAAGGTGGTGGAGCTCCTTGTTTTTTATCAAACAATTGCCAACACCTAACTAAAAGATTGTCTAATCTTACTGCAAGCTTAGAAAAATCCATCTGACGATACACTTTTTGAAGAATTCTACAGAGCATTTTATATTCATCGTTTGATTTATCAGGGTATCCTGTACCAAATTGGCTTTCCGCTAAGCAGAAGGATAAAATCCCCTCAAGATTGTCACGACCTACTTGATACATACTTACTCCTCTTTGTGCTCGACTCTGTAACTCACGTAAAAAACTTTTATCTTCCTCCGTAAGATAAGTAGAGTCTTTGGCGTGTTGAAAAAATTCTTTCATAACTGGTAGTCCCCAAGCTCGGGAGAAACCTGCGCCTAAGAAAAGAACTATTTTCATTGAATCAACCTCCAAACCACTGTTACGCTGGTCTGTCTAATAAAAGAAGAACCTTGGTATTAACTGAATAACGTTTTTAACTGTTCGATTGTCAAACCTACCTGTTGTGCCGTCATTACCAATAGCGAAACTAACTGACTGACGTCCCTAACAGATGACAAAGATGCTTTTATCTTTTCCAAAAATGTTTTCTCTTTGCTCCCGTCTTTAACCTTGCCCATTTTTTCGTGAATTAAGTCATTGAGTTCCAAAAGCAATTGAACTTGAAGCGATTGGTTTTGATTTTGGCTTTGTGTAATTATCGTTTTGGGCATATCTGCAAACGGCGGTGTTTCATCGGAAAAGTATTCGGCGTGCAATCGTGCAATGATACCTCCAAGTTGCTGACGATAGGTGTCATAAGCCATCAATAAAGAACCACTCGTCGTATTTTTGGGAGTTAGCATAAATCTGCTATAATCTTTACCCGTTACTTTTACGAGTTCTGTTATCGCCGAATTTGGTCGTTCCCAAAAACTTGAGTCATAAGTTGCGCTACCTGTTTTAAGTTCTTGTGCAAGGTATCCCTGCAATTCTGCATAAATTGGTCTGACTTCTTCTTTACTCGCCATTTTTACTCCTCAAAGAAAATGAATAACAATAAAAACGGCTGGCCGGGATAACCTTCGCTACACTTAATCAACGAGTATCCTCGCAGGGAGGGTCGTTTCATAAGTAATTCTAACAAATTACCCCAAAGCCCTGTCCCACCTGCAAAAACATACCTTCCTTCTTCGTGAAGAAAGGATAGGGACCACATAACAGAAGCAATATTACGCGGTGGGGCGTTACCCGTCCTGATGAGCATTGTCTGCCCCTCCGGTTATGGATAACGTAATCCACTTGGGCTTCTCGCCAGCCAGAGATTACCGCCGTGTTAGATTACCTCCGGTTGCTCCCGGAGAGCAAAGAACGGAGCCACAAAAATTTGGCCATTTCGGCATCTCCTTTCAGGGCCAATAAGCCCTACAAAAATGTTATCAACAATATCCCCCTTTGTCAAGATTGAAATGTTGGAATGGAAAATCCTAAAAACCACTACTCCAGAAACAGCGCAGGATTAACAGAAAAGTAATTTGCTAACTTTTTGGGGTCAATAATGGGGGGCAACACCGTTTTTGTTTTAAGAAGTTAAATAAACCGTGTTAATCCGTGTCTGAAATTATTCGCGGTAACTCTTTTAATAATAAGAACTTACGCCAATATATAAAATATTTATTAAAATTGTTAGATTTTTATTGACAATTTAATTATATATGATACAATTCTAATCTGCTGAGCCGCACTGGTTCAGCGAAGGTAACAGGCCCAGATGGGCCAAGGTTTCAGCCCAAGATAGGGCAAGGGAGGGGCAGCAGCCCCATTTCAGATTGTAGATTTCGGATTGTAACTGAAACAAAAAACTTTGTGACTTGCCTGCCCCTGCAAGTAGTAGGCAGGGGGTGGTGGAAAGGGGAAGAAGAGAATGAGCGCAACATATTCAATTTCAATACCGCAATGGTTAGACAGAATCTGCGTCTGGCCTTTGTTGCTCTATCGCCGGCTTACATTCGGCCAGCCATACCGAAAAATTTACTTAGGCGAAGGCGCTTACACTATCGTTGACCCGGATGTTTACTACGAGAAATGCCAATACAAATGGTACCTTACAGGAAACGGACAAAAAGCGTATCCAGCTCGCGAAAAAAGAATCGGTTCTCAGGAAACCAAAAGAAGCTATTTACACAGGGAAATTGTCAAACCTCGAAAAGGTATGCTCGTTGACCACAGAGACAGCGACCCCCTCAATAACCTCAGGTCAAATCTGCGTCAGGCCACACATTCGCAAAATCTGATTAACAGGCCAAAAAGACCAAATACCTCCTCGAAATATCGCGGCGTTTCCTGGGATAAATGCCTGTGTAAATGGGAGGCTGTGATTAGTTGGCAGCATAAGGGTCGTTCTAAAAAGAAACACCTCGCCTATTTTGACAAAGATAAAGAAATTGATGCTGCTCGTGCCTATGATATCGCAGCCATTAAATACCATAGGAGGTTCGCCCGGCTGAATTTCCCGCGGGAAGATTATGTAAGGACAAGAAACGGCTACAAATATGCAGGCCAGTCCCGGCCGGATAAAAAGAACTGTCCGCTCAGAGCGAAACTATGTAAAATTTACTCATCAATAATTAGCAGATTTGGAAAATATATGAAAATGAAAGGCAGGGTGGAATTATGAAAGAGATACCGTTAGGCAACGGCCAGAACGCAATAGTCGATGACGAGGATTTCGAATGGCTCAATAAATATAAATGGTATGCCTGCAAAGTGGGAAATAAAACCTTTGCCGCCCACGACACACCAACCGGCAGACGCGTCTTTATGCACGACGTCATTATGGGCCTCGATACGCTGGAAGACGAATCGATGAATTAAGACACGGGTTTTTAACCACGGGTTTCACGGATTACACGGATTTTTAAGAAAAAGCGATGGCGCAAGGTGGGGTTCTTAAAATTTAGCCCCTCAATTTATTGAGGGGTTGCTCTTTTGTTATTCCCGCGCAGGCGGGAATCCATCTTAAAACCCTTGGATTCCGGCTCAAGGCCGGAATGACAAAAAGGCATCTGTAAGCGAAAATCGTTGAGTTAATTATTCAAAGAGCATAAGATGCTTGGTTGCGTAACCAAATGTTTAATATAAGAAAGGCAGATTTATGAAAGCTCTTTTGATTAGGGTTGGTTTCGATGGCAGTTGGGGAGGAATAAAGGGGCCTATATTTGATGATGGTCGCTTCAAATTCATACCTATTCCAGAAAACGGAAAAGAATGTAGAAGAATAAAGAACCCTACAAGATACTCAGATATTCCTGCTCTGTCTAAATATATGCCAAATGATATTCTGAAATCAAATGGGGAGGATATTCCAATAGAAGATTGTATAGTTCATGATGATCCATAATTTAAGACATTTACTTACGGAGATCAAACGAGTATTGGTCGTGGCGGGGCCGTGAAAAAACTTCATCCTGGGGATTATATAATATTCTTTGCTGGTCTTGTGCCTTACAAAAAAGATACGTATGTTAATAGGTCTCTTGGCTCTATAAGGAAAAAACAGAGCGCATTAGAAATAAAAATTTGTATTGTAGGTTATTTCAGAGTTGATTGGGTTAAGGAGTATCCTGAAATATCTCATATGACGGTAAAAGAAAGAAAGCAAATAAAAAGTACTCATCTCAAGAGAGACCCGCCGGATAAATATCTTATAATCGTAAAGGGAGACAAAAAAAATAGTAGTCGTGGATTTCTCAAGAAGGCTTTTTGTATAAGCGAACCTGGGGAAAACAAAGCTGGAGCGAGGTATTATGTAACTTCTCCTAAATTCAATAAAATGACTGGATTAACAAAAAAACAAATATCGCGTGGGTGGAGATGGATAGAAGGCGACGAAAAGGTAAAAAAATTGATCGATGTTTTAAACCATACATCACTATGGCGAATGTTTAACATATGATCGTTTTCTAAAATCTGAGGGCACCATATTTATTTCTTCTGAAATCCACAATTTGTTTTTTATGCTTTTTTTTGCGGCAATTAAAAAACAGTGTTAATCCGTGTAAATCCGTGTCTAACTTTTTTGGTTGCGGCCTCTGGCCGCGCCAGGTTAATCAGTGTCTAAAAATTAAATTCTCTGTGACCTCTGTGTCCTCTGCGAAGCCCCCGCGCCGTATTTTCCGTTTTGCGGAAAATGTTGCGGGGGTGGCTAAAAACTCTGTGGCAAAAAGTGTTACCGGCAAAGGGTTTGTAAATCGTCGATAGTCAATTCAATGAGATTAGCAACAATTTTGTCCGCTGGTTTCAATTGCTCCGCTGAATAGGTATTAGTAACTGCGACGGGGTGCATACCGGCGTTTTTTGCGGCCTCGAGGCCCCAGCGGGAATCCTCAATAACGATACAATCCTGCGGTTTGATAGGAGGGCGAGCTTTTTTGTTCAATAATTTAAGAGCGAGGATAAATCCCTCGGGGTCGGGTTTGCCGCGTTTAACCTGTTCGGCGGATACAATCACATCAAAATAATTTCGCAGATTAGCGCCTTTTAGGAGCATTTCAATTTCAGCGAGCAGCGCGCCGGAGTAAATCGCGAGCGGGATTTTGCTGTCGGCCAACAATTTGAGAAATTCCGGAACGCCGGCATAAACGGCTGCCTGATTTAACGCGATATTTTTGAAAGCGTCAGCTTTAGCGAAAAGGAGCTGTTTGAATTGGTTGTCGGTCAGAGCAAGGTTTTTTTCTCTATTATTTATTACCTCGAGAAGCTCGCGGTCACTCAGGCCGAGAAGATTCTCAAAATACTCACTGGTCGATATTTGTATTTTGTATTTGGTCAGGACATTGTTGAACGCCTGAAGATGCAGCTTTTCGGAATCGACCAAAACGCCATCGAAATCGAATATTATAGCCTTTAACATATCAAAACCTTTAGCCGCAAAGGCATTCGCAGTTTTGAGTTTTAAGTTCTTAGTTTTTAATTAAATAACTCAACACTCAACACTCAAAACTCAACATTAAAAACTATTATTGTTTTCATCATTGTTCGGGAACCGGGCCTATCAAGGCAGCGAAATCGTTAAAGGCGGATTTATCGCCTGAGAGAATTAGCTGGGCCAGCGCAGCGATAACGGGCGCGTTTTTGGTTATGAAACGCCTCGCGATAAGCGCCTTGCGGTCTTTCATTTGTATTTTTTGGCCATCTGAACCATCGACTGCCACTTCCATTTGGACTTTGGAACTTGCCTGGTCGCAAAACAGATAGCCGACAATCAGGTTGATGGCGATATCGACAAGCGGCCTGCCATACAAATCCATAAATTCCGTGCCCTGCTGTTTGACAAAAGCGATGGCTTGTTTAAGCTGTTCGGTTCCTTCGGCGAGTTTGGCGAGCAGGTCGCTTAATTCCGGGGCGTAACTTTGCTGTGATAATTCGGCGAGGTATTTTTCACAGGCGCCGGAACATACGCCGCGAACCGCCGCGACGATTTGCAATTGTGAAGTGCCTTCGTAAATTGTCGTGATTCTTGCGTCGCGTGCGTGCCTTTCGACAGGGTAATCTCTCATAAAACCCGAACCGCCGAGGACCTGCATTGAGTCGTAAGCGACACGGTTTGCCATTTCGGAGCAGAAATATTTGCTCATCGGGGTAAGCATTGAGGCGAGGCGGTCGAATTTGCGGGACTGCTCCTTGAGGGGTTTGAGTTTTTCCTTTTCGGCGGGGGGGTTGAATTCGAGCGTTTTTTCGATTGCGATATTATGGTCAACGACGCGCGAGGTTTCATAAAGTAGGGCACGGCCCGCTTCGAGGGCGATTTTCATATCTATAAGCATATCACGGACAGCGGGGAGTTTTTCGATAGTGACGCCGAACTGTTTTCGGCTGGCGGCGTAATCGCGTGCGACGCGATATGCGGCTTCGGCGATACCCATTGACTGGCCCGCGATGCCGATTCGTGCGCCGTTCATCAGCGCCATAACGTAGGTAACCAGGCCCCGCTGGCGTTCGCCGATGAGCTGGCAGGGGGTGTTATCGAAAAAGATTTCACAGGTGGGGCTGCCGTGAATGCCTAACTTGTCTTCTAATCGGCGGATGTGAACGGTTGGGCCTCTGTCGCAGACAAATAAACTCAGGCCAAGGCCGCCTGAGCGGTCGGGTTCGCTGCGGGCAAGGACGAGCAGGACCTCGCCGCAGCCATTGGTTATGAAACGTTTAACGCCGTGGAGGAACCAGTTGCCGGAATTATC
>JBELAA010000104.1:0-12422 GCA_049509315.1 Sedimentisphaerales bacterium | reverse complement strand
GTATCAGTGCCGGTGCAGGTTTTGCAGCCGGGGCAATCGCCTTTGAAGTTTCTCTCAATATTTATTTTGGCGTGCGATCCATTGTCTGTTTTCTCTACAACGCCGTTTGAGCCGTCCGATGAGACGTCCGCCAGTCCGCCGCCCGCCACTTTTGCGTGGGCCTTAACCGGGTTGCTACAGCCGTTTCTTTGTATGCTTATATTCCCCGGCGTGTGTATGGTTACGGTAGCTTCAGCCGTGCCCGAAGACGGTGGTATAATGCACTTCTGGCCGTAACCGTCGCCGGACGTCTCCGCCCATGCCTCGATATATCCGTTGTGCGTGTTTATTGTAATATCACCCGGGTTTTCATCCTCGGTATTTCGGCCGCCGCAAATATGAATATCAGCCGTGCTCGCCTGCTTGCCGTGGGCTTTCGCCTCGATACCGTAATTGATATTGATTGAGCCGCCTGCCTCGAGACAAACTTTTGCCGTCGCCTCGTTGGTGAGATTACCAGAACATTTTTGTTGAGCGTTCGGCACGTTATTGGCTATGGCCGAAACCGCCCCGTGTGAGCAGTCGCCGTTTATTGTCAAATCGCCGCCTGCTATCGCTGTAACCGAGGCGTTGCTCCTGCCCTGTGCGTCAAGATACTTTGTTGTGGTGTCGCCGCCTGATTGAATCAGAATACTTGCTTCATCCTGTGTGGGACTTCCGACGTCTATACCCCCGTTGACTGTGATGTTCCTGCCTGCACAGAGGTCAACACTGCTGTTGGCGGCTACGGATTTGAGTGAGATATCTCGTTTTGCTTCGGCCCGCAGCGATTCGATTCCAGATAATGCCGTCGAGTAAATATCGCCCGCGGCCAGAATGACCGATGGCTCACCTTCAAAACAACCATCCGATTTTATAGTTCCGTTGTTGGTTACCGTGTGAAGTGCCGGGTCGGCCATTGCCGCTTCAACGACAACCGGGCTTCCTTCCTCGCCCAGATATACGCTGTCGCCCGCCGCCATTACGACCACGCCGCCGGCGCTGCGTATTGTGCCCGCGTTGAGCACCGAGCTGCCTATCAGCGTTACGTCTTTGGCGTTAATCTGGCCGTAGTTGATTATCGACCCGTTTCCAGTGCCGGTGTATTGATAATGGCCGTTCATAAAATCGGTGTTGCTGATGTCCATCGTTGACGCGGTAAATTTATAGGCGTCCACAAAAGCCGTGTGTCCGAACACTATGCCGTGAGGATTGACAATAATGATATGCCCCTGGCTGGACAGCAAACTTCCGTTAAACTGTGTTGCTGCGCCGGAAACGCGGTTGAGAACCGTGAAGTGGCCCGATGCCTCCTTCATAAATTGAAGAGTTTCATATTTCGATGTGTCTAAGCTGTTCCAGTTTATTATTGTTCTGTTGCTTCCCACGGCAACGTTTGTGGTGTTGCCGCTTTGAGTAACCGCGGCGCTTCCCGCCACAACCGCCGAACCCGTCGGCGTTGCCATTGCCGTCGAGAGTGGTATGACCTGGAAAAACAGCAGAGTGTAAATCAGAACGTAAATTAAAATGTGCTTTGCATTCGATTTTTTTGCGAATCTTTTTAATAGTTTCATTTATAATCCCCCACCGTTAGCTAATATTTTTTCTTCTCTCGCAACTAATGCTTTTCCTGTAAAACTTTCTAAAACCCCCGTAACGATGAATTGTAACGTAAATGCTATATTACCTGATTTGACATTGTTTGTCAAGGTAAAAATGCCCATACTGCCCAAATGATACAACAATGATCGCTTTTTATACTGAAATTGGTACATCACCCGTTAAGTTCTCCAAAATGCCGTTTGCCAACTCCTTTTGACAACAACAAATGCAACGTCCGAGAATAATTATCCCTTTTTAACACCGCTGGCCTGCACTGTAATGCCAATGATTTAAAAGGTCTGCGCCAGTCGGTGTCCTAAGTTTGTATCATTGGGCAGGGCCGGAGTTGAACCGGCGACACGTGGATTTTCAGTCCACTGCTCTACCACCTGAGCTACCTACCCTGATTTTTTTCACGTCTTAAATTTAACAGAAAACCGCCGCTTTGCAAGAAAATTTATTCGCAGTCCGGCCCGCTGTTGTCTTTGGCGCTATTTGTGGCGGTAGATTTCCCAGCCCAGGTAGTTGCCTATTGCCTCGGCTATTGCGTCTGCCTTTTGGGACATATTCATCGCGACGTGGTGCTCAAAACCCATTGTGCAGATAAACTGCAGGAGTGCCTGCAGGTTGGGTATTTTCATTACGCCGTAGCCGCCGAACGTGTCTAATTTGTCATTTGTAAACTCGCCTTCGCCCACGTATGTGCTGATAACCCCTGCGGCATCATCGGTCGTGGTTCGCAAATACGTGGCAGGCCCCGCCGCGATTCTGCCGACCATCGTCCCGTATGTGTTGTCTTTGCCGACTGAGCCAGCGATGATTTCCTGAAAATCCATATTCGCGGATTTGAAAAAGCTCTTGGGCAGGTTGCTGCAGTGAAACAGCACGCATTTATCGGGCTCATCGGCGTAATTATTGTTCCAGTCAAGTAACGCACTTGGCGTCCCCGAGGCCAATTGCAGAATATACATCCCCAGTAACCCCGTAACATCGACCTCGCAGGCGCTTGGCATAAGCGAATCGCTCATCATACTCATCAGCGTG
Source organism: Sedimentisphaerales bacterium (assembly GCA_049509315.1). Taxonomy (GTDB): domain Bacteria; phylum Planctomycetota; class Phycisphaerae; order Sedimentisphaerales; family Anaerobacaceae; genus Fen-1362. The sequence goes on along the minus strand of JBELAA010000104.1, from coordinate 9,758 downwards.
CAGGGCACTATTCCGAAAAATTCTTCCAGCGCGGTCCAGCACTGAATGGCTGTGCCGTCAAGCTCGGTATCCTTTACCCACTGGTCAATAACGGAACCGAACTTCGCCATTTTCAAAAGGGCGTCAGCCGGTATCGATTTGGTTTGTGTATATTGCTGAATGTCGTTTAATTTCCTTTTTACGTTCCTGTCATTGTCCGCTAATCGCGAGACCCTTCCCAAAATTTCCGAAAGGTCAATCGTTTCGACCGCGATGCCGGCCAGTTCGAGCACTTTTTCGCTGTACCGAACGGTATTGAACGCTCCCGTTCTTGCCCCGATTGCCCCGAATCGAGCGTTTTTCAGCCCCTTAACAATCCTGCAAACCGACGCAAAATCATCCAGCTCTTTTTTGAATTCCGCAGAAGCGACCGCCATAGTATGCGTTTTCGTCAGTGTATAGGGGATGCCCGCCTGCCTGAGGTTGTTGCAGGCGCTGATTTTGCCGCAGAACGAGTCCCGCCTTTGCCCCATAAGCATTTTCGTAGAATCATCGGGCTGGGCCTGTATCAATATCGGCACGTCAAGGGCGCTTCGTTTCACCGATTCCGCAACGCCCCTTTCATCGCCGAAATTAGGCAGCGTAACGATTATGCCGTCAATTTTGTCGCTGTTCTTCGCGAACAGTTCCGCGCATTTTTTCGCGTCCGAGAACGTCTCGACCGAACCGAATTTACTGTCTGTCATCGAAAGCGCTACCGTGTTGAAATCATTGCTCTTGAGCACGTCGAGAATGTCTTTTCTTCCCTGCTTTGCCAGAACATCGGGGAAAAAACCCCTGTTTCCCGTGATTACGCCGAATGTCATCTTTTGCATTTTTTGTCCTCCTTATGCAGTAAGTTTGTCGAATTCGCCTATTTCTTGTTTTGTCCGTAATATGCGTTTTTGCCGTGTTTGCGAAGGTAATGTTTGTCTAAAAGCGCCTGGCTGATTTCCTCCTGATTAGGATTTATCAATAAGGTGTTGAGAGCCGTTGTCGCAATTTCTTCAAGAAGGACCGTCGTCTCTACAGCCCCCTTGGCGTCGCTCCCCCAGGTGAACGGCCCATGATTGGCGACAAGCACCGCCTGCATTTCCATCGGGTCGATATTTGAGAAGCGTTTGATTATCGCTTTTCCCGTATTCAGCTCGTAGTCCTTTTGTATTTCGCTTTTGGTTAACGGCTTTGTTACAGGCACGGGACCGTAAAAATAATCGGCATGTGTTGTGCCTAAACAGGGTATTTCCCGGCACGCCTGCGCCCAGGCCGTGGCATTTTTTGAATGAACGTGGCATATCCCGCCGATTGCCTTAAATTTCCTGTAAAGCTCAAGATGCGTAGGTGTATCCGATGACGGTTTCAAGTCCCCTTCGACGATTTTACCGTCCAGGTCAACAAGCACAATCATCTGCGGCGTCAGCACGCCGTATGCGACGCCGCTGGGTTTGATTGCCACTATTCCCTCCTCACGGTCAATCGCGCTGACGTTTCCGAAACTGTATATGACAAGCTTGCGTCTCGGCAGCTCGTAATTCGCCTTGCAAACGGCTTTCTTCAGCTCTTCATTCACAGTTCTTTAACCACCAGCAGCTCCTTCATAATGTTGGCCATTGAGCCGGTTCCAAAGCCGTCGTGAAGCCGCTTATAAAGGGTGTATAGCTTCTTATATACTGCGTGGTTTTCCGCAATGGGCTTGTAAGTCGTTTTTTTGATTCCGCACATTGCCGCCTGCGCCTGTGCGAAATTACTGTGCCCGCCCGCCTTTGGCGAGGTCTCGCCTTTAGGCGGACCCGCTGCCACCGCCGCCGCGATTGCCGCGCCTAATGCGCAGCTTTGCGCCGAGCGAGATATTTTCATTTCCCGCCCTGTTACGTCTGCGTAAATCTGCATAAGCAGGGGGTTCTTTTCCGCGATTCCGCCGCAGTTTATTACTTCCTCGACCTTGACGCCGTATTCCTCGAACCTGTTGATAATCGTCAACGCGCCGAAAGCCGTCGCCTCAATCAGCGCCCTGTATATCTCTTCGGGCCTGGTATGCAGCGTCTGGCCCAGTAATAGCCCCGTTAATCGCTGGTCAACTAATATGGTTCGATTCCCGTTGTTCCAGTCCAGAGCAAGCAGCCCCGATTGGCCGGGTTTCAGTTTCGCTGCCTTTTTGGTTAATTGCTCGTGCGAACCAGCCGCTTTGCCGCCTGGCTGTATGTAATTCACGAACCAGTTAAATATATCACCCACCGCCGACTGACCCGCCTCAAGCCCGAAATACCCCGGCAGTATCGACCCGTCAACAATCCCGCAAATACCCGGTATATCAGCCAGTTGCTTTCCTGATTCGCTGACTAACATATCGCAGGTGCTTGTCCCGATGATTTTGACCAATTTCCCCGGTGCGATTCCAGAACCAATCGCGCCCAGATGCGCGTCAAACGCTCCCACCGCAACCGATATTCCTGCTTTTAATCCTAATTTTTTCGCCCATTTATCGGTCAGCTTGCCCGCCTCGGTTTCGACTGTATAGCTTTCGCCGTAAAGCCGGTATCGTAAATCGCCAAGTTTCGGGTCTAACTTCGCCAGAAATTCTTTGTCCGGCAACCCTCCCCAGCTTTCGTTGAACATCGCCTTATGACCCGCCGCGCATCTGCTTCGTTTCATCGTCTCCGGCTTCTCATTTCCCGTCAAGACCGCCGGTATATAATCGCAGCACTCAACCCAGCTATACGCCGCGTCAAAAACCTTCGGGTCGGTCCGCAGGCAGTGCAGAATCTTACTGAAAAACCATTCCGAAGAGTAGGTTTGCCCGCACTTGGCTAAGTATTCCGGGTGCTCTTTTTTGGCAAGGGCGGTAATTTCCGCCGCCTCGCTGTGCCCTGTATGGTCTTTCCAAAGCCAGGCGTATGCGTTGGGGTTCTTTTTAAATTCGGGAAGCGAACTCAATGGCAGGCCGTTCTTATCCACCGGCAGGGGGGTTGAGCCCGTCGTATCGACGCCTATCCCGATGACCTGGCTTGCATCAAACTTTTTGTCGGCCTTCTTTGCCAGAAGCAGCGCCTTCTTGATTGTTACCTCGATACCCTTGACGTAATCCGCTGCATTCTGCCTCGCGAGGTTATGGTTATTCTTGTCTAATATAATCCCCGCCTGCCCCGTCGGGTAATTGTAAACCGCTGTCCCAATCTCAGCCCCGTCTGCGATATCGACGAGCACGCATCGGACCGAATTTGTCCCGTAATCCAAACCTATCGTATATGGCATAATTGTAGGGCGGGGCTTGCCCCGCCGGGCTCCTCATCGGTTAGTTTTACTATTTCGTTGAAAACGTATGTATCGTTACCGTCTCGTATTTCTCGCCGGGTTTCAGTGTTGTCGTCGGGAATTTAGGCTTGTTCGGCGAATCGGGATAATGCTGCGTCTCAAGGCAGAACGCCCCGTGCTTGTTATAAACCTTGCTCTCTTTGCCTTTCAGCGTCCCATCGAGGAAGTTGCCGCTGTAAAATTGAATCCCCGGCTCGGTCGTCTCAATTTTCATCACACGGCCGCTTGTCGGCTCATAAACCTCCGCCGCCAATTGCATTTTCCCGCCCTTGCCCTTGAGCACGAAATTATGGTCGTATCCACCGATGTCGATTTGCTTGATTCTTGCGCCAATCGTCATTGGCTTTGTGAAATCGAACGGCGTTCCCTTGACATTGGTAAATTCGCCCGTCGGTATCAGTTCCTTATCGACCGCCGTGATTTTGTCCGAATTGAGCATAACCTCGTGTCCTAAAACGTCGCCGCTGCCCTGGCCGGCAAGGTTCCAGTATGCGTGATTGGTCAAATTCGCCACCGTGGCCTTGTCCGTCGTTGCCTCATAATTCATTTTCAGCTTGTTGTCGGCCGTAATCGCGTATGTAACAACGCAATTCAAATTGCCTGGGAATCCCTCTTCTCCGTCCTTGCTTAGGTAGCTAAGCTTCAATTCTGCTTTATTGCTCTTGACTTCGGCGCTGTCAATATTCCAAATCTTCTTATGGAATCCGACTACTCCGCCATGCAAAGTATTATTCCCGTCGTTGACGCCCAGCTTGTATTCCTTGCCGTCAAGTGTGAATTTTCCCCCGCCGATTCGGTTGCCGTATCGCCCGATTATCGCGCCGAAAAATGGGTTTGTGGGCTTTCCGTAATCCTGCACGTCGTCGAAACCCAGCACGATATCGGCCGGTTTGCCGTTCCTGTCCGGCGTCTCGAACGACACTATTGTCCCGCCGTAATTGGTAATCCTGGCCGTTATTTTCCCATTTGTCAGCGTTACGATTTTCACGTCCTGTCCGTCTGCCGTCTTGCCGAATGGCTCTACCTTCACGTTCATTTCACTTTTCTCCTTATTTTTCATTGCACAACATTTTTTTTCACTACTTTTCATTCCGCAGCAACCGTTCACGTAAACCAAAACTGCCGTTAAAATCACACTTAACCATATTTTTTTACTTCTCATTTTTTTGTCTCCATAGCACATAATAATCATTTATTTTATTTTCTTCGCCCCGCTACTATACCTTTTCCCAGCCCGGTTTCAACTCTTTTTACCTATTTATCTTTCCGTCCAAACCCCTGATGTTTCCAAACGTAGCAATAGTGGAAAGTATCATAAACCTTTATGGTATAGGGCCATAAAGGAAATAAGGTTTTTCGGGTTCAGTTTCAAATCTGCCGAGATGGCGTAAAGGAGGTATTTATTCCGTCTCGGCTTATTTTTATTCAGGCCATTTTATAATCTATCATTCCTCGTCTCTTTTGTCATTCCTCACCTCTTTTGTCATTCCTGCGCAAGCAGGAATCCAGGAAGTCCTTTCCGCCTGTGTCACGCGTAAGCGATTAGGTATGCCAAATTAGGCATTACCCCTATCACAGGGCTGTTCAAAACCGCAGAAAATTATGCTATAAGTAAGCCCCTGTAATCCTTGTTGGCAAATACCCTGATAACCTTAAAAAATTATATGCGCTGGCGCAGAATACCTGGTGCACTAACAATTTCGACGGCATTAACCTTTTTTACCGCATCGACGCACGCCTTTTCAGGTCGGTCAATCATAATCCCGTCCAGTTTCTCCTGAGTTTGCCGCGTGAAAGGGTTGCCGAGCTTTCCAAAGACGAGGCCCTTGTTTACGAGATTGACAGGGTCTGGGCGAAGTTCGAGGATTATATGAAATTTTATCCGCCGGGGCGGATTCAGCCAGCGTCTAAAACAGGGCCCGGCGGGGGCGTCGAATGGCGCACGGACGATGTGGTGGCTTATTTCTCGATGGAATTCGGACTTCACGAGAGTTTGCCTACTTATAGCGGCGGCTTAGGCGTCCTGGCGGGCGATTTCCTCAAAACCGCTTCCGATATGGCGCTGCCCGTTATTGGTGTTGGCCTGATTTATAAATACGGCTATTTCACGCAGCGAATCAATCTGCAGGGAAGACAGGAGGAATTGTTTGTCGAAATCGAAAACCATTTGCTGCCAATAAAAGAGCTGCGTCTGGCGGACGGCAAACCCGCAATCGTCGAAACAAAAATCCTCGAAAAATCCTGCAAAATCAAACTGTGGCAGGTGGACGTCGGCCGGACAAAACTCATCCTGCTCGATACCGATATCGCCGAAAACCCGTCGCCGCTGAGGGATATCGCAAATGAATTATACGTCGCCGACAAGGACAAACGCATTCAGCAGGAAATCGTCCTCGGTTTCGGTGGCATTAAGGCCCTCGACCTGCTCGGTATCAGGCCGCGGGTTTACCATATCAACGAGGGGCATTCCGCATTCCTGCTCATCGCCCGTATGCAAAAACTGATGACCGTCGATAAGCTCGCCTTTTCCGAAGCCCGCGCGATGGTGCAGGCCTCGACCGTTTTCACCACCCATACGCCCGTCGTAGCGGGCAATGAAAACTTTGAAACCAAGCTGGTTCAAAAATACCTCGAACCGGAAATCGAAACGCTCGGAAAAACTTTCGAGGAGTTCGCGCCGCAGGCATTTCTCGGCGAAAACAAGGACGTTTTCTGGCTCCCTGCCCTGGCGATACGATATTCCGGCTATATCAACGCCGTATCGAAAATCCACTGCGACGTATCCCGCAAAATGTGGGCGGGCCTTTACCCCCAGAACCACCTTCCCGAAGTCCCCGTTGATTACGTAACCAACGGCGTTCACTGGTCGTGGATTTCCGAGCCGTTTATGAAACTTTACGACAGGTTTATCGGCCCCGATTACACCTATACCGCCGGCGACCCCGCAAAGTGGAAAAAAATCGCAAACGTCCCCGACGAGGAAATCTGGGAGGCCCACCATGCCAATAAACATTCGCTGATTGCCTTTATACGCAGGAAATTAGCCGACGACCTTGCCGCAAGGGGCTATACGCAGATAAAAATCGACAACCTCACCCGCCTGTTCAATCCTGAATACCTCACGGTTGTTTTCGCGAGGCGTTTTGCCCACTATAAACGCGCGACCCTGCTGCTTAAGGACAGGGACCGCCTGCTAAAAATCCTTAATAATTCCCGCAAGCCCGTCCAGCTCATATTCGCCGGCAAAGCACATCCCGCCGACACCAGCGGCAAATATATGATTAAGGAAATTGTCGATTTCGCCAAGGAATACCATTTGGAAGACAGGGTCGTATTCCTCGAAAATTACGATATGGACGTCGCCCGCCATTTGCTCTGGGGCGCAGACGTATGGCTTAATACCCCGATTATGGAAAACGAGGCAAGCGGCACATCGGGTATGAAAGCGGGTATGAACGGCGTTCTCAACCTCAGCGTTCCCGACGGCTGGTGGCCCGAATGTTACAACGGCGACAACGGCTGGTCGGTTACAGCAGGCGAATTTTATAAACAGTCGGCGCTTATGGAAACCGCCGAGGCCGAGCAGATTTACGACCTGCTCGAAGATGAGGTTTCAGAGCTTTTCTATGAGCGCAACGAGGCCGGAATACCAAAGCAGTGGGTCCGTATGATGAAGGAATCCATAATTACCGTCTGCGGCCAATTCAATATGAACCGCGTCCTTGCCGAATACCTCAATAAGTTTTACAGGCCCTCGGTAAATAACTACGGGCGTCTGGCCGCCGACAATTTCCGCCGGCTAAAAGACGCCTCGAAGCACGAGCAGGAAATCCTCAAATGCTGGAATCAGCTCGCTTTTACCGATTTCACAACCTCGCTCGACAAAATGGAACGCGTCGCCGAAGGTGATACGCTCCAGGTCCGCGCCGCCGTCAATCTCGCCCGCGCCCCGACGGAATTGTTCGCAGTCGAGCTGTTTTATATGTTCGATAACAGGAAGAACTACAAGGTCGTCCCGATGAAGCTGACAAAGCGGGATGGCTCCATCGCTTATTATGAATGTTTGCTCGCAATCGAGGGTTATGGCCTGCAAAATATAAACGTCCGGCTCAAACCCGCCGACCCAATTATCCAGGCCCTGCACCCTGAACTTATCAAATGGCGTAATTAGCGCAGATGCGCAAGTGATGTTATGTAAAAAGGAAAAAGGAAGCCGATTATGACGGAACAACAACAGCAGGGTGGCCCCATACCGCCGGAAGTGCTAAAAAGCGCAATGAAGGCCTTCAAGAAGCGTCTCAAGCTCACCGCTCTCGATGCCGATTCGACTCTCGGCCGCGGGCCGTTTTCAGGAGGCAGCACCGGTGTTTACGCTATCCAGCCGCCAAACCAGTTCCCCCGCGAGGTCTGGCAGGAATTGTGCCGGCTGGGTAAACTCCGCGACTCCGGCCAGGGCTTATACGAACTGCCGTAGCGCAATCCGCTCTTGACCGGATTTTTTTCGACGCAGATTACGCCGATTTTGATTGATTCCGTGCTTGTTCCGGGTGTAGAATTTGTGTTAACCAGAAAAGAAAGGAGAGTGTTTATGAAGTCGTCAATAATGGTTACGGTCATATTTCTGCTGCTTGTTGCGCTTGCGCATCTGCTTCGGCTTATTGTTCAGGTCAGGGTAACAGCCGGCAATTATGAAGTGCCGATGTGGATGAGTATTGCCGCCTGCATTTTTACAGGGGGTCTGTCCCTTTGGCTCCTGCGGGAAAATAAAAAAGTATAATGAGAATAAAATGAAAAATTTAAAGATAATTCTTATCTGCGGATTAATCTCATTTATCGCAGTTTTAGGTTCTTGGCTATATAACCATTGGTTTCATGAATCAAATACTTCTGGATTTATGTTTATAGTAATAGCAACAATATGGTTTATACCAGGTTTTTTAATATTAGGAACATTTGTTGGAGCTTGGCAGGCTATCCATCTTACTCTCTGGATTAATTTAATACCGGTTGTTTCGTTTTTGTTTTGGGTTGTTGCGCTTATAGCGGTAAGAAAATGCTTTTTATTTTTAAAAAGATATAAAAATAGGCACAAGTGTAATAATTAGAGAAGTGGAAGAGAAATTGAGATACCAATTTCTTGAATGACCTAAAAATTACACTTTACCGATAACTAAGCAGGCGTTGTGGCCGCCGAAACCGAACGAATTGCTCATAGCGACGCCGACCTTCTTTTCCTTTGCCTTTAATGGAACAAAATCCATTTTTGTATCGCAGCGCTCGTCAACGTTATCGAGGTTAATCGTCGGCGGTATGATTCCATCAGCTATTACCTTTGCGCAAACGATAAGCTCGACTGCGCCGCTTGCGCCTAACATATGCCCGTGCGCGCTTTTGGTCGAGCTGACCGATACTTTGTATGCCTGATGGCCAAGAACCGACCTTATGGCCGAGGTCTCGGCTATGTCGTTTAATTCAGTGCCCGTGCCGTGAGCGTTGATGTAATCGACTTTTTCAGCCGGTATCTGAGCGTCCTTGATCGCCAGCTCCATCGCCTTGGCAGCGCCGGCGCCGTCGGGCAGGGGGGCGGTAATATGATGGCCGTCGTCGGTAGCGCCGTAACCTAACAATTCGGCGTAAATTCTGGCTCCGCGTTTTTTGGCGTGCTCGTATTCTTCCAGAATCAGTATCCCTGCGCCTTCGGCCAACACGAAACCATCCCTGTCCTTGTCGAAAGGCCTCGACGCGGCAGTGGGGTTATCGTTTCGCAAGCTAAGCGACCGTGCAGCGCAGAAGCTGGCAAGCCCGAGCGGCGTTAATGCCGCCTCAGTGCCGCCCGTAATCATAACGTCGCTTCGCCCCGACGTGATATTGCATAATGCCTCGCCTATCGAGTGATTACTGCTGGCACAAGCGCTTAAAACGCAAAAATTAGGCCCCCGTAAGCCATATTGAATCGCGATATTACCCGCAGCGGCGTTTGCCATTAAACGGGGGACTGTGAAAGGCGATATTCTCATCGGCGCTTTTTTGAGCAGAATCACGTGCTGCTCCTCGATTTCCTTGATGCCGCCGATACCTGTGCCGACTATCGACCCCATCCGGTAGGGGTCTTCCTTTGCAAAATCAAGGCCACTTTCAGCGACGGCCTGTTTGGCAGCCGCGACGGCGAACTGGGAAAAACGGTCCATCCGCTTTGCTTCGCGGAAATCGATGTATTTGGTGGCGTCGAATTGCTTGACCTCGCCCCCGAAATGAACGGGATACGCGGAAGTATCGAACGACTCGATAGCCGTTATCCCGCTTTTGCCCTCGCAAAGTGCCCCGAAAAACCCGTCAACGGTCTCTCCAAGCGCCGTTATGCAGCCCAGCCCTGTAATGACTACTCGACGTTTGCTCATCTGTGGTTATTTCTTCTTACCGGCCCTTGC
>JBELAA010000103.1:0-9483 GCA_049509315.1 Sedimentisphaerales bacterium | reverse complement strand
TACGACAGGGCCGCTATAAAATACCATACTGTCTTCGCCCGGCTGAACTTCCCTGAAGGTATTTATTTGCCCTGAGCAAGTGTAACGCATCAAAAAACAAACTGAATTTCTAAGCGTAAAACAGTAATTCCTGAATACTATCAGCGAACACTAATTTTCAGTTGGTTATTTTGGCGTTTTCTTCTTATGAAAATTGCCCCGAACCCAAGCAATATAGCGCTTACGGGCTCAGGGACTACGTGCATTATGTGCAACTTCTGCGATGCCGTGTCAAATGAGTAAAGGTACTGGTCGTTATCTCCTATGGCCATCATACTAAAGTTAACCGGCATTGACTGAAGTCTGGTTCCCCAGACCGGGTCATATACAAAGCCCGTTCCAAAAGCGAGGGAATTATCTCCTGTGGCTGCATATATGGTTTCAGGGAACATGCCTAAGACAGTGCTGATATTACCCGGGTCGATTCTCAAATCCCCAACATAGAGACTGCTGTCGGTGGAATTTATGAAAACCGGCTCTGTGGAATAGCTGCCGACTCCACGGGTGTTAATTTTCGTGATTGTATCGGTGGATGTGTCGTATGCGATAAGATCAATACTGCTGATACCGATCTCCGTGCGAAAAAGTCTATTGCCATCGCTGGTTGATACGAAAGTTTGTGCGTTCCATTCGGCGCTGCCATAATAACCTCCATCCGCGGACGAAAGAAGCGCACCTGTCTGACTGTTAACCTGATAAGCACTGACCCATTGATTTAGACCCACCCCAAGCCAGCGATTCGTTCGCCCAAGTGCCATTTGATACATTGGAGCATTTGCGAGCTTAATATCGGCTGCCGATTGAGAGGCAAGATCGTATTTGAGGACATAAACGGCGGGCGGCTGGTTCCAATACGCTCCTGTGACATTATCAAGAACATACATATACCGTCCCTGCGAATCGACATCGATATCGCGCAGCACACGTCCGGTACTTATGACCTTCTGAACCGTCCTGCCACGACAATCAATGAAAACGACATCGCCGGTGGACGTAATGCCATAGACCTCCGGCTTCGTAGGGTCGGCAACAATTCGGCCTAACGGTTCATTAACTGATACCGAACCAACATATTCTATTGGTTGTGCGGCACTCACAACTTGCATACCCAAGAAAAATATTACAAAATAAAAGACCGTAAGCATTACTGAAACACTATTTGTTCTGACCATTTTCGTATCCTCCATACAAGTTTAAAATTCTCACTCGCCGGGCGCATACTCTGCACATATCCAGGCGCAATTATTCTGTCTATTTCAATCACTGAAAAAGTCGACGTGTCAGGCCGCATTCAAACAAAACTGCGACAATATCGTATCCACTGGATTAACATATATTGCACAGAGACGTGCGCGACTTATATCGCGTCGACAACTCAGGCGAGTTTCTCCACCCACTTGGTAATATACCGTATTGCTGCAAAATGTCAAGGGAAAAATCTTTTTTTTGAAATTTTTTTAGAAAAAAACCTTTTGGGGAGGAAAATACGTTTGTCGGGAAATCCATAACCCTATTTAGGGCAAGTACTTATGTTATAAAGAACCCTTCATTAAATTTTCCTTCGCCGGTAGTTTCCACCTTAGCTGCATCACGCCGGTCAAGCTGGAAGAATAAGCTATGGGTTAATCATAGCTGTTAATCTTTAATGATGACGTTCCCTGTTCCCGCGGTGATTTTGCCAATCTTATAGACCTTTTCGCCGTAAGATTTTAATCGCTGGGCAATTGAGTCGGCAAAGTCCTCGGCGACGACAAGAATGTAGCCGATACCCATATTGAAAACGCGGAACATTTCCTCTTCCTCGACCGGGCCTTGGTCGGCTAAGAATTTGAATATGGGGGGCTGTGTCCAGCTTGATTTTTTCAGGATGGCGTCACAATTTTTAGGCAGGATGCGCGGGACATTGCCGGGCAGGCCCGCACCTGTGATATGGGCCATACCGTGAATGACTTTTTTTACCTTGTATTGACTAAGCAATCTGATAATCGGGCGGACGTAAATTTTCGTCGGCTCTAATAAAACGTCGCCTAAAATCCGGCCGTCAAGCTCAAGAATGTTATCCGTCGGCTGAAACTTGTTGACCTTGAAACATATATTGCGCGCCAAAGCGTAGCCATTGCTGTGCAGACCCGATGAGGCAAGGCCCAGGATGACGTCGCCCTTGCAGACGCGTTTAACGCCTGTAATAATTTTTCGCCTTTCGACGACGCCTACCGCGAAACCCGCCATATCGAAATCGTCTGTCTTATAGGTGTCGGGCATTTCAGCGGTCTCGCCCCCGATGAGAGCGCAATCCGCGATTCGGCAGCCCTTGGCGACGCCCTTGACCATTTCGGCGACGACGTGCGGGTCAAGTTTGTTGAGGGCTATATAATCGAGGAAGAACAGGGGTTCGGCCCCTAAGACCAGCATATCATTAACGCTCATCGCGACAAGGTCGATACCGACAGTGTCGAACCTTTGCATCATCGAGGCGAGCTGGATTTTGCTGCCAACCCCGTCGGTGCAGGCAACCAGCACAGGGCTTTTGTAGTTTCTTTTGAAAAGTCTCTCGTCGTAATCGAGGCGAAACAGCCCCGCGAAGCCCCCTTTTAGCTCCATAACCCGCGGCCCGAACGTGCTTGAGACGTGCGGGTATATCAGGTCTTCCATCTGGTCGCCGGCGTCGATATTAACGCCGGAACTTGCGTATGTAATCTTTGTTCGTTGTTCATTGTTCGTTGTTCGTTGTGTATTACTCATTGCTCGTTACCCACCGACTCGGCGTTTAAGGATTGTTTCAGGCCACTCAGCATTTTTGATATTGTCACCAGCTCGGCCCCCATTTGTTCGTATTTTTGAGCGCTTATGTAATTGAGGTCTTTGGAAATCTGCATTACCGCGACGCATTCGCAAACTGAACCTCGGGCAGTATCCAGGAACCTTCGAAACCCTTTTCTTGTCTGAGCCGAACCTTCCGCGATATTGAGTGGGATGGAAACTGCCGCCCGCCGCAATTGATTTGTAAGTCCGAATATCTCTTCTTTCGGAAATCCTTTTGTGGCGAGGTAAATCTGCTTAACAAACTCAATGGCCTTTTTATATACATTGAGATTCTCAAAATTAAACATATTCCTCTCCTTTCTCTTTCAACAACGAACAACAAACTATGAACAATGAACTTTACTCTGGCTCATCGAACATTCGTAACTGGTAATGCTCGAGGGCGTATTTGGTAACCGCGATGTCAACCGGTATCCTGTATCTGCCTTCCCAACAGGCGGTACAATAGTGATCCTTGGGCAGGGCGGCGCAGGAGAGGAGGCCGTCGATTGACATATAGCCAAGCGTTTCGACGCCGAGGAAGTCGCGGATTTGCTCCAAGGTGCGATTATTGGCGATAAGCTCCTCTTTTGTGGGGAAATCGATGCCGTAAAAACAGGGGAAGCGAATCGGCGGGCAGCTTACTCGCATATGAATCTCGCGGGCGCCGGCGTCGCGGAACGCCTTGATTTTGCTCTTAGTGGTCGTGCCGCGAACGATTGAGTCATCGACGACGACGATGCGCTTGCCTTTTATGACTTCCTTGATGGGCGATAGTTTGATTTTTACGTCGGCCTCGCGCAGTTTCTGGTCCGGCGAGATAAACGTCCGGCCAATATAGTGCGAGCGCACCATTCCCATATCGAACGGGATACCCGATTTTTCGGCAAAGCCGATAGCGGCGGAGGTGCCGGAATCGGGAATCGGAATCACGACGTCTGCCTCGACGGGGTGCTCGATTGCGAGCTGCCGGCCGAGCTTTTTTCGAAATTCGTGGACGTTTTCGCCGAATATTGTGCTGTTCTGCTTGGCGAAATAGACGTGCTCGAACAGGCAATGCGCCGGCTTTATCGTGCCGGGTTTGACAAAAAACCGGCTCGATAAGCCGCGGTGGTCGAGCGTAACGATTTCGCCCGGCTCAACCTCGCGGATAAACTCGGCGCCGATTGCGTCTAAGGCGCAGGTCTCGCTTGCGACGACGTATGCGCCAGTATCAGCCCGCCTGTCGGACGGGTAAATTTTGCCGATGCAGAGGGGTCGTATGCCGCAGGCGTCGCGGGCGGCCTCGATTTTGTCCTGGAACAGGAAGACCAATGAGAACGAGCCCTGTAAGTGGTTGAGCACGTGGCCTAATGGGTCGGGTTTCGAGACGTGGGTGGGTTTGGCCATCAGGTGGGCGATGATTTCGGTATCGGTTGTGGATTTGAAAATGCTGCCATACGCTTCGTATTCGTCGCGGAGGAGGCGGGCATTGATGAGGTTGCCGTTGTGGGCGATGGCGACCTGGCCTCGGGAATACTCGACGAAAAACGGCTGGGAGTTGGCGGGTTTGGATGAGCCGGTGGTGGAATAGCGGACGTGGCCTATGGCCATAGGGTTGGCGAGTTTCTCAAGGGTGCCGGCGCCCGCGCGAAAAACCCTTTGGACGGTGCCCATAGCGGAAAAGACCTGGATATTTTCGCCGTTGCTTGAGGCGATGCCGGCGGATTCCTGGCCCCGGTGCTGGAGGGCGCACAGGCCGAGGTATGTTTTTTGGACGGCGTCGGGGTCACCGAATATGCCGAACAGGCCGCAGTTTTCTTTTTTATCCATAAAAGCCACAGAGCATTTTAGCCGCCTCGCTCGCTAAGGCTCACGAGACTCCGCCCCGCAAGGCGGGACTCCGCTTCGCTGCGCAATGCTACGCAGAGGACACAGAGGTCACAGAGAAAACAACAAAGGAATAGTTTAGCCGAGGTTAGGTTAAAAGTCAAGAAATAGACACAAGACCCGGTATCATTGTCGATTTTCGATTGCCGATTGGCAATTTAAGAGCAGCGTGCAGGTTTTTACCACGAAGGACACCCCCTGCTGATTCGAAATCGAATCAAGACGCTGAGGGCTACGAGAAGAAACACGAAGGGCTTGGGGGGTAATTAAAAAGCAGAACGACGAATAAAAAAGTTTTTACCGCGGAGAACGCGGAGATTCTTTTCACCACGAAGGAAAAGAAGAAACACGAAGGGTTTTAACCACGGATTAACACCCCCTGCTGATTCGAAATCGAATCAAGACGCTGGGGGCTGCGCAGGGGTCTACGCTACGCTGCGACGCTTCACTCCGAGATTAGGAATTGACGGGGATAAAAATCAGAGATAAGCCGTGTTGCGAACAAGTTCTTAGACGCAGATTCCTTCTTTACTTCGGACGAAAGATTTTGATATCATCGTTGATTCTTGTTTTACCTGTTTCGGACTTAAGGGTGCCTTTCCTAAGCATATCGCCTATTGACGATCTGATGTCCTTGACGGCAAATTTGCAAAAGTTTTCACGAACCACATTTAGGATTACATCGCCTCGTTTCATAGGATTCTGGGTATGCGCAAGTATAATCTCTGGAAGCTGTTCCATATCGGGAACAAGATCAGTTGGTCGCATCTCAAACAAAGTAGGGTCTTTGGGTTTCGCCAAGTCAGCCAAAGATCGTTGGCTTTTGACCATTTCATCATTCATTAAGAGCAATGCGTCACGGTGCCTAGAACCAAAAATCAGGAAATACTTCGGAACCAGATGATGCGGCATTGCCTTCATAGGGTGTTGGCAGACCTCTTTGAATCTTACCGATAGGTGAGTACAAATTCCGTCTGCCAACTGTTGCACTTTCTGAGGAAAGGTTAAAGGGGACACGAGAATGGGTTGCCACCACTCACCTCCTACGACATTATTGAGATTTATTACTGACGGCGAAGTCGCAATTGGAGCGTCAATTTCCTCTTGATCTTCGATTGCAGGGTCAGAATTAGGAACGGCAAGCTTGAGGGCTGCCAAACCGCGACGTGCTAAACTTTGCGCGTTGAAATTCAAAAGAACTTCGATACTCATCTTGGAAACAAACAAGTGCTTAAATATTTGTTCCATCTGAGCCCACTGAAGCCCTTCGACTGTCCATGGGTCTATATACATAAAAACACTATTGCTGCCCGCCAGTTTTTCAATATCATGGATGTAATCATGAAACTCACCTTTTTTGGCCTCAGCAAAAGGAAATGGTTTAATTGAATCGTGCAACTCCGAAAAAAGTTCCGGGTCTGGCTCTATACACATAACTGATACGGGTACCGGAAATCCCTTTGAAAGCGCTTGGTCGACACATTTACAAATAATTAAAGGCGAGCCAGACTCTCCGTCTCCGAATTTTCCGGGTCCCGCGAATGCGTCTACGATTAGTATAGGTGCTCTTTGGGTCGCTATCTTGTATAGGTACGGAGTCAAATAGCATTGGAGAATGTTATCTTTTCTCTTAGACCATGGACGCTTCTGATTGAAAAACGAATTGTCTGCCTTGTGTCCCATTTGGGTGTGAAGATATGTTCCTATATATATTGACTGGCATTTGGGAATAGGTTTGGCCTTGGAGGACTCGACCGGCAAGTTTTTTGCGTACACCGCCCCATTGTTTGAAAAAGAAGGGCACGCCGGCGGCGAGGCACTGGTCGCGGATATCGGTGACCCATTTGGGGTCCATTGGTCTTGCGCCGGGGCCGGATTCGCCGCCGACGATGACCCAGTTGATTCTATCGAGGTTTATATCAGGGATAGGGCCCAAAAGCGGTTCGAGCGACAGGAATTTCACAGCCGAGGGAATTTGCCTTAAATGGTCGATTCGTTCCAAGTAGTCGGCTGTTTCCACGGTAACGCCCGCCCATAAGTTTTTCGGCCAAGGCAAATCACAAGACATTTGGAAAAGGCGAGACGAGCGTTTAGTTAACAACTGGAACTGATGCTGAGGCGCTTTTGTTATTACTCGAAAACAGTCGCCTATAAAATCGTCCGGGACGAGCCGATGAAACATATCACCCATTGAGTTAACAAATATTTTTCTTGGGCTTCGCCATTCGAGTGGTAAATCAAGCATACGCGGGTGAATTGTAACACTGAAACCATTGCGATAATTGGGTTGTCCCATTGCTTGTAAACGTAGAGCCATCCGCTCAGCATAGCAATGCTTGCAACCCGGGCTTATTTTTGTGCAGCCGGTTACTGGATTCCATGTGCATTCGGTCCATTCTATTTTAGAGTTTTGTGCCATAGCGATTTCTGTTTATTATATCGGGGATATGCACGTTTTGGGATAAATTTGCTTATTCGTGAAAAATAAAGTAAGCAGCGAATCCCCAAAGCTTAGGACAAGTGAGCCACAACGGCTCAGAAATAAACTATGGCGAGAGAGGTGTCTTAATTCTTCTTATATTTGGAAGAGAAGAATAGTAGTAGTGGTCATTTGCATTGCGGGAATGTTAAGTGGGGAGAAGTATATAGTCGTTAGTCGTTAGTATAACAGGGGTTAGGAGGAAGATAGAAATTATGAATGGTGGGGATAAGTTGTGAGAATTGAGAAAGGGAGCAAGCTGATTTGTAACACAGGTGTGTGAGGGGGTGAACTGGAAAGATAGCATCGCCGGTAATGTAACAGGAAATAACAATGGGGGTTGTGAGATTGTTAATAGTATTGCAGATTGCCGATTTTCGATTTCCAATTGCCGATTGTGGGGGCAGATTCCGAAACGGGCCCTCCGCTCCGCTACATGTGCGGATTAAGGATTAGTGGAATTTATAGCGGACATATTGCGGGCGATACGAGCGATTGTTTGGCGAAGGGCGGCGGGGGCGAGAACCTCGACCTGGTCGCCGTAGCCGAGAATCCACCAGGTGATTTCATTTAGGCCATCGACGCGGAATTCGATAGTTGCGGAGCCGTCGGGTTCGCGGGCGACTTTCTGGGATTTATGCCACTGGACTTCGGCGACGTTGGAAGCGACTTTGGGGGCGAAGCGGAGGCGGACGTGGTGGATGCGGCCTTCGGGAATCATAGACCAGGCGCAGCCGAGGTAATCGGCGAGGTCGAAATCGTCGCCGTCGGCGAAGCCCTCGTCAAGGATATCGGCTTTTTTGATTCGGTTGAGTTTGAAGGTGCGGACGGATTTGTGGACGGACGAGCGGCCGATACAATACCAGGCGCGCTGGTTATAGAAGATATGGAGTGGCGAGAGGACGCAGTCGATGGCGGCCTTGTCGAAGAAGGAGTCGTAGCGGATTTTGACTTTACGCTTTTGCGCAATGGCGGATTGTATTGTGCCGAAGACGCCGTCGAGGGAGAGGGGGCCGTCGATAGGGGCCTGTGCGCCAGCTTTTGCGGAGATTCGGGCCAGGGCGTGCTCGCAATAATGCCTGATTCGGGGAGGCAGAGCGCTTTCGATTTTGAGGGCGGCCAGCAGTGCGGAGGTTTTGAAGGGGAGCTGGATTTGGCTACGCATTTTGTGGACGAGGAGCAGGATTGAGAGGGCCTCCTGTAGGTTGAGATTGATGGGGGGCAGGAACTGCTCGGGGGCGATTTTGTAGCCCTGGTGCTGCGGGGAGAAGAGGGGCTCGATGCCGATATTTTGCAGCTCTTTAAGGTCGCGGAAGAGGGTTCGCCTGCTGACGCCGAATATGCGGGAGAGGTTGGCGGCGGTGCGGGGAGGGCCCGACTGAAGAGTCGTTAGCATCTGGACGACCCTGCTGACTCTGCTTG
Organism: Sedimentisphaerales bacterium; assembly: GCA_049509315.1. Lineage (GTDB taxonomy): Bacteria > Planctomycetota > Phycisphaerae > Sedimentisphaerales > Anaerobacaceae > Fen-1362. The sequence continues at coordinate 872 of JBELAA010000103.1, read as the reverse complement.
GCTTCATAAAGCACTCCCTATAAAAATATCGCTATCAAAAGGTAAATATATCCGTTATGCAGGCGATAGTCAAGAGCGGAATTCAGAAGACGGAAGACAGAGGAACCGGCTTCGCCTTTGGCTACGCCGAGGCAAGCGGAGGACGGAGGACAGAGGATGGAAATAGGAAAAAGCAAAAATTACCCCGTGAAATTCAAAGAATTTCCGGGACTAAGTCCTCGGAATCTTTTCAAGATTTCTGAGGGAAATGCAAAAAGCAAAATTGTTGAAGCGGACAAAATTAAATTACTCTTCTTCCGCATTTTTGATATTTACTTTTTGATATTTGATTTTATTTATCGAATGCGGAATAAAGAACACGGAAGAGGGAAGATGATTACTCGGTAACGATGTCGGCGAGGGTGGTTGCCGATTCGTCGGCGTCGGCGGAGACGCTTTCCTTGAGGACGCCCGTGGATTTGAGATGTGAGATGCCGGCGAGGCGGCGGGTTTCGATGAGGCGTGCGCCTTTGGCGGCGATTTTGCGGAGGGAGTGTTTTGCTTTTTGCTTGTCCTGTGCGCCGACGGCATCGACGACTACGGTGACCTTTTTGCCGCGCTGCAGGAGACCGAGTGCGGTCGCCTCGACAGCGCCTTCGACGGAGGCGCCGATGAGGACAAATTCGTTGGCGCGGATTTCACTGAGGAGGCGGTCGATACGCGGCTCATCGAATGGGTCAACGCAGCGTTTGTGGAGGATTATCTGGCGGTATTTTCGCAGCAGGTCAACGGGCAGGTCGGTGTTATTGTCGGCGGCGAAGCTGGCGTGGTTACCGAGGAGGGTGTAGTTTAGTTTTTTCTGGCCCTCGGTGCCGTCGATGCAATAGCCCCAG
>JBELAA010000102.1:0-14899 GCA_049509315.1 Sedimentisphaerales bacterium | reverse complement strand
CGCCAGCACGTATGCGGGCTTGCAGAGTTCCGATGGCTGAATACTAAGTGACAGGGGACCCAGCGGCAGCCGGAGCCACCTGCGGGAGCCGTTTACGAAGGGGACAAAGGGCAAATTTATGAATTTATCGACTAACAGAACCGCCAGCAGCGCCAGAACCGCCGCGTAGAGCCAGTAACTAAGCTCCCCTAAGCGGCGATAATTGACAAGGTTGACTGCTGCCAGCGCTGCCAGCCCCAGCCCGGCGAAGAAAAGCTGTTTTTTCCACAAGCCGGCTAATTCATCGTCCGGCCCGGTATTGTCTGAATCGTCAAGATGGCTTACGCCACCCGTTTGTGTGGCTTGGTCGTCAGGAACACTACGCCCGAGGTTACCCACGGCGTAAATGGTTATGATTCCGACAAATGTCAACGTCAGCGCTGCCGCCAGCAGCAGGACCCTCACTTCAATCGACCGGCCTTTCAGTATGCCAAGCATACCAGAAGGATAACAGCAAAAAGTAAAAAGTAAAAAGTAAAAAGGGAAAGATAGCAGATAATGGGTAGCGTATAGCAGACAGTTTTTAGTAAAGTTCACTATGTGCTAAACGCTGATTCTGTCGCGAAATTTAATTTATCAATACTAAAAATATCATTCAGGGTTGCCTATTTTGAAAATATCGGGGTAATAAAAATAGCCCAAATAGGCCTGATTACCAAACTTTCCCTGTCATAACATCTTGTCAATACTCGAATTAGCGTTATCGAGGGGTTTATTATCGGCTCAAAAGCAAAATTTATCATTTTTTAACGTTTTTTTTGAAAAAATCATTGACTTTGGGCTTAGAGGTGTGTTAATATAAGCTTGACTTTCACTAATAGTAACCTTGTGCAACAGTAGTTGATTCGCACGATTACGCCTTTTTAGGCAGAAAGGAGTCCAACTGGAGGAGTAAAACAAGATTTTTATTTCTTTCTCTCGGCTGTTCCTGCCGGCCGATTCGCCTGGCTCAGAATAAAAATATGTCAGAATAAGATGTTTTGAGGGGGCGTAATGATGCGAAGGTTTTTTTCAGCAGGGAAACCAAAACAATGTAAAGCGTGTGGCTTTGCATGGAAGAAAAGAAAGGAAGGTAAATTATGAAACAAAGGATTTTGTTGATAGTTGCGATGCTGCTAATCGCGGCACCGGCCTTTGCGACGATCGATATTAATTGTACGCCAGGCCCCGGCACCAGCGGCAACAACAAGCTGACGGTTACCTATAAGTGCAACGGCGGCGAGGCAGTCAGGGCGTTTGCCCTCGATTTTAATTTGGGCCCTACATCGCCGGGTCAGGTGCTGTGGTCAGAGGTTAACGACTTCAACAGAGGCGAAAGCAATAAGCCGGGCGGCGGCTACGGGATTTTCCCGGGTCAGTTCCGCAATCAGATTGACCCCGCGAACCCCAACTGGTTTGCAACCTATTACTATCCGGTTGCTCCGTCAGGTGACGTTGATTCAAACGGCACCGGTATCGGCACTCGCAAGGTTATCTGCGAGCTTGGCTCTCTGTATAAAGACGCCAATGCTCCGGGATCGTCGGGCAAGCTGTTTACGCTGCTTGCTGACCCCAACGGTCAGCAACAAGTCGGTTTAACGGTTACTACCAATACCGTTCGCGGCAAGGTGGTTCTTGAAAACGGCACTTCTGTTGACCCGACTATCACGTTCCCCAATCCGTGGAAGTTTGTAAGCTGCCCGTCTGCTGCTCCTGCTACACTGACGTATCCTGCCGCTGATGCTAATAACGGCAGATACCAGGTTAGCTGGTCGGCGGCAGCCGATGCTACCGGCTACAGGTTGGATCGTTCCAATAATGCGGGCAGCACCTGGACAGCCATTTACTCGGGTACTGCTACGACCGTATGCGACGACGTGAACGCCGGCAGTTACCGGTATCGCGTTGCTGCGACTGCAGCGGGATGTCCTGACGTTTGCAACACCGGTTCGACGGATTGCGCAGTTGTTCTGTGCTTCCCGACTGCCGACCCGAATATGACGACCTGGAAGGCACAAGGCAAGCCGCGCTGCTGGTGCTATCAGAGGCAGTGCAAAGGCGACGCCACAGGCACTTCTGAAGGAACAACAAAGACCGGTGTATACTGGGTTGGAGTTCCTGATTTGAACATATTTATGAAGGCATATATGGTCAAAGAGCCGACATTTGGCGTTGGTCTCAAGGGTGAGCCGAATATTTGCGCTGACTTCAGCCATACTTCTGAAGGAACAACAAAGACCGGTATTTACCGTGTCGGAGTTCCTGATTTGAATATCTTCATGAAGGCATATATGGTCAAAGAGCCGACGTTTGGTTCCGGTATTGGAACTTGCCCGGCTGGCGCTTCAGGCAGCAGGTTTACTCTGCCTGCGGATAACAAGCCGTGTAACTAATGTGTTTTAAGAAAAATCTCTTTGAAAGAGTTTAACTTTGAAAAATATGAATTTTAAGGAAGGAGAATTAAAGATGAAAAAGCTTTTAGTTTTATTGATGGTTTTAGGTTTGGTTTCGAGCGCACAGGCGACCCTGACGCTGAATCTGACTGCCTCGACAATCGCTGTTCCTGGCGGCACCACGACTTTGACAGTTAGCTCAAGCGACACTTCTAACTGGGTGGGCGATCTTATTCTGAGCGAAGACCTGGTCAACTGGACAACTCCCGCTGCTGCTGATTGGACCACAGGAACTGCAAGTGGTATCGGCAATATTGGCACCGTGCTTTACAACTATTACGGACATGCTGCAACACAGATTCAAGTTGCAAGCAATCTGACCAATACCGATGTCGCAGCTGGCACACAGTTCAGCATCGTCCTTTCAGCCGTTCAGGCAGGCACGATTTATATTGACCTGCAGGATGACACCACCTATGCTGAGCTGGCCAATGGCCCGCTGACACTGGTTGTAACACCTGAGCCGATGACGATGGCGTTACTCGGTCTTGGCGGTCTGTTCCTTCGTCGCAGGAAATAATGGTTCGACAAAAGCTCACCATCGTGAGCGAGCGACGGCCAAACCTTTAAGGTTTAAGCTAAAGCTGAGGCGTCCCGGTTTCCGGGACGCCTCTTTTTTTATTGCCTTAAAGACGCAGATGGGATTATAATTGTTTAGACGCTGATTTTGGGAAAAAGATTTAGACGCAGATTGCGCGAAGCCCTTGGCGGAGTCTCGCCTTAGCGAGGCTGATTTCGCAGATAGTTTTAGACGCAGATTTCGCAGATTAACGCAGATTATAAAGAAATTTTTAACTTTTCAGCGCAATCTGCGCAATCGGCGTCAAAAAGAAAGTTCGTCTTAATCTGCGTCGATGAAAGGGAAATCCTGCAATGGATAAAAGCAGAGTTTACGAAATAATATCGGCCTTTAGAAAGGCGATTGAGGCCGAAGGGATAAAGCCGGACAAAGTAATACTTTTCGGTTCTTTCGCAACAGGCGAATCCAGAGAAGACAGTGACATAGATATAATCATTATCTCCCGGGACTTCAGTAATAAAAGTTATTGGGAAAGAATAGACATACTTTCCAGCGCCATTTACCGGATTTTCGAGCCGATAGAGGCAACTGCTTTCACTCCTGAGGAATGGGAAGGGAAAAAATCTCTGCTCGTCGATTACGCTAAAAACGGCGAAGTAGTTTACGGTTAGATACTTGAAATGGACTGCAAGCGGAGATTTTACTGAACTTTGGGGGCAGGTCGCTCGAATATAAAAGAATCATTAAGTAATCTTGTGTTTTTTTAAAAATCTGTGAAAATCTGTCTCGCGAAGGCGACCCCGTGAAATCCAGAGGATTTCCGGGACTAAAGTCCTCGAAATTGCTTCGCAATTTCTGAGGGGACTCCGCCAAGGGCTTTGTGTAATCTGTGGTTTTGAAATGCTTAAGAAATACCGAGTCATCCTGATATGCCTTGTTCTTGCGGCGGCGACGCTCGTCGCTTATGAGCCGATTCGGCACAATGGATTCGTCGATTACGATGACGATGTATATATAACCGAAAACTCTAACGTGCAGAGCGGGATAACACAACAGTCGGTTAAATGGGCGTTTACCAGTTTAGACAAAGCCAGCAACTGGCATCCGCTGACGTGGCTAAGTCATATGCTGGACTATAAGCTTTTCGGGCCGAATCCGCTGGGGCATCACCTCGTCAGTGTATCATTCCACATCGTTAACTCGCTGCTCGTTTTCTTGATACTCACTAATTGTACTGGTTCAATCTGGCCAAGCGCGTTCGTGGCGGCGGTATTCGCACTGCACCCGTTGCAGGTAGATTCGGTTGCCTGGTCGGCAGAGCGAAAGACAGTGGTTAGCGGGCTGTTCTGGTTTCTCACAATGGCCATTTACATCTGGTATACAAAAAAACCGGGCATTTGGCGATATATAGCTGTTTTCGCAATATACGGACTTAGTATTTTGACAAAGCCGGTGGTTGTAACGCTACCCCTTGTTCTTTTGCTGATGGATTACTGGCCGCTGGGTCGGTTCAATCCGGGGCGCTGCACGGGAGGGAAATTTGTTCCAGCTAAGTTGCTATTGCTTGAAAAGGTTCCCCTTCTGGCATTGTCGGCGTTTGCCAGTGCGATGACTGTCATTGCACAACGAGGGATGAAAGGGGTGGTCATCACGCTGGAAGACCTGCCATTACAATGTCGAATCGCCAACGTGTTTCTCTCATACATAAGATACATCGGGAAAATGCTTTGGCCAAGCAAACTGGCTGTGTTTTATCCGCACTTTTTTACCTCAGATTTTCCCTGGGATATTGCAGCAGGTTGCGCGATTTTATTTGTGATGATAACGATATTTTTCATTTTTATGGCACTAAGGAGGAGATATTTGTTGTTCGGCTGGTTGTGGTTTACAGGGACTCTTATACCCGTAATCGGGCTGGTGCAAGCGGGCAGCCAGTCGATTGCCAACCGATATATGTATATACCAATAATAGGCCTGCTTATTATTATTGGCTGGACTGCTAAAGAGTTCATTGCCGGAAAACTCAGGCCAAAAATCATCGCAGCGGCGACTGTATCAGTTTTACTATTTTGCCTGATGATACTAACCAGAGAGCAAGTCAAACACTGGGAAAATAGTTTGAAGCTATTCGAATACGCCGAGAAGTGCACAAAAATGAATATGATAACAGAAGGAAGCCTTGGACAGGCGCTGCTTAATGCCGGGCGGCTCGATGAAGCCGAACTGCACCTGAAAAACGCGATTAGTGTAGGGCCGAAAAATGCCCGGATAACCTACCTGTTCGGTAAAACGCTGCTCAGACGAGGAAAGGTCAATGAAGCAATCACCTATTTTAAATCTATCGAAGCGGAAATAGGCAGAGAGAAATATTCATCAGAAATTTATACAACTGTCGGAGAAGCCTATGTTCTGACAGGCCAAAACGAGCGGGCAATTCAGAATTATAAAAGGGCTGTGGTGCTAAACCACAACAATATCGAAGCACTGAATAATCTGGCGTGGCTGCTGGCAACGAGGGAAAACATTTCTATTGAGGACTCTAACGCCGCAGTTCAGTGTGCCGAACGGTTGTGCAAATTGACTGGGAATAAGAATATAAGCTTCCTGGATACACTGGCGGCAACGTATGCAGCGGCGGGTCGATTCGATGAAGCGATTAAAACGGCCGAGAAGGCGATTACAGGCGCCAGGGCCGCCGGCCAGGAAGAGCTTGCTCGTGAAATCGAGGGTCGATTACAGCTTTACCAGAAAGGTATGAGATATATTCAAAAATAATTATTGTTATGAAAGGATAATAATATTGGGGTTTGAGCGAAAACATCTTTTATTTTTTGTAAGTGCGGTTCTTACCGCGGCGACAATCGTTGCATACGAGCCGGCGCGTCATAACGGCTTTGTCGGTTACGACGACAACTGGTACGTTTATAACAATAATTACATCAAAAACGGCCTGACGCGGAATAGTGTCGCCTGGGCGTTCAGCTTTGCTAACCAGGTAGGGCAGACCGGCAACTGGCATCCGCTTACGTCTCTGTCGCATATACTGGATGTCGAATTTTTCGGTCTTGAGCCGGCAGGCCATCATTTCACAAGCATCGGACTGCACGCGGTCAACGCCATTTTGCTTTTCTTAGTTCTTCAGTATATGACCTCTAAAACGTGGCGTAGCGCCTTCGTCGCCGCTTTATTTGCCCTGCATCCGCTTCACGTGGAATCCGTAGCGTGGGTATCGGAACGTAAAGATGTCTTAAGTATGCTGTTTTGGCTGCTAACGATGCTCTCATACGCCTGGTACGCGAGAAAGCCGAATATCAGCCGGTATATGGTAACGCTTGTTTGTTTTGCGTTGGGGCTTATGGCTAAACCGATGGTTGTAACGCTGCCTTTTGTTTTGCTCCTTATCGACTATTGGCCCTTAGAACGAATCCGCAATCCATTTTTTTCTTCTTTCTCTGTGCCCTCTGTCTCGCTAAGGCGAGACTCCGCCAAGGGCTTCGTGTCCTCTGTGGCTAAAAACTCTGTGGCTCAATTCTCAGTTCTCAAGTTAGTATTCGAAAAAATCCCGTTTTTTGCTCTTTCCGCGGTTGTATGCGTTATTACCCAAATTGCCCAGCAGAGCACCTGGGCGGTGGCGACGCAGGAGAATCTGCCATTGAAGGCCCGGCTACTTAACGTTCCGGTTTCGTACGCGACATACATTGAAAAGACGTTCTGGCCGGCGAATCTGGCGGTCTTTTATCCGCATCGCGGCCTGGACACATCAATGTGGTTGGCCGTAGCGTCATTGGTTCTATTGGTGATTGTGACAATTGTTGCCCTCTATTTTTGGCGGACGCGAAAATATCTTCTTATGGGCTGGCTTTGGTTTTTTGGGACATTAATTCCCGTCATCGGTTTTGTCCAGGTCGGCAGGCAGGCATTGGCGGACCGCTATACCTATATACCTCTTACGGGGCTGTTTATAATTATCGTCTGGGGCGTCTGCGACCTTCTTGAATCGATACGCTATCGTAAAATTGTCCTTTCTTTAACTGCGGCGGCGGTTCTTTTGCCTCTCGGCGTCTTGTCTTGGAGGCAGATGGGCTTCTGGCGGGACGACATTACTCTTTATAAACGCGCGACTGAGGTTGTGCCGGACAACTGGTGGGCAGAGCAGCTTTTAGGCAACGCGTATGCTCAGCAGGGCAGATACGAAGAGGCGGCAAATAGTTATAAGGATTCTTTGCGGATACTGCCCGACTCATTCGAGATAATTAACGACCTTGGCTATGCGCTTCTCCGGCAAAACAAGCTCGATGAGGCAATCGAGCTGTATCAAAAAACGCTGCCCGAATTGCCCAATATCAGCGTTGACCCTCTGACACTGGTTCCAAATACCGTTACATCCCCAAGACCCGAAAGCGGCAAGATGGATGCGATTATCCGCTGTTATACCGAGGCACATTTCAATATGGGCGAGGCGTTTAGCCGGCTGGAAAGAGACGATGAGGCAATCAAACATTACGCCGAGGCGATTCGTATTAAACCTGATTTTTTAGAAGCAAGAAAGGCGCTGGCAAAAGCCCTGATTATGCAGGGCAGAGCCGATTTTGCCATCGAGCAGCTTGAAAAGTGCCTGGAGCTTGCGCCTGATTCAGTGGATATACGTGCTACGCTTGCGACTGTCCTGCTATCGCAAAACAGAATCGACGAGTCGATTTTGCAGGCCAGTGAAAGTATGCAATTGCAGCCGGATTCGCCGATGGGATTCTATATGCTCGCCAGGGTCTATCAAAAACAGGGTAAGACCGCCGACGCGATTGAGGCCTTTTAGCCGAAATCGCAGGACAGGAAGACCTGGCTAAACAAATCCAGGCAGAAGCAAGCGCACTTAAAACCAAATGAACCACAGATTTCTCAGATTAACGCAGATTAAAGAAAAATCAGTGAAATCTGAGTAATCTGTGGTTTGAAATCTATGAAATCTGCGGCTATAATCTCTGTGGTCTCTGTGCTCTGTGGCTAAAAAAATGTTCTCTGTGGCTAAATATTGATAAGGGGCTTTGATTTATGCGTAAATTTTTGATTTTGTCAGTAGGCATTTTGGTTGTTTTTTCAGCGGCCGGCTGTTCGGGGTCAGCCGAAAATAAAGCCGCATCGAATAAAACCATTGTTACCGCCAAGGGCATCCAGGTAACGATTGACGAAGGCGGGCAATTCCCGGAATTTCTGGTCGGCAGGTGGGTTCAAGGGGATGGGTGGGAGTTTAATTTCGAGCCAAACGGCGTCCTTTCCTATATCAGGCATACCCTCGGAGGCGTGGAAATGAAGCCGTATTATATAGCGAGAGTTCCGGTATTAGGAAACAAGGAGGCAGTATTTAAGCCGGGGGGGTGGTATGTTAATTACACGCCGAGCACGCGGCTCTTGACTGTTCAGATTACAGTAGAAGATTTCAACTTCCCGATAGGTGAAGGAACGCTAACGGGCAGTTCTGTGGATGTATTCACAGGCCCTGTCTCCAAAGACGGCACAATCTGGCAGGTAACCTGGACGCATTTCCCTGATTTAACCGGGCACACAAAGGAATTGCCTGATTACAAGCTGCCTGCTCATGACCCAAACGGCGAGGTCCGCGAGGTCGTATTCGATAAGGTTACGGAGTAAAAGTCGGCTACGAAAGAATAGCCACAGAGATATTTAACCACAGAGGTCGCAGAGACCACAGAGATAAGAAAAAAAATAAACATCGAAAAATATTATTTTCTCTGTGACCTCTGTCCCGCCAAAACGGGACTCCGCTAAAAGCTTCGTGTTCTCTGTGGCTTAAAAATATTATCACTCTGTGGCAACAAGAGCAATCTCAGAATGCGGATTACTTTTTCTGTTGCGAGGCGATTTGCTGTTCGAGGAATTTGAGGTATTCACTGAACTGTGCGGCCATTTCCTGTTGGCGGGTGGCAGAGGCGATTTCGATTCCTTTTTTAACCACATCAACGGCTTCCAGGAGCCGGCCCTGGAATTCGAGCATTTTCGCAAGGCCTAAGCGGTCCATTAGATTATCCGGCTGCAGCATTACCGCCTTTTCGAGGGCGACTGACGCAAGTTTGTAATCACCCATTGTGGCAAGGGCGTCTCCCATACGGGACCACAGAATAGCGTCATCAGGTTTATCTTCCAATTCGAGGCGAAATTCGTTGACGGCCTTTGCGAGAATCTGGTTGGCATCCTCATTTTTACCCATTCGCTGCAGGAGTGTGCCCATATTGAGATAGACAGAGGCGATTACTCTATCTCTGGAATCCGACGGATTATAGCTATCGACGGCTTTTTGGAAGGCGTTAAGCGATTCCTGCGGGTTGTTCAGGTTTGCCTGCATAATGCCTATTTCGTTATAGGCCTTAATCACCATTGTGGGATTAAGCCGGACGGCGTTTTCGTATGCCTTTATACTCTCATTCCATTTTTGCTCTTTCTCAAGTTTTTCCGCGTCATTAAGGTATCTGAAAGATAGCAATTCTTTAGAGCTTTGCAGCACAACGGGGCTAAGCAGGTTCTCAACGGGGGCGTAATCGTCGATTAAAACGACCTGGCCGGCTTTTTGCTCTGCAAGTTGTATATCTGATGAGTTCAAATACTTGACATTAAAATTTTTTCGATATGCCTTTACCATGGCCTGCAGGTCAAACGGCTTTTTAGAAGCAATGATAGAAAAAGTAATTCTCATATAATTAGGAGCTCCTCCTTCGGATGCAACATAAACAAAGGGGAACGTTTCCTGGAGCGTTTTGAGGTATGATCCCAAAAATAAGCTGCTATCGAGGACATCAATCATATTTATCATATACACGCCATCATCGGTGAGGATTTTGGAAATTTTGTCATGAAATTCTTTGGTCACAAGCTGATAAGGAACTGAATAATCACTGAAAGCGTCTTCATAAATAAAGTCATATTGTGGTATTTGCTTATTGTTGCGGCGTTCCTCCAAAAGACCATCGACATAATTTCGTGCATCCATGCAAATAGTTTTAATTGTGGTATTCCTTTGCAATCCAAATGCCTGCATTGCTGCTTCTGTAACCGCAGGGTCAATTTCCGCTACGTCGATTCGACTGCCCGGCCAGTTATGCTCTACATATTGCGGAAAGACGTATCCGCCACCGCCTATGTTCAGGACGGAAAGTGTTTTCTTGTCCTGGCTGAGTTCGTGCGTAACGGCGGCGAAAATAACCGTGTGGAAATATATCAGGTCGTTGATATCGCCCATAATTATAGCGCTGTGAGTGAGCTTGTCCTGCATAAAGACGCGCTTATTTGGAAGATTGGATGTTCTTACGGCGATATAGCAATACTGACTTTCGGCCTGATAAATTACACTCGGGTCAATCGCTTCGCGCAAAAGGAGGGCGCCGCCGGCGTTTTGGCACCACTGGGCGGGAGCGGCCGCAATGATAAGCATAAAAACAAATGCCGCCAGCCATAAGTAATAAGGCCAGAAACGCTTTCGGTAAAGGACGGCCATAATTGCCAGACACGCACCGACCAGCCAGATGATAGCGATAGTTCCTATTACTGCGATGAGATAAAAGCCGGCTGCGAAGGTCCCTGCGATGCTTCCCGCGGCGCCCCAGGCGTATATATCGCCTATGGTTTCACCCGCCGGCAGGCCCTTGTCGAGGGCCATTTTCGCGACAACCGGGCTTATAGCGCCCAGAAGAACGCTCGGCAGTAAAAACAGAATCGAGACGTGGCTGAACACCCGTATCGGCCAACTGAGCTTCCACAGGACAATCCACTCGCCTATGACGTTATTGAGAATAATGGTTATTACGCAGGCAATTGAGCCGATTGCGAATAGCGCCGACAAGGCCTTTTGGGCGTTAAATTTGTCTGCGATACGTCCGCCTGAGTAATAGCCGATTGTAATCCCCGCCAGGACCACCCCTATTACCGACGTCCAGGTGTAAAGCGACGAGCCGAGGTGTCGTGCTATCAGCCGGCCTGCCACCATTTCAAGAACCATAACCCAGAAGCTTGAAATGAATACTGTCACGACGGGAGCGAAAATCGATGAAAATTTCGCGGGTTTTTCTGAAATTATATTGTCGTTTTGCATCATTAAAAAATTATATCAGATTGATAAACAGCCCACAAGCAGGGATTCCTTAACTCTACGCTATGAGGGAAATTCGGTTTGGCGAAGTTTGCCCTAAACCGATTTAGATTATGATTTATCGACCGCTGACAGTGTTATCCGGCTTCAGGGATTGTTGCTATCGAGCCAGTGAAAGGCCATAAGGCCGAAATCCTTGAAATCAATAACGCAATCGCCGTTTATATCGCCTGCGACGATTGTCTGGCAAGGGGGTCCGCCAAAGTATGATTTGCTCGCTTCGGCTGTTCCGCCGTATGCCCCCATATTGATAATACCGCCATTGGGAAACGGCTCTAATCCTACTGGGTCCATAGGGTTACCTGCATCTATAGCGACGCTGGTAACATCATCCTGAACCCACGTTTGACTGGTCGGGTTCCATCGTCCCGCCTGAGATTTCAAATGATAATCACCGTTGCAGGGGTCTGCAAAACAGGGATCTGCTGTAATACAATTTTCCTTTATTACGTTAGAATTATACCAATCGATTTGTAAAATACTAAATTCGGCTTTTATCTGGGGAAGTCCGCATTTTCCACTCCATTGCGTTGCTAAATCCGGTGTCGAATTAGCCCAGGAAATACAATTACTCAGCGTAATTTTATCACCTGTCCCCCCCACGATTCTTACGGCTCCACCACCATTACCTGCCACTAAATTATTTACAAAGGTACAGTTAATCGCTTCGGTGCCAGTTCCATCACAGTGAGCTCCAACGTATATCGCTCCGCCCCCATTTTCTGCGTAGTTTTCTCGGAATATGCAGTTGCAGATTTTTACATATCTTCCCACTGCTGCTCCGCCACCACGAGATAAATTAGTGGTTACTCCACCCATTATTGTTAAGCCTTCAACTACGCAATACGGTTCAGAGCCAGACGCCACAAATCCATAGTGCTCATCCCCTGAACTGCCCTGGCAATCTATAATACAATTGGTCGGGCCATTTTGGCTTTGCACGGTAATATTCTTGTTAAGAGTGATGTCTCGGTTGCCATTTCCAGTATATATGCCATCGGCGACGACAACCATGTCACCGTTGTTGGCGTTGTTAATGGCCGCCTGGATATTGTTGAAATCGGCGGGGCCGTCATTATCGACAGTAATAGTTCTCCCCTGGCAGGGAATGGTCAGCATTAGGCAAATTAATACAAATACCCTCTTTTTCATAATCCGTTCTCCTGTCCTGTTTACAGATTATTGTTATCGAGCCAGTGAAGGGCCATAAGGCCGAAATCCTTAAAATCGATGATACAATCGCCGTTTATATCGCCTGCGATGATTGTCTGGCAAGGTGTCCCGCCAAAGTATGATTTGCTGGCCTCGGCTGTTCCGCCGTATGCTCCCATATTGATTATTCCGCCATTTGGAAACGGCTCTAATCCGACCGGGTCCATCGGGTTGCCGGCGTCTATAGCGACGCTGGTAATGTTGTCCTGAACCCAGGTTTGACTGGCAGGATTCCATCGGCCCGCCTGTGATTTCAAATGATAATCACCGTTGCAGGGGTCTGCAAAGCAGGGGTCTGCCGTAATACAATTTTCAAGCATTATGTAAGAATTATACCAATCAATTTGTAGAATACTGAATTCAGCTTTTATCTGGGGGGTTCCACATTTTGCGCCACAGGACTCGACCGCTATATCCGGATTTGAATTAGCCCAGGAAATACAGTTGCGAAGAATGATCCTTGGCATATCTGTACCTCTAATCACAACGGCACCGCCCTGAAATGCAGAAGAGTTATTGAAAAAAGTACAGTTCATAATTTCGGTATTAATACCATTAAAGTATATAGCCCCGCCTGAGCCATCTGGAGAATAGTTATCTCGAAATATGCAATTGCGGATTACCGGCGGAATGCCACAAAATATGCCGCCCCCGCCGCCAAGTACAGGCCCAATACCGCCTTTTATAGTAAAGCCATCTAATACACCAGTATTGTTTATCATAAAACCTCTGTGCCTGTCATTTATAGTCGCTTGACAATCTATTATGCAATTTGTTGGACCATTCTGGCTTCTAACGACCAGTGATGGCTTATCTTGAATTAAAATATCTCTATTGCCGGGGCCGGTGTATATGCCGTCGGCGACTATGATTGTGTCACCGCCGTTTGCATCATCGACAGCCGCCTGGATGTTGTTGAAATCGGCGGGGCCGTCGTTATCGACGGTTATAATTCTCCCCTGGCAGGGAATGGCCAGTAAAAGGCAGATTAATGTGAACATCCTCTTTTTCATAAGCCGTTCTCCTAAAAAAGTATTCATTCATCATATTACTACAGGAAGATGGGGATTTCAAGAAAAATTTCAAAAAAATTACCGATTTACCCCCCCCGTTAATACATATTATAAGTCCTTATTGTTAAAAGAGATAAGGTGTTAGTCCGGCGGTTTTTTGAGCTCCTCGGCTTTGGGGAGGTCGTTTAGAGAGTTGAGCATAAAAATTTCGAGGAATTTTTTGGTTGTGCCGTAAAGCATAGGTCTGCCGACGACCTCAGCCCTTCCCACGATTTTAACCAGGCCCTTATACATAAGGTTGCGAATCATATCGCCTGCCGCGACGCCCCTGATTGCCTCGATATCGGCCCTGATAATGGGCTGTTTATAGGCGATTATTGCCAGGGTTTCGAGAGCCGCCTGGCTGAGCGTGCCCTCGTCGCGTGCACGGACGAGCTTTTTGAGCCAGTGGTTGTAGCCGTTAAGCGTGAGCAACTGATAACCGCCGGCGATTTGCTCGATACGGAAGGCGTTGTTATTGGTTTTGTATTTCTCATTGAGGTCGTCGATGTGCTTGCGGAGCTGTTTTACGTTTGTGCCGACTATATCGGCCAGTCGCGTTGCTGTTAGCGGCTCATCACTGGCGAAAAGCACCGCCTCCACGACCGATTCTACGGTCGGCTCAAAATTCATGACTGGTGGATTATTGTCTTCCGTCGTCTGTCCTCCGTCTTCTATCTTCTGTTCTGTATTCTGTGTTTCCGCCGCCGTACCGGCGTCGGCTAAACCAATTTCATCTTGTGTCTTGGGTCTTGTGTCTGGTGTCTGGGTTTCTGCGTCTTGTGTCATATTTTTTTCCAGTTGAACGGGTCGTAATCGTTTCTACTGATTCTTATTGTTACCGCTGGAAGCAATTTTTGCAACTGTCCTGCCAGTTTTTTCAAAATAAATCGTTCGGAAACGGTATGCGACAGACAAATCACCGTCAAGCCCGCTTCCTGTGCTGCCAATGCCTGATGATGTTTCAGTTCGCCGGTAACGTAGAGGTCGGCTTTCTGGGCAATGATGAGGTTAATGATTTTGCCGCACGAGCCGGCACATACGGCGGCTGTTTTGACTAATCGGTTTTCAGGTCCAATTACGCCTATGGCTTTTGCACCGGTTTGTCTTTTTATTTTCGCGATAATTGTTTTCAGTTGAGTCGGCTTGGCATGTCATACGCCGGGACCTCGTATGGGTGCGCCTTTAGCATTGCCAATATAACCCCGGCCAGTTTGTCGGCGGGCACGATTGTCTCGAACCGCAATTCCGGGACTTTTTCGAGAACCCCTCTTTTGCCGACAGAGGGTCGAGCGCCATCAAGAGGCAGGAAGCTGCCTTGGCCCTGAGCGCTAAAACCGCAATGACTGTAATTGCCGATATGGCCTGCGCCCGCTGCGAAAACAGCATCGGCTACTTGTGCCGCCGATGCAACTGGGACGTAAACTACGAGTTTGTAATTGTCGCCCGCCGGTGATTTGACGTAATCGCCTATTGGTTTGCCGTCGGT
>JBELAA010000101.1:0-9787 GCA_049509315.1 Sedimentisphaerales bacterium | reverse complement strand
CGTCTTTCAGAACTCGAAGATGCTGAGAAGTTGCCTCCTGCGATATGCCCAGTTGCGATGTTATCTCTGTAACGCACAAAGCCCTGCGCTTGAGGGCCTGTATAATACGTATCCTTGCCTCAACTGAAAATAATTTAAATATCTCCGCCAGTTTCCCTGAGTCAGCCATATAAACTTGCCTCCACATCTCACACAACACAGCCACTGCCCAAAGCACAAAATTACTGCCGCACGGCAGTCAATAAGTATATACGCATATACTTATACACATATAATAACGTCAGGTCAAAACAAAGTCAGGCCCCTTTTTTTTTGCAAAATGTTGCACTATCTTGCATGCGGTTGGCCTTTCAATCACCCCTCGTTCCGTGATTATCACGGTGATATTTTTGGCAGGCGTAACATCGAAAGCAGGGTTGTAAATTTTAACGCCTTTCGGCGTGATTTGTTTGCCACTTGTGGTGAGCTTGTCGAATCCACCGATAAATTGAACCTCCCCGGCCGGTCGCTGCTCGATAGGGATTCTATCGCCGGATTTGGTTTTCAAATCGAACGTGCTTGATGGCGCTGCGATATAAAACGGGACCCGATGAACTTTAGCAAGAACGCTTAAAGAATATGTCCCGATTTTATTGGCGGTATCGCCGTTGGCCGCGATTCTGTCGGCCCCCACGATGACCATATCGATTTTACCCGCCTGCATTAAGGCGCCTGCCATATCGTCGCAAATGACCGTAACGTCGATACCCGCCTGTTTCAATTCCCAGGCGGTGAGGCGCGCCCCCTGCAATAACGGCCTCGATTCGTCGGCGTAAACCTTGAAACGTTTGCCCTGTTTTTTTGCTTCATACAGGACCGACAAGGCCGTGCCCTGCCCGGCTGTTGCCAGCGCCCCCGCGTTACAATGCGTTAAAATCACGTAGTCGTTCTTGACAAACCTCGCGCCGTTTCTGCCAATCGCCTTACACATCTCAACGTCTTCACGGCAAATATCGTTTGCTTCTTCCAAAACTATCCTTCGCAGCTCCTTTAACGTCCCTGTTGAACTGTTTCCGACGTGTTTCAAAACCCTCTCAACCGCCCAGCGCAAATTTACAGCCGTAGGCCGCGAGCTTGCCAGGTATTCGCAATCACGCTTTAATAATTTCAATGCTGCATTAATTTTATTTTTTTCTCTGCGTTCTCCGCGTGGTCGCCGCGACCATCTGCGGTGAGAATCCTTTAATGCCAAAACCGCACCATAAGCACCTGCGACGCCTATTGCGGGCGCTCCGCGAACCGCCAATGTTTTTATCGCTTCGTATAATTGCCTGACGTTGACGCAGCGAATCGTCTTAAACTCCCCCGGCAACCTCCTCTGGTCTATGATTTCCAGATAACCATCAACTCCACCAACCCATTTTAGCGTTTTGACTATCATAATTCTCAATTCTCAATTCTTACTTCTAACTTCTAACTTCTAACTTCTAACTGTCTCTTCCTCAAGTTTTTTACGCAAGTAACTCGCGGTGTAGCTGGCCTTACTTTTAATAATTTCTTCCGGCGAACCCGTGGCAACAACTGTTCCGCCCTCGTCGCCACCTTCCGGCCCCAGGTCGATTATATAATCGGCCATTTTGACTACGTCTAAGTTATGCTCAATCACGACTACGGTATTGCCCATATCGCATAATCGCTGCAGGACGTTGAGCAGGTTGTGAATGTCTGCGAAATGCAATCCGGTTGTCGGCTCATCGAGGACGTATAGCGTATGACCCGTAGCCGCCTTACCCAATTCCGCGGCTAATTTCACCCGCTGTGCCTCGCCGCCCGACCCCAGTTTAACATAGCCGAGTCCGACGTCGTTTAGCATTTTTAAGAGGCGAACGATTACCGGGAAATTAGCGAAAAACTCCAGCGCCCCCTCGACCGGCATATCCAGCACGTCTGCTATATTTTTACCCTTATAAGTAACCTCTAACGTCTCAGGGTTATACCTGCTGCCCTTGCATTGGTGGCACGCGACATACACGTCAGGGAGGAAGTGCATCTCAATTTTCATTACCCCTTGCCCTTTGCAATACTCGCAGCGGCCACCGCGGGTATTGAAACTGAAACGACCTGCCTTGTAGCCGCGGATTTTGGCCTCGCGGGTCCTGGCGAAGAGCTTGCGAATTTCGTCCAAGACGCCGGTGTAGGTAGCGGGGTTACTGCGGGGGGTTTTGCCGATGGGCGACTGGTCGATTTCGATTACCTTGTCAACCTGGGCGGTTCCGAGGACGGTTTTGTGTTTGCCGGGATGTTCGCGTGAGTTGTATAGCCGGCGGCGTAGCGCAGTGAGCAGGACCTGATTAACGAGTGTGCTTTTGCCTGAGCCCGAAACGCCTGTAACGCATACGAAAACACCCAGGGGGAATTTGACGTCGATATTTTTAAGGTTATGTTCCTCGGCCCCCTTGACTTCGATACATTTGCGCAGATTATATTTTCGCCTTTGGGTAGGCAGCGCAATTTTCTTTCTGCCTGCCAAGTAATCGCCCGTAAGCGACGTGCGGCAGTTGATAATATCCTGTAATGACCCCTCCGCCACGACCTTGCCGCCGTGTGCGCCTGCCGCGGGGCCTATATCGATTATGTAGTCGGCGGCTTTCATAATATCCTCGTCGTGCTCGACCACGATGACGGTGTTGCCGATTTGCGCCAGCCGCTGCAAAATTCTCAGCAGCCGGTCGTTATCCCGCTTGTGAAGTCCGATTGTCGGCTCATCGAGGACGTAGCAGACGCCAACAAGGCCGCTGCCTACCTGGGTCGCCAGCCGGATTCGTTGTGCCTCGCCGCCTGCCAGCGTGCCGCTTTTACGGTCGAGGGTCAGGTAACCCAGGCCGACATCGACCATAAAACCGAGGCGCAGTTTGATTTCTTTGAGAATGCGCTCGGCTATGAGGGTCTTTTCCTCGTCTAATTTCAGGTTATCGAAAAAGTCCTGTGCCTGCTCGATACTGAACATCGATAACTGGTGAATGTTCATATCGCCGACGGTTACGGCTATTGCTTCGGGTCGCAGGCGCGCGCCGTTGCATTTTTTGCAGGGCAGCTCCCCGAAATAGCCGTGCAATCGTTCCTTGACGTATTCGCTTTCAGTGTTTCGCCATCTGCGCATAAGATTTGGGATGACGCCTTCGAACTGTGCTCCGTATTTTTTTTCGTCCGCGTCGTTTGTGCCGAACATCAGGATTCGGCGAATCTGCTCCGGCAACTGCTCGAAAGGCATCGTCTCGCTGACTTCGAAATCGCCGCAGAAGTGGCGGACGAGCCAACCGTAATACATATTCATTTGCTTGCCGCCCTTACGCCAGGCGTCAACGGCGCCTTCCGCCAGCGAGCGTGATTTATCGGGCACAATTAGTTCCGGGTCAAATTCGAGGATTACGCCGAGGCCGTCGCAACTTTTGCAGGCGCCGTAGGGGCTGTTAAAACTGAACAGTCGCGGCGACAATTCTTCCAAAGACGCCTCCGGATGGTCGGGGCAGGCGAATTTCTCGCTGTATATCGATTCGGTCCATTTGGTTTCACTTTTACCCGGCTCCTGAGACAGCACAATCACTACGCCATCGGCGAGTTTCAAAGCGGTCTCGACTGAATCGGCTAAGCGGACGCGCACACCTTCGTTGATAACAAGGCGGTCAACCACGGCGGCGATATTGTGCTTTTTGTTTTTATCGAGGGCAGGGGGGTTGTGAATATCGTAAATCGAGCCGTTGACACGAACGCGGACGAATCCTTCCCGCTGGATTGTCCTGAAAATATCCTTGTGCTCGCCTTTTTTGCCGCGAATCAGCGGTGCGCAAATCTGGACTTTCGTGCCGGCGGGTTTTGACAAGAGCCAGTCGACGATTTGCGATGAGTGCTGGCTTGCGATTTCCCTGCCACAGACCCAGCAGTGGGGCGTGCCGACGCGGGCGTAGAGCAGGCGGAAATAGTCGTATATTTCGGTCGTTGTCGCGACGGTGGAACGGGGATTAGTGGTTGCGCTACGCTGCTCGATTGCGATTGTGGGGGGAAGCCCAGTTATTTCGCCCACCGCCGGCTTTTGCATTTGCTCTAAAAATTGTCTCGCGTATGAGCTTAGCGATTCGACGTATTTGCGACGCCCTTCAGCGAAGATGGTATCGAAGGCCAGCGAGCTTTTGCCTGAGCCGGAAATGCCGGTAATCACGACCATTTTATCGCGGGGGATGCACAGGTTGATATTCTTGAGGTTGTGCTCAGCCGCCCCGATTATTTTTATTACTTTTTCTGTTTGTTCGTTCATTTTTTTGCCACCAAGACACGAAGACACAAAGTTTAAAATTTTAT
The DNA here is from genome assembly GCA_049509315.1 of Sedimentisphaerales bacterium. GTDB lineage: Bacteria > Planctomycetota > Phycisphaerae > Sedimentisphaerales > Anaerobacaceae > Fen-1362. The sequence goes on along the minus strand of JBELAA010000101.1, from coordinate 5,452 downwards.
TCTTCGTCCCGCCGAAACGGGACTCCGCTAAGAGCTTCGTGCCTTTGTGACTTAGTGGCTATTCCCTTATCAAATTTCGACAATAATCCAAACTTGCTATTGTAGCAAAACTGCGAGAAAAAGCAAACTCAATGAACATTCGAAACCATCCTAAAGATAAATGCCTTTAGAGAACTCCAGATTAGGTATTTGTGGCTTTCCCGTAATCTTCTGGGACGATTAAAAAATGATTGGCCTTTCCCTGCTATTATGGTAGTATCATTCCTCACAAAAGAAAAGCACCTTGCGCCTGTCAGCGAGCTCTTTGCCAAAGAAAAGAGGCGTTTTTCGAGAGGAATTTTAGTCGCCCTTTTAAAAATCTTATTTTAACGGGCAACTGCTGCCCAAAGGAGGGTAATAGAATGAAAACCATTACACGTCCCACAAGTAAATGGCTGCCTGTGCTGATTCTCTCCATTTATCAACTTCAGTTCGCAACAGGCCAAACCATCTACGTTGACGCCAACGCCACTGGCGCCAATAACGGAACAAACTGGACCGATGCTTATACTGGCCTCCAATCGGCCATTAACAATGCAAATTCCGACGATGAGATATGGGTGACCAAGGGAACCTACAAACCGAGCTATGATTACGGACTCGTAGCTGTGCCACCCGATTCCCAAAGCAGACTAAAGCACTTTCGCTTGAAGAACGGTGTGGCAATTTACGGCGGCTTTAGTGGAATCGAGACCATCCTGGAACAACGCGACTGGCAGGCCAATAAGACGATTCTCAGCGGGAATATCGGCGCACCAAGCAACCGCTGCTATCACGTGTTTTACCATCCAAATGGCACGAATCTTGACAGCAGCGCTATCCTCGACGGCTTTACAATCAGCGACGGCAACGCCAATGGGTCGCAAGCTACTACCAGTGCCGGCGGAGGGATATACGATTGCAACAACAGTCCGACTATTACCAACTGCACTTTCAGCAACAATTCGGGTTATAACGGCTGCGGGATGTTCAACTACATCTACAGCAACCCAACTGTGACTAACTGCACATTCAGCGGCAATTCGGCCAATGGAATAATGGGCGGCGGGATGGGAAACCAACAACACAGCAGCCCAACCGTGACTAACTGTACATTCAACGGCAATTCGGTCTCCGGGTCGGGCGGGGGAGGTGGGGGCCTGTGCAACATCGACTATAGCAGTCCAAAGATGAGGGACTGCAACTTCAGCAACAACTGGGTCGGCAACGGGATGGGATGTATAGGTGGCGGGATAGCCGATGGGAATAATAGTAATCCGACGATTACCAACTGCAACTTCAGCAACAATTGGGCCGGCAGCGGTAGTGGCAGCCGCAGCGGCAGTGGCGGCGGGATATCCAACAATACAAGCAGCCCAACCATAACTAACTGCACATTCAGCGGCAATGGGGCCTATAACGGCGATGGCGGCGGGATATACAATTATTACAGCGGCCCGAACGTGATTAACTGTACATTTATCGGCAATTCGTCTTTCGTTGAATCTCCTGTACAGGCAAAGGGCGGCGGGATATACAACAATTATTACAGCAATGCAACTGTGGCTAACTGCACATTCACCGGCAATTCATCCGAATGGGGCGGAGGGGTATGCAATTCTTCCAGCAACCCGACGATAACCAACTGTATCCTCTGGGGGGACTGGGCCAGCTTAGATGGAAATGAAATCCGCAATGTCAGCTCCTCACCTGTTGTTACATACTGCGATGTACAGGGCAGTTGGTCAGGCACGGGAAATATCAATCTTGACCCATATTTTGTCAATTCTTCAACAGGTAACCTGCGGCTTCTGTCAAATTCTCCCTGTATCGACAAAGGTAATAATACCGGCGTGCCGGCCGATATCGCAGACCTCGATGGCGATTCTAACACGACGGAGCCGACGCCACTGGACCTTGACCTCCGGCTCAGGTTTGTGGACGGCGATTGTAACGGTGCCATTGTTGTAGATATGGGAGCTTATGAGTTTGGTTACGCCGGCGACTTCGACTGCGACCATGATGTGGAATTCATCGATTATGCTATCCTTGCTAATTCCTGGCTGCAAAATGACCCTTTAAGAGATATTGCCCCGCCGCCTGCCGGTGACGGCATCGTCGATATAAAGGATTTGGCTGTTTTGTGCGATAACTGGCTGGCCGGGAAATAAAGTAAGCGTCGGAGCAATCCGCCCCGCCACTCCCGATTACGATATTCGAGGGCGGGCAGGACAGGTTCGCGGGAATGACCCTCCTTCGCTGTGCTACGAAGGGCAGGCAAAAAAAGAGCCCGGCAATCCGATGAAATAACCCCGCCACTCGCCTTGCCCTTTCGGTCAAGCCGGAGTTGGCGGGGCTAATTATTCTTTCAGAAACAAGAACCAATCCGGATTTATTTCGGGAAGCGGGGGGTGTGGGGGATGAAGGGGGGCGGCAATTACGGTATAGGCATAAGCGAGGTTTGAATCAGGCAGGTTGCTCATACTCTAAACCAGCCAGGGAAATAAAATTTACCTGTTATAAAAATCATTCTTGCAAGGACGACGATTGGGTGTTAAATTATGTATCGTTGCGGATTAAAATCAAACTAACTGGGTAATTCTCGCAGAGATACAACGCCGAATCGAGGATATTGCGCTGCAATTTGGTAATGGAAAATAAATTGAAAATTTTGCTTATCAATCCGGAAGTGCCGAACACGTTCTGGAGCTTGAAAAGCGCGCTGAAGTTCGTCTCCAAAAAGGCGCTTCTTCCGCCATTAGGGCTGCTGACGGTAGCCGCAATGCTGCCGGAATCTTTTGAAAAAAAACTGGTTGATATGAACGTAACCACCCTGCACGACCAAGATATCAAGTGGGCGGATTTGGTATTCATAACGGGAATGGTGATTCAAAAGAAATCGGTTGACCAGGTTATCGAACGCTGCAAGAAGCTAAACGTTAAAACTGTTGCCGGCGGCCCGCTATTTACCACGTTTCCCGAGGGCTTTTCCAATATTGACCACATCATTGCGAAAGAGGCGGAAATCACGCTGCCTGCTTTTTTAAACGACCTTGAAAAAGGATGTCCCAGGCCTCTTTATACTACTCACGAAAAACCCGACCTTAAAAGCACGCCAATCCCGCAGTGGGATTTAATCAATATGAATAAATACGCGGTGATGTGCATTCAATATTCCCGCGGGTGTCCTTTTGACTGCGATTTTTGCGACATTACGAATCTCCTGGGCCGCAAGGTGCGAACAAAGACAACCAGCCAGATAATAGATGAGTTCGAAAGCATTTATGCTCATAAATGGCGGGGCGAGGTTTTCTTTGTGGACGATAACTTTATAGGGAAACGCCAGCAGTTGAAAACCGACCTGTTGCCTGCAATCATAAACTGGATGGACAAAAGAAATCGCCCGTTTTCCTTCAATACACAGGTTTCTCTCGATATGGTGGATGACGAGGAGCTTATGACACTGATGTCGCGGGCCGGTTTCGACAGTGTATTTATCGGCATCGAATCGCCGAGTGACGCAAGCTTGGCGGAATGTAACAAAACTCAAAACACGGGGCGAGACATAGTCGCGGCCGTCAGGAAGATACAGCAATTCGGAATGCAGGTGCAGGGCGGCTTTATTTTAGGTTTCGATAATGATACGCCGGGCGTGTTCGACAAATTGATAAGTATGATTCAGGACAGCGGCGTGGTTACGGCAATGGTTGGGCTGCTCAACGCACCGCGAGGGACAAAACTCTACAAAAAACTGATGAGCGAAAACAGATTGACAACGCCGCCGACCGGGGACAATATGGACTGCACAATGAATTTCATTCCGAGGATGGATATTCGCGAGCTTATGAAAGGGTATCTCAAAGTTCTCAATACCGTTTACTCGCAGAAATATTATTATAAACGCGTTAAAACGTTTCTTAAGAACTACAATTTTAACAACAAGGTGAAGCGGAAACTGCAATATCGCGATATCCAGGCCTTTTTCAGGTCGATGTGGCGAATCGGTATGATAGAAAAAGGCAAAATATACTATTGGCTGCTGATACTCTGGTCGCTCAAAAACCCTCGCAAGCTTCCGCTGGCCGTCCGGCTGTCGATATACGGATTTCACTTCCGCAAGGTGCTTAAAACCATCCAGGACCGCGAGGACGAATTTGTCCCGGCCCCTGCGAATGAATACAATCCTGCCGATAACAGCCGCGAATTGTTAACAGTGAAATCCGCCGCTCCGCAAAGGCAACATTCAGCGCATAGCATATAACTCACCGCATAGCCCCCTCCTTCGTTGCGCGGGGCAGGCCCCGACCTGCGATTTTTATGACTTTTCTTTCAAGGCGGGTTGGTGTATAATTCCGGCAATGAAATGAACGGTTAGTTATTGGTATAGCAAGGAGACGCGGTATGGAACAACATCGGATGAGTAAGATTAAGAGGAAGCGCAAGAGCGGCTTCCTGGCTCGGATGCAGACGAGCAAAGGCAGGAAAATGATAAACCGCAAGCGTCGTGTTGGCCGGTCGGTGAATGTGCGAAAAACTATGAAGTAAGGCAATCTTAAAGATTGCCAATTTACGATTGTCGATTGTCGATTTAATTTCGGATCGTAGATTGTGGATTTTTATAGATTTAGGAGAATGATAAAATGGCGTTGAAGATATTTTACGAGAAGGATGCGTCGATTGAGCCGTTGAGGGGCAAGAAGGTTGCGACTATTGGATACGGGAGTCAGGGGCATGCACACAGCTTGAACCTGCGGGACAGCGGTATCGAGGTCGCGGTTTCGGAGCTGCCTGGGACGGCCAATTACAAAATCGCGCAGGAGCACGGTTTTTTGCCGACGGACATCAAGACGGCGATGAAGGGCGCGTCATTGCTCATCATTACGCTGCCGGACGTTGTGCAGGGCAAGATTTACGAAGGGTATATCAAGCCGAATCTCGTGGCGGGACAGACGCTTGGTTTTTGCCACGGGTTTAATATACATTTCAAGTATATCGTGCCGCCTAAGGGCAATAACGTGGTTATGATTGCGCCCAAGGGGCCGGGGCATCTTGTCAGAAGCGAATTCCAGAAGGGTGGCGGTGTGCCCTGCTTGGTTGCGATCGCAAAGGACGCGACGGGCGATGCATTGAATACCGCGCTTGCGTGGGGCAACGGCATAGGCGGGGCGAGAGCTGGGATTATCAAAACGACGTTCAAGGAAGAGACCGAGACCGACCTTTTCGGCGAGCAGTGCGTCCTGTGCGGAGGGTTATCGTCGCTGATAAAGGCGGGATTCGATACGTTAGTCGCGGCGGGTTATCAGCCGGAAATCGCGTATTTCGAATGTATGCACGAGGTGAAGCTGATTGTTGACCTGATATACCAGGGCGGGTTGAGCTATATGAGGTATAGTATTTCCGATACCGCCGAATACGGCGACCTGACGCGAGGGCC
>JBELAA010000100.1:0-8092 GCA_049509315.1 Sedimentisphaerales bacterium | reverse complement strand
CTCTGTTGGCCTTCGGCCAACTACCCGGCCAGGACTCGAACCTGGAATGGGAGGACCAAAACCTCCTGTGTTACCGATTACACCACCGGGTAACATTTTTCATTTAATATTTTCTATTTAAGGCAACGGGACTGCTTGCTGTTAAATAGAAAATAAAAAATAATAAATTGAAAATCCAAGTTTTGTCACGGAGGCCATTCCCCCTGAACCACTTCCGGCTCAGGGTATGCCTGACTGGGCTATCGTCCGAGGCCTGAATCAACTATGCCGTGATACTGCTGACCCACACTGCCCCTTTTGACGAAGCTTAGTGCCGGTAATATACTGCCCCTTTCCTGATTTAGCAAGCTAATTTTTAAAAAAAATCAGTGGTTGGTATCGACGGGTTGGTTAAGTTCCCCTGTTTTCGCCTGGGATTCCCGTCTGGTCATCAGTAAAGTTGACACTATATGCGTTTGGACCGGTTCTACAATCTTCGGCACCCGCAGCAAAGGCCCCTGTGAGGAAACCTTTAATTCTTCCGTCAAATCCTGTGTTATGACGCTTTTTACGATTGGCCGGGGCCCCGTCGCGTTAAGGTTGATTTCTATTTGCCCCTGGCCCTGGCCTGAGGCCTGGTATCTGTATTTTATGCCTCCGCGAACGACCTCCTGGGTATCGGCAGAAGGTGTAATATCTAAATTGACATCTACGATAGTTATCCCGTCTTTACTGCTTTTTAACCGATAGCTCCATTTTTGCACTGTTTTTTTCGCTGGAACCTCAACGGTGCGGCTCCATTCAGGGTTATGGTTTGCACCCTGCCTCGGCTCGACGCCGAGTCGAGACGGGTCCGGAAACACCGCTAACTGCTCTTCCAGAGTTCGTTTGATAGACGATTCTGACAGCATTTCGTCTATGGCATTGGTAATCGTTAATTTATCACGGTCGGACATCCGCGGGACATTACTATTAACATTACTGAGTACCGCCTGCAGGCCGTTGATTTTATCTACCCTGCCCTGCGGGCTTATTCTTATATAAAGTCTTTCTTTGATAACCAAAAGCATAGGCAGCGACTGGCGACTGATTGTTTTGGTTGGGGTATTTGAATCAAAATCGACATCGATATCCGGTCCTGTAATTTTCTGACCGGTCCGCCTGTAAGTGTATTTTCCCCAGGCAACGCCATTTTCATCGACCTCCTCGATATCAAAATCACAACCGAAACGTATAGTTCGATTAATAACCTGCTGGTTTGCGTCGATATTCCTTGTTATTTTTTCTTCTGTAACCGACGTCAGAAGGTATTTGTCGCCGGGCTTGAAATTGAACCCCGGAGTTTCCGCGGCCGCACTGCGACAAAAAAAAGTAAAAATTAAAAAACAAAAAGTAAAAATATGGAAGAAGACAAAATTGAATTGCTCTTTTTCCGCATTTTTGCTTTTTGCTTTTTGCTTTTTGCTTTCTTCTCGGATTCTTAACTCTAAATTCGTCATTCTAAATTCTCCACAGAGCCAAGCTGTCCGCAGGCAGCTTTTATTGTCCGGCCCATCTTTCGCCGGACGGTTGTCTCGAAACCCGCCTCCGTCAGCACATTGGCAAACCGTTCAATCGCCTCGTTCTCGCTGGCCTGCATCTCGCAGCCCGAATGAGGATTATATTCTATAAGGTTCACGTTGCACAATACCCCGCGCAATCGTTTAATCAGCATTCGGGCGTGCAGGACCGTGTCATTAACATCCTTTATCAAAACGTATTCGAATGTAACGCGGTTATGCGTTCTTCGCTGATAAAAGGCGACCGCCGAAAACAGCCGGTCAAGGGGATACTTTTTGGTAATCGGCATTAACTTTTGCCGAATCGCGTCCGTCGGGGCGTTGAGCGATATCGCGAGGCGAGGGCTTATATCCTCGTCGGCAAGCCGTTCTATACCTTTCGGAATCCCGCAGGTGCTGATTGTAAGATGGCGGATACCGATGTTTTTGCCCTTGGGATGATTGAGGATACGGACGGTCTTCAAAACCGCCTCATAGTTGGCCAGCGGCTCGCCCATTCCCATAAATACGATGTTACTGATTTTGTTTTCGGCCCCGATTATATTTACCTGGTCGGTTATTTCGCCAGCGGTCAGATTACGAATCAATCCCAGCCGGCCTGTCGCGCAAAACACGCACCCCATTGAGCAGCCCGCCTGCGTCGAAACGCAAAGTGTGCGCCGGTCATCATCAAATAACAAAACCGATTCAATTCGGTTCACCGCGGATACCGCAGAGTTCGCAGATATTATTTTCAATTTTTTCTCTGCGGTCTCAGCGTGCTCTGCGGTGAAATTACTCTCCGGTAACTTAAAAACATATTTTATCGTTCCGTCGGGGTCGGTCAGCTTATCAGCTGTTTCAAGGTGCGAAACGAAATAACCCTGCTCTGCCAGTTGGCTGCGAAAGGGCTTGCTCAATGGGGTTATTGAGTCGATTGTATTCACGCCTCGAACGTGTATGAAGCTGAAAATGTAGCCGGCGATGTAATTCTTCTGCTCAAACCCGGCAACTAGGTATTCAAGCTCCTCGAGCGTATTTGATTTAAGGTCTTTATCCACAAAGGTATTTTATCAAATATTGGCGGAATTAGTTCATTCGAGAAATAAAAAATTTCAAACGCCAAATCCAGCCGAGCAGAAGGAACCAAAGGAAAAGAAAGAAGAAAAGAAGTGAGCACAAGCGTACAAGAGCACAGGAGCACAAGTATATCCGCTTTTGCGCTTGTGCACTTATGATACGCATTCTGATTATTTCTCGTGCAGTAACCATTCGGTTCGACATATCGAGCAAAGTTCATTTGGCGTGAGTTTATTCCACGCATCTCTGCACGCCGAGAACAAGTCATCATAATCACTATAGGCACGATTACTCAGATAGTGACTTTTCAAATATGACCATAGACGCTCAACGGGATTCAGTTCGGGGCTGTAAGCTGGCAGATAAAACAACGTTATGTTTTGTGGTATCCGCAGACCCTTTGCTGAGTGCCAGCCGGCGTGAGCGGTATGGCTTCGCAACAAGCTCTTGAAAAGTTCGATTTCAAGAACACGACGGTTTGCGGGGCGGAATTAGACCTCGAACAGTTATTGAACCTGCGAGCCGGCTCAATAAAAGTCAAACCGCTGTCGAAATTCCCCGCCATAAGACGGGACTTGTCATTAATTGTTAATGAGGAAGTCCCCTGGGTTGATATCGAGTCAGCCGTGAGACGAAAGGCCCCCGCCGAATTAGAGGAGTTGCAGTTTGTCGATTTGTTCCACGGCAAAAGTATCCCGCAGGGCAAGAAAAGCGTTACACTTTCACTTCTTTTCCGCAACGCCGACGGCACACTGACTCACGAGCAGGTTGACGGCTTCGAAAAAGCCATATTAGCCGAACTGACCGCATCAGTCGGCGCTGTCCTGCGCACGGCATAACTTATTTACCACAGAGGCCTCATATTTTTAGCCACGAAGCCCTTGGCGGAGTCTCGCCTTAGCGAGACAGATTTCACCCCCGCCGTTTTGAAAAGCAAAACGAGACGCGGGGGCTACGCAGGGCTTCGCAGATTAACACGTAGCTCCGCTGCGACTCGCAGGGCGAAGATTGACTGACAGCTTTTTTACCAAAAAACGGCGGTGTTTGAATTGTCAGGAGTTACGAGGCTAAAGATTCATCATGCTGAGGTAGTTCAATTGTTTGTTTAAGTTAATTTCGATATATTTGCACCCCGGATCAACCTGCTCAAATTGCCCATCGAGGTATTTACACCCCTCCCTATTACATGGATCTCCAAATTTGATAGCAACAATGCGAAACTCACGTTCGAGGCTAAAACTTTCTGGTTTCTGCTTATATGCTAAATCCAATCTATCATTGGCCGTAAGTTTCTTTTCGAGTTTTTTTCCTTTGTTATAAACAACCTTGCAACCCACAATCATGAAATTTTCCCCTCTGCTGGACAAATAGCTGGCGATTTCTTCTGCCAATGTCCTTGGTTCGTTAATTTTGACGATATATTTACTTTTGAATCTGTCTGATATATAGGCAAGGTCTACATCCGGTAAACACGTGCAAAAGCAAAATATAGGATTATTCAATTCAGGGCGAGACTCTTGAAAACCCTCCTCTTTTGTCCAAATAGTCTCCTCCGGAGGATTTTTTGTAGAAACATAACCTACGGACAAGATATTGGGTTCTAATGTGTGCGCTCTACCTTCGGTCGGATCACGACGTTTACCCTCCATGTTTTTACAGTAATGGAGACAATTCAAGCGAAAAATACCATTCTCTATGAATTGTTTTGTGTAATCTTCGTTTTCGTAGGCTTTGTAGCAAAATTCAGGGAATTCATTTCCACAGATTACTTTTCTATTTTCAGCATTTTCCATTGTTTGAAAGTATATCTTGCTGTGCCTTAAGTGGCAATATGCCCGCTTTTACTGTGGTTCAAAATTAACGAAAACGCCGATAATTCAGTTAGTTCTAATTTAGGAGTGGAATAATATGCGGCATCTCCGTTTGAATAATGGCAACCGGCTCAGAAGGAGAAGAAAATGAAAAATGTAAGAATAACGATTTATTTAATGCTGGCGGTTCTGTTTATGACAGCCGGTCAGGTATTTGGTGTTATTGAGTATAAAGATGGAGGAACACACAACATCAATTCTTTAATTCCTGGTGATGTGTGGGTGGATTATCAAGCACCAGGTATGCAGACCACAGTTAATGTGCTTGATGGAGGAGGAATTCTCGGCCCCGGTGGAGATCATTACTGGGGGAAATTAGAAGCGTATAACGACAGTAGGATAAATATATCTGGCGGCGTGGTTGTTTACCTGGATGCATGGAACTTCAGCACCGTGAATATCTCAGGAGGGCACGTCAGCAACTTGGATTCGTGGAACTCCAGTATCGTGAACATGACCGGAGGTGAAATCACTGAAGCAGTGGTAATTCGCGACAACAGTCATGTAGTCATTTCCGGCGGTTTCTTCGCAGGCAACTTGCTTGCCCTTGGCACCAGTAGCGTGGTCATCACCGGCGGGAACTTTCGGGACGACCACGCCACCTACCTGATAGCCTCTGGCTCTAGCACCGTGGATATCTCCGGCGGTTACGTCAATGATTTGCGACCCCAAGAAACAAGCACAGTGACTATTTCAGGTGGTCGGGTCGATAAACTGAGCGTCCTTGGCACCAGCACCACAACATTTTATGGTTATGAGTTTACACATGAGAACACATTGAGATTCGAAGGTAATAAGATTTTGAGCGGCAACGGGTGGTTTAGTGGTAAGTGGCGAGATGGGACACAATGGACAACATCAATTAGTGAAATCCCTGTCGGAGCAACTATACTGGTCATTTCCACTATCACAATATCGCCTATCGCTGATGCTGGTTCTAACCAAACAGTAGAAGATACTGACGACAATGGCAGCGAACAAGTAACTCTTGATGGCTCCGGTTCTTCTGATAACTATGGAACTATAGTTAGCTGGGTATGGACTGATAGTCTTGGAAATACAATTCCTGATGGCGAAGTAACCACGGCGACACTATCTGTGGGTACACATACTATTACGCTTACCGTTACTGATGATGACGGCTTAACAGATACTGATACCGTAACTGTTACAATTGAACCCTATCCCAATCAGCCGCCTGTTGCCAATGCTGATGGGCCATATACCATTTATGTAGGGGATATGCTTACGCTTGACGCAAGCGGGTCAACAGATGATGACAATAATATTGTCTCTTATATTTGGGATCTGGACGATAACAACAGCTTTGAAACCGATGCAAGCAGTAACGCGGTCTTTGATGTAAACTATTCATACTTGCAATCACTGGGTCTGCTCGTCGGCAACACTTATAAAATCCACCTGAAAGTAACCGACGGCGGCGGTCTAAGTAATATCGCTAACACTACTCTTACAATTATTCCCACGCCCGCCTTGCAGGTTTCTGTTGATATAAAGCCCGGAAGCTGTCCGAATCCGCTGAATGTAAAAAGCTCCGGTGTCCTTCCGGCAGCTATCTTAGGAACGGCTGATTTCGATGTAACCACAATCGACCCGACATCTATCAGGTTAGCTGGTGTTTCGCCTCTGCGAAGCAGTGTTGAAGATGTGGCCGGGCCGGCAATCGACAGCAATGATTGTAACTGCACTGAAGACGGGCCGGATGGTTTCCTTGACCTTACGCTGAAGTTCAAAACTCGGGATATTGTTGAAGCAATAGGCGATGTCAACTATGGCGATACGTTGATTTTGAAGCTTACCGGCGTGCTGATTGGCGAAAGACCCATTGAGGGAGCCGACTGTGTTCTTATTGGCGGTAAAAGTAAACCTTTCAATAAAGCCGACGTTAACAAAGACGGCGTGGTTGATATGCAAGATTTTGCCATTTTTGCTGAGAACTGGCTGCAATCCAGTATTGTTGAGGATTAGCACATAAACGTTTGCCCCGTGCCGGGACGGTGCTTCTCGGATTCGGCGATAATAGTTGCTCACCATAAAAGCATGAGCAAGTATGGTCAAGTATGAGCAAGTTGCGATATTGGCTTAAAAACACAAAAATGATTCGGCGGAGCAGGTCTTGTAGGTATTAAAGATTTTTATGGGAGGGATTGAAGAACGGGGAAATGATTTGTTGATAACTTTGTTAAAAACAAATCTTATGGCCGTTTTATCCAGTTTAACAAAACGGAAACAGTTGATTTTAGCTATTTTTCAAAATATGGAATATTCATTAAAAAAGCCAGATTCCTATGAACAGAATCTGGCTTCGGAGGAGGGTGATGAAAAGCCAATTAAAAATGCCGAAATATAATTCCGATGTTGTCCCTATACCACCTTTCTAAATAATCGCCCTGTTTGGCTTAATTTCTTTAATCAAATTTTGCGATAATTACATAATTATTATTGAAACCACCTCGTTTTGTTCTTAAATAAAGCCCTTCCACTTAAAAAATCCGAATTTCCCTTAAATTCGTTGAAATTTTACGCTTGCCAATATTATTTTGTTCGCATATTTTAGCCCATTGACTGTTATTTTTGGGAAATTTGTATGGCCGGCAGAATAACAATAACGGATTTAATTGAAGCCAAGCGGCAGGGACGTAAGGTAGTAGCGATAAGCTGCTATGATTACACTACCGCGCGCCTGGTTGCGCAAACCGATATCGAGATGATTCTCGTGGGCGATTCTGCTGCCCAGGTGATTCTCGGCCACGATTCCACCCTGCCTGCGACAATGGATTTTATGGTCGCTATAACCTCGGCTGTCCGCAGGGGTGCGCCAAACGTCCTGCTTATCGCCGATATGCCCTTTTTATCTTTCAATCTCGGTATTCACGAGGCGGTGAAAAACGCCGGCAGATTCGTTATCGAAAGCGGCGCCCAAATGCTTAAAATCGAGGCGACAAGCACTTACTTGGACGTGCTCAAAGCCGTAAGCGACGCCGGTATGGCCGTTATGGCGCACATCGGTATCCGCCCGCAAAGCGTCGGCAAAATCGGCCGGTTCAAAGCGGAAGCATCCACCACCGAAATGGCGGTCGAGCTGGTCAACCTCGCTGAACAAATGGTTAATAGCGGCGCAACGGCACTTTTGCTCGAAGGCGTTTGCACTGAAGTCGCGAAGATTATCACCGAGCAGACCGAAGTGCCTGTAATCAGTTGCGGCTCAGGCCCCGACTGCGACGGGCAAATTCTCATTGCGCCCGATATTCTGGGTTTGACGATGAATCCCGTGCCGAAATTTGTTAAAAATTTCGGCAACCTCGCCGGCGCCTCGATAGGTGCTTTGGCCGACTATGCTAAACAGGTTCGTGAAGGGCATTTCCCTGAAGCGGAACACTGTTATCATATGAAGCAGGGCGAGCTTGACCGCCTGCGAAAAATGTTAGGGAAAAATATTTGAAAAATAAATCCGCCTGGGACGGATTTATCCCCTGCGGGCCGTATTGACAATTTTGGAGAAAAATGGAACACGTAGCGCCGGTATTGATGTCGGTTATTGTTTGCGACAGGGTTATTTTCGACCGCATTACCGGTATGCCCAGCATAATAAACATCGTTCAG
>JBELAA010000010.1:0-20551 GCA_049509315.1 Sedimentisphaerales bacterium | reverse complement strand
ATCCGCAATCGTTCCGCTTCGGACAGCTCTATCGCTTTTGTGCGTTTCATTTCACGGTAATGATGCTGGACCTTGCCCAAAGCCGTCCTGAAAAGCCAGTGCCAGAAATACTCAACCTGTTCTAATTTGTTAAGCGACTGAAGCATAAAAAGTATGGTCTCCTGCAAAATGTCCTGTGCCAGGTTATAATCGAGCGTCAGCCGGTATATGTATGGAAACAGCCGTTCCTTTGCCAGTTCCGTCAGCCGCTCGATGCCCGCTTTATTACCCAACTGCGCCTCATAAATCAGCGCCGGACTGATATTTTGCGTTAATGTCGCCATATTTGCTGCTTACATCTCATTTTACCGCAGAGCACGCGAAACCCTTGGTGGAGTCTCGCCTTAGCGAGGCGGAGGCCGCAGAGAATGAAAAACAATAAAACTCAGCGTTCTCAGCGCTCTCGGCGGTGTATTTTTATTGTCGTCTTACGCCCATATTGTCCTCAAAAAAGGGTGTCCGTTACACTTTTTTTACAATTTTTTCAAAAAATTCGCAAAAAAACACAAAAAAAGTGTAACACAAGTCGTTTTTGAGGGACTTTACGTTACGAAGACCGGCTTTTTGAGCTTTATTTCGATGCCAAAAAGCCAATCTCGAACAGGAAATTTTCAAAAAAAACAGGTGACAAACTGGGTAATTTGATATAATAAATGAATCCAGCTAAATCTGAAAGGGCAGGAATATGAAAAAGGCAATATTGGCAGGAGCAATGTTGTTTCTGGCCTCAACGGCTTTTGGCGCAGACCTTTTAGTGCCAAGCCAGTTCTCAACCATCCAGGCCGCAATCGACGCGGCAGTAACCGGCGACTCAGTCATCATCGCTCCAGGTCTTTACGAAGGGACAGGGAACGTAAATATCACTATTCCATCGGATAAAATCCTCACCGTCCGCAGCGTTGACCCCAACAACCCCTGGGCTGTCAGCAGCACAATAATCTACTGCGGCGGCTCAGCCAGGGGCTTTTCCATAACTTCAAGCTCCATCCTCGAAGGTCTCACCATAACCGACGGTAATTCTCCGTCGGGCGGAGGTATATCTGTCAGTGATTGTTCGCCCATTATACGCAATTGTGTAATTATCAATAACTCGTCGCTTTCGGGAGGTGGTATTAAAGTTGTCGGCACTCTCGGCAGCCCCACAATCATTGGCTGCACAATCAGCGACAATCACGCCGAAATCTCCGGAGGCGGCGTTTATTTCGCTTCAACCGGTTCATCGTATCCTCCTGCAATGATTGACTGCACAATAAGCGAAAATATTTCGGCCCAAAAAGCAGGCGGTATATATATTTCGGGGGGGGCTCTTAAAATCAGCAGGTCGGTTATTGCAGGCAATATTGCATCTTCCGAAGGCGGCGGAATTGATGTTTATTCCGGCTCTCTCGATATCAACAGCAGCTTCGTTGTCGGAAACTTTTCTAATACTAACGGCGGAGGCATATACATCGGCAGTACAACCTGCGCTTCTGGATGCACATTTGCAGCAAATAAAGCCGCCAATACAGGCGGCGGCGTTTATATGGTGGTTTCTTCGCCCAGTAGTTTCTCCGGCTTTTACGACATATTCTGGGGCAATACCGACTCAGGCGGCGCCGGCTCCTCAACCGCACAAATAAGACCTTATGACCCAACCTGGACCGGTCTGCTTTACAGTTGCATCCAGGACGCCGACCCCAATGATGCTAATATCCCCTTCGGAGGCACAAATAACAGTAATATCGACGATGACCCGCTGTTTGTCCGCGAGCCGAATGACGGAGGCGACGGCTGGGGCGTAGGCAATAATGACGATTACGGCGACCTTCACTTGACAAAAAATTCGCCTTGTATCGATGCCGGAAATCCGCTTTGCAAATTGACAAATTTAACAGATATAGACGGCCAGCCGAGGTTTATGGGGCAGGCAATTGATATGGGGGCCGATGAATACGGAAAAATAATTATTGTTAAAAAGCCAAAAGCCGGCGACGTCTGGGCGACAGGAAGTCAACGTCTTATCAAGTGGTCGCCTTCCAGCATCAGCACCGTTGATATACTGCTCAGCGCCGATAACGGCGACAACTGGGAAACTATCGCCGAGTCAGTCGCCGACGCCAACAATAGTTACCTCTGGCAAATACCCGACGATATTGATTCAAGCCAGTGCATAATTTCAGTTCTGCCCGCCGACGGCGACCCGAATGTGCTCTGCCGCCAAAGCGAACAATTTACCATAAGCTGGTATCCCTCTGGGCCCCCCGTCCCGCCCGAAATGCAGCACAAGGGCTTACTGCCCTCGCCCGATTTAAGCGATAACAACGGCCCGCAACTGGGCTGTTTGAAATGGGTCTTCCAAACCGAAGGTCCCGTTTCATCGCAAATAGCCGTAACCCGGACTTACTGGAACAGCTACGGCGTTTACATCGGTTCCGAGGATGGCCGTATTTACGCCCTCGACGATGCAGGTGAGCTTATCTGGAGTTACGACATTAACACGCCCATAGTCGGCTCCCCTGCCGTGGGTTACTATTGGATGGTTTACGCAGCAGGCCAGGATGGCATTCTATACGCGCTCGATGATTACGCCTCGCTGCGATGGACGTTCGATACCGAAGGCCCGATTTACTCCGCACCCGTGGTGGGTTACGACGGCAAAATTTACGTCTGCTCGCAGGATGGAACTCTTTACGCAATTAGGCCCGATGGCAGCACCTTATGGACGTTCGCGACCAAAGGACCTGGAATCTTAAAAGGCACGATATTCGCCGCGCCTGTCGTTGATAAAAACGGGACCGTTTATGTGTCGGGGTTCTACGACCCCAATCTGTATGCCCTCGACGCCAACACAGGCGCCGTCAAATGGGTTCGTAATTTCGAATTCTCCGCCGACCCATGTGACCCCAATAAAGGTCAGCCCTTCGCGCCGCCCGCCATCGGCGATAACGGCGTAATATACCAGACCCTCGTCCACGACCCGAATTTGTATGCCATTGACCCCTGCACGGGTAATATCCTGTGGTCAACCCGCCTGCGCCCCGACCCGTGTTATTATTGCACAACAGAAAGCCCACAGTGCCGTTCCAAGATTGACCAGTATCTTGATGCCGTTCGCTATCACAAATCTATATCATCATTAATCCTTGGCTCATACAAAACCACCTGTCACGAGGGTATTTGGCAAGGCGTTACTGCTCAGGGCTGGATGAATTCCCTCGATTCTTCCGGCTGGTCGTCGCCCGCGGTCGGTCCCGACGGCACTATTTACGTTGGCCTCGATGACCCATTCCTCAGGGCAGTCGAACCAAACGGGACAATTAAATGGATTAAACAGTTGGGAATGACCGGCGGCTTCACAATCAGCGTCACTAAAAACAACTTAATTTATACCGCAAGCGACGATGGTTACGTCTGCGTCCTCGACCCCAATGGTTTCGAGGTCTCCCGTTTCAAAGGTATCGGCTGGGTCGGCTTCCCCGCCGTCGCCGAAGACGGCACTTTGTTCGTAAGCGACGCCAATAACAGGGTCTGGGCAATCAGTAACACTGGCTGCTCCCCGCAGGGTGCAATCCTGCACAGGCCGCAGGATTTATCGACGGGCGCTTTCTTGGATTTTATGGATTTCGCGGCGCTCGCTAATAGCTGGCTGCAATGCACTGAGCCGGATTACGCGCCCTGCGCCGCCGCCCTGGCAACCTACGGGACATACGCCCCCGGCGACATCGACAGGGACTTTTATGTCGATTTACAGGATTTAATGCTCCTGGCGGATAAGTGGATTATGGACACAGAGCCGGCAGAGAACTGGGACCACGGCGACCAATACTGGCCCCATCCTCACGTCCCAGTAATTATAACGCCGCCAATTTGGTAATCCGGTGAACAAAGGAGAGAAAATTATGGACGCAAGAAAGGGTTTTACAAAAATAGATGTCCTCGTAACGGCAATTTGCCTTATTGTCCTGGCCGTCAATTTCCCTGTAATCAGCTCATCCGGCAAGACACACGCCAAAACCGACGTCTGCATGGCAAACTTAATGCAGCTTACCGCCGCCTGGCAGCTTTATGCAGAAGATAATGGCGGTAAATTGGTCAACGGTGCACCGACACAAGGAAATGCATATGACTCCAGGCGCCAATGCGATCCCGCTATTTACCCAAGTTGCGCTCCCTACAACGGTTGTTCAGGCGTTTCATGTAACCATAAAGCATTCGCACCGTTAGTGGCCGCTGACGACCCCATATTCTCTCCCGGTGGCGTGCCCTGGCACCTAAAGGAAAAGCCCTGGGTCGGACCCGCCTGGGGAGACCTTGGGTCATTCTATTCTTCTTGTACACCTGCGCCCGAAGATTGTCAGAAATGCGCCATTGAATCCGGAGCTTTGTGGAAATACGTGCGTCAGTATAATATTTACAAATGCCCGGTTGGTAAAAAAGGGGAATTACTAAGCTATTCGATTATGGACGGAATGAACGGCGAATATATGTACCGCGCCCGCGGCGCCAATGATGCTATCGCCAGAGCGCTTTGCTACAAAACTATGGGCCAGATTAGAAAGGCATCGCAACGGGCGGTTTTTATCGATGCAGGGTGTCAAATGTCGGATAGTTTTGCGGTCAATTACGATATAACCGCTTGGTTCGATTTCCCGCCGGTTCGTCACGGAAATGGAACAACGGTATCTTACGCCGACGGCCACGCCGAATGCTGGAAATACAAGGGCATAGAGACCGTCAAATTCGCCAAAATATGGGACTCTACCTGCAGTGTAGATGCTTGGTACAATCCTGCAACAGGAACAACCGTCAATGGTCAATATCTCTCTGCAAGCTGTCCGGCTTTGAATGACCTGTATAAGGTGCAGATAGCTTGCTGGGGAAGCGTCGGCTATACAAACCCGATGTCGATGCCGGGCTGCGAATTGAGTTCGGATTGATAATATGAATACAAAAAGGTGTTTTACAAAAATAGACGTCCTCGTAATTGCAATTTGCCTTGTTGTCCTGGCCGTCAATTTCCCTGTAATCAGCGCCGGCGGCAAAACTCACGCCAAAACCGACGTCTGTAAGGCAAACTTAATGCATATTATAACCGCCTGGAATCTATACGCCGACGAAAACACCGACAAAATTCCCGGCACCTATACGTCAAAATGCGTATGCTTTACTGCTTGCGGTGGTGGTATTTATCCAAGTATGGATTGCACGCAAAATCCCCCGGTACCGAGCACCTCGCTTAATGAGAACCCTCCGATAAAACATCACAGTTTCCCGAGCTGGGTTGAGCACCCCCATCAATGGGATACCACCAAGGAACCGTCAGCAGGGTCGAAATCAAATCCTCATTTCTACTACAAGCTGCCGGATGGTACTTCTTGTAGCTGGGACTTTGACTCGCATTATCTAAATAAGGAGCGTGACGACCAGCACGCAATCGCCTGCGGGACACTCTGGAAATACATTAAGGATTATAAAATCTATCGCTGCCCTGCCGGCGACAAAGGTATAGCGGTGTCATACGTCGGCTCTGATGGTCTAAACGGCATACAAAGCAGCGGGCCCGGGCAATGGTGCAATCAAGCTCCTTCTGGCGCCAGTTGGACATACCCATCGATTTATATAAGGTCTCAGATCAAAAGACCCGCCGAACGCATTGTATTTATCGACATTGGTCAACGGACGGCATGCTCCTGGAATCTTATAAACACTCCGATAACTATGACTAACGGATGCTGGTCCAGCACTCCGCCGGTCAGGCACAATAACGGCGCAACCTTCGTTTTTGCCGACGGACACACGAAATACCACAAATGGTTCGGCCACGCTTTAGAGGTGGCTAAAAAGGGCTGTGCCAGCTTTACCTGCCCAAGCACGGTTCCTGGATGTACAACAAATAATTGCGACAAGGACCTATTTTATATGGCCAAAGGCGTATGCGGCGGCGTAGGAGGCAATGCGCCCGGCCAAATCTTTACACCGACTCCCCCCTGCACACTTGAGTAATTCGTTACTCAGGGCAGGACTTATTACCAGGTTTGTCTAAAGAGAGAAAATTATGAACGCAAGAAAGGGTTTTACAAAAATAGATGTCCTCGTAATTGCAATTTGCCTTGTTGTCCTGGCCGTCAATTTCCCTGTAATCAGCGCCGGCGGCAAAACCCACGCCAAAACCGACGTCTGCAGGGCAAACCTAATGCAGCTTACGGCCGCATGGAGTTTATACGCAGACGAAAATAACGACAAAATCCCCGGCACCTATACGTCAAAATGTGTATGCTTAATGGGAGTTTATCCAAGTATGAATTGCACTGTTAATCCCCCGGTACCAAGCACCGCAATTAATGATAATCCTCCAATAAAGCATCACAGTTTTCCAAGCTGGGTTGAGCAACCCCATCAATGGGATTCCACAACTGACCCAGCGTTAGGGTCGAAATCAAATCCCCATCGCTACGACTGTCTGCCGGATGGAATCCAAAATAGCTGGGATTTCGAATCACATTATCGCAATAAGGAGAGAGATGACAAGCATGCAATTGCCTGCGGGACGCTCTGGAAATATGTCAGGGATTATAAAATCTATCGCTGCCCGGCCGGCGACAAAGGTATAGCGGTTACATACGTCGGCTCTGACGGCCTAAACGGCATACATTACACGGGCGGCGTATGCAATGAATTTCCAGGCGCCTGGAATACTCCGTCGATTTATATAAGGTCTCAAATCAGAAGACCCGCTGAACGCATCGCGTTTCTTGACTATGGCAAGCGAATAGGATGCTCCTGGAATGTTATAAATACTCAGGTTACTATGACTCAGGGCTGCTGGTCAAGCACTCCGCCAGTCAGGCACAATAACGGCGCAACCTTCAGTTTTGCCGACGGACACACAGAATATCACAAATGGACCG
The DNA here is from genome assembly GCA_049509315.1 of Sedimentisphaerales bacterium. Classification (GTDB taxonomy): domain Bacteria; phylum Planctomycetota; class Phycisphaerae; order Sedimentisphaerales; family Anaerobacaceae; genus Fen-1362. The sequence continues at coordinate 13,625 of JBELAA010000010.1, read as the reverse complement.
GCCGCGCTGTAGAGGTGAATAAAAAAGGATGTGCCGCCTGGAATGTCTGCCCGATGACGGCCCCCGGATGCACAACAAGTAATTGCGACAAGGACTTGTTTTATATGGCCAAAGGGATATGCGGCAGCGTCGGAGGTATGTCCCAGAATCCCCCCTGGCAGCCGACTCCCCCCTGCACGCTCGAATAATTCGTTACTCAGGGCAGGACTTCCGCCGGCTGGCGGCGAAGGATTTTTTTCAGCATAGGCAGCAGGTATTTGCCCACAACCACGTCCCAGCTCATATTCTTCGCAATCCGGCACCCCGTTTCTATCATCGCCGCAACCTCGCTGTCGCTTTTGGGCAGCAGCATCAAAATCTCATCGGCTACCTCGCCGGCTGTCTGCTCTTCAATCCGGTCACGTTCGGCCCTGCCGATTTTAAGCAGCGACTCGCAATCGGGATACTCACCGTCAGCCGTATAATCGGCGACGATAAAATTCCTCGTCCCGTCAATCTTAGGTGATTTTTTATCTATTTCTTCTCTGCGGCCTGCCCTGAGCTTGTCGAATGGGTCTCCGCGTTCTCCGCGGTGAATCTCAATTGAGTTAACCGCGTCAGCCGCAAAACCCGCGCATCCGCAGACGCTGCTGAAAACACACAATCCCCCGAACGTCAGCGGCTCAAGCGGCGAAATGCCGAACGGCTCGTAAATGCTCTGCCCGAATTCTACGTCTGTCCCCCTGTGAATATCTAATATCTGCATATCTTCAGGCATCTTGTTCCCGCAATGTCTCCTGCTGAAGCCGAACTGATTTATGAACACGACCTTTACGCTCTTGCTCCTCGCGTTGAATTCCTGCACCGCCGTATAAAACGTCGCCTCGCCACCCGACAAATCCGGCCAACCCTCCCGGTGCGCCACGGGCCAGTCGTATTTCGCCTCCATCTCGAATATGTCGCTGCTTCGCCTCTGGCAAACCTCGGTCGTCAGCATATACATTACCGCCGTCTTGCTCGCCCTGCTTAGCGCGGTATCGATATGCTCTAACACCCGCAAATCCCGCCACAATCCCTTGCTTCTCACAAGCCGCGTAACGTGCGTGAAAACCCAGTCGGGCTTGAACCCCAATAGGTTCAGACAATACTGCTGCAATTTCTGTTTCGACGCTAATTTTTCCTCGAGGGTCGTCGTGCAGGCCGGTATCCCGTTATAGACCACCGATATATCTTTCGACTCGAACTCCGGCGCCAAAAACCGCATCTCGTCGGCCACCAGCTTCCCCACCGCCAAAATCGCGTCGCAGTGTTTCGACGCCTCGACTAACGGGTGCTTGAAATAATGCTCCTGGCTGCCGAACACGTCCCCGACGTAAAGTTTCCTCGCGTGCGCCTTTCGGATTACGTTATAAAACATCGTATCGTGCCCGGGGTGCTTCTCGACGATATTCCGCATCGTCGCCACCTCGTGCGCGTAAAACGCCGTCTTGTATTCGCACGTCTGGTCTAACATCGCCGCCAGCGCCGTCGGCATCCCCATATACTCGTGCGCGACAACCACCGTCTTGTCTGTCGCCGCACCCAGCGCCTTCATAACCGCCAGCGCCGCCGGCGCGAGGCGCACGTATTCCTCGTAATCCCATAAACGCTCGTAAAGGTCGCTGCGAATCCCGAACTGCGCAAAAAGCCGGCCCTTCAGCTCGTTGACCGGCCCCTCATCGGCGTTGTGAACGTCTATCAGCACAACCTCAGGCGAACTTCGCACTCCCGTATGGCTGTCAACAAACGTCCGCCTCCCGTAAACAATCCCGACGTTATAAAAACTCTCGATTTTGCCGAACGCCTGCGCGTAGCCGCTGCTTATCAGCCCGTCCACCGACGAATACAAAACCTCCCCGTCTTCCCCGAGCCGGTCCAGCACCGAACCTTCCGTCGTGAAAAGCGGCCCTATAACGATTGAGCGTTCGACCGCGTCGAGATATGACTTGCAGCTAAATAGGCCGTGCAATACGGCTCCGATTCCGCCGACCTTGCCCGCGGCCTCGTGCGTGATATGGACGAGAATTATCCCTCTTCCCATATAAGTCCCTTTCCTCGCTGTAATTCATAGAGCTATGGACTAAAACCCCTCCGTCTAAAGTATAGTAAACCCCCGCTATGGAGACAAATCACCTATTGAAACCTGTGCTTTTATTACTACCCCCTGCTAACCCGATACCCTGCTCCCCCCCTGCCTGATTCCCTGATAACCTGATATCCTGCTGCCTGATTCCCTGATTCCCCTATTTGAACCTCCCCCGCAAGCTCTTTATCAGACCTGCTAATACGTTTTGCGGAATGTCCGCTATTTCCGGCTCAGGTATCTCGCTCAATGCGATGCGTTCGAGAATCTTTACCGCCCTGTTGCCCGACGGTATCAACGTCTTTGCCGTCTGTTCCGCCTCCTCAAGGTCGCCGTCCGCCATTTGCCGCAGATACGCGATTATGTCGATTTCCAGCTCCGAATCGCTCAGCACCCCCGGCTTGGGCGCGTTCGATTCCTTTTTCGGCTGCACACTCTCTTCCGGCACTTCCGTCTCGTTCAATATCTCCTGCCTCAGCCGCACTGTCTCGGCATACAGCTCCCTTTGCCTCTTCTCGTCCTCGGTATCCAGCGGCGCAAGCTTCAGCTCGTCTTCCGCCTCCTTGCTCGGAACATAAACCTTGTTCTTGCACCCCGGGCATTTACCCCATTTCCCCCCCGCCGCATCAGGCGCCTCTATCTTCTTGCCGCAATGCTCACAATGAAATGTAATACTCATAGCGTTACCTCCGGCCCCATCCCTTTTTTCGCGTTACCTGTCCTGAGCATCGTCGAAGGATGCTCCGCAACAACTTCCGTCGTTATTCCCCCTCGCGGGGTAAATTTCGACGTTACCCTCATCCACCTCGGCTCACACGCCGAGCACAAATCGTCCAATATCTCGTTCGTCAGCGCCTCGTAAAAAATACCCCTGCTGCGATAACTCTGTATATATAACTTCAAGCTCTTTAGTTCGACACATTTTTTATCGGGGCAATACTCAATCACAATCTCGCCGAAATCCGGCTGGCCCGTCCGCGGGCAAACGCTGGTAAACTCCGGGCACCTGATTGTAATCCGATAATCACGCCCCGGCTTGGGATTGTCAAACAGCTCGAACGCGGGTTTCTTGCTTATCACACCTTTGTGTTTTTGCGATTTCATTTTTTTAAGTCCCGTGGAAAATCCACGATAATTAGTATAATATAATGTGCCTCACCCTGGCAATACTGTTCTGCGTCTTTAGCGTCCGGTTTCAGGTATCAAATTTCAGTTTAGCCGCCGCCGAAACGGCGGCGCAGATGAATAAGGAGCAAATGATGTCGCAACAGGATAAAGCAGTCATATTGTTAAGCGGCGGCCTCGATTCCGCCACCACCCTCACCATAGCAAAAAACGTGGGTTTCTCCCTCTACGCCCTCACCTTCCGATATGGCCAGCGGCATAACTGCGAAATCGAATCCGCAAAAAAAGTCGCCTTGGCGCTTGGCGTCGCCGAGCACAAAATTATCCCCATCGATATGGCGGGTATCGGCGGCTCCGCCCTGACCGACCTCAATATCGACGTCCCCAAAGACCGCGTTGACCTCGGCGACCTCGCTCAGATTCCCCTCACCTACGTCCCCGCCCGCAACACCATTTTCCTCAGCTATGCCCTCGCCTGGGCGGAAGTCCTCGGCGCATTCGACATCTTCCTCGGAGTCAACGCCACCGATTTTTCCGGCTACCCCGACTGCCGCCACGAGTATATCCAGCAGTTCGAAAAACTCGCCAACCTCGCCACCGCTGTCGGCGTCCAGAACAAAGGCAAATTCACCATTCACACCCCCATTATCAATATGACCAAGGCACAAACCATCCTCGCCGGCCTGAAACTCGGCCTCGATTATTCCCTCACTCACAGTTGCTACGACCCCGACAAACTTGGCCGGTCTTGTGGCCGATGCGATTCCTGCCGAATCCGTCTCAGGGGCTTCCGGGACGCTGGCGTCACCGACCCTATCCCTTACGCCATCGACCCCTCCGCCGTTTCACTGTAATTGGCTCTTTGTAACGCAAAAGCGTTTTTCTTTCTGCATTCTGCATTCTATGTTCTGCATTCTCTGTTCATTGTTCAATGGTTACCCGCCGTAGCCCTCGGCGAAGGCGGGTTGAACGTTGAACATTCGACGCCTGCCCGCCATAGTCCAAAACGAAGGCGGATTCAATGTTCTTTCTTTCGGATTTACAGATTTTGCGTCATTCGCGAAATGCCAATAATCAAAATCTCAAAAATGCCGCAACCTTAGCATTATCAATGGGTTATAAATCTCAATTTATAAGAAAAATGAGCGGTTTTTGGAGTGCATTTTGGGTTAGAAAAGGTCGTCTCATTTGACGTAAGTGCAGGTGGGACAAGGGTTTAATTCTGGACTAATACAGTTGTTTAATACACTTGTTGGTCAAAAGCGCGCAAGCGCTTTTTTGGATTTTCCAAAATTCTGAAAATTTTTTTTATTCCTTATGTCATAAGGACTTAAGTGCATTTCGGAGGGTTGTGAAAACTGTTTTTTTGGCCAATATCGCGCAAGTTCGCGCCATAGGATAGAGGAACGTTGTTCCTCGTAAGTTATGAGTTTTGAGTGTTGAATTATGAGTTGAGGAAGACGGAGAACGGATTAACCAATTACCGATTTGAAGGAAGAAGAATGAAGGGAGAGGATTATGACAACTATCACAATCAAAGTTCCAAAGTGGTTAGACAAAATTTTAGCATGGCCGGTGCTGATTTACCGCCGATGGAGATACGGTTACTCATATCGCAGAATTCCCGTCGGGGAGGGCTACTTTGCCATCGTTGACCCCGGCGACTACTATTGGCTCAACCGATTTCACTGGATGCTTCGAAGGAACAATAACAGCATTTACGCGTTTCGGTTTTTTGATGAACCAGGCAAAAAGACAAAAATCATTTCAATGCACCGGGATATAATGAAGCCAAGAAAAGGCCTTCTGGTTGACCACAGGAACAGGAACGCCCTGGATAATCGAAGAGAAAATCTCCGTATTGCGACAAGATGTCAGAATATGCAAAACAGGAGTAAGATCAAGAAAGCAACGACCTCTCGCTTTATCGGAGTTCATAAAGAAAAACGCACCGGCCACTGGGTAGCCAATATCGATTATCGAGGGAAAACAATTTATTTAGGAACATACATTAACGAAGTCGACGCTGCAAAGGCATACGATAAGGCAGCAAAAAAATACCGCCGCGAATTCGCTAATTTAAATTTCCCATAATTCACCGCAGAGATCGCAGAGAACAAAGAAAAATTTTAGACACGGATTAACACTGTATTTACACTGTTTCCGAAGCTAGCTCTGCAATGCGCTCCATGTCGGATTTTATGCTTCAGCTTTCTCTTCTCCCCTGCTCACCTTCTCCAATTCTCAACTATCTCGCATATCGCCCCCTTTTTCCCACCTTTCGCACTTTTTTCACCTTTTCCTCCGCAGACCCCCCTGCCTGCACTCGCGCGTCGTTGGCGGGTGCCCTTCGAATGCCTGCCCCCGCAGCTTTCCCCTAAGGGGAGCGGGGGGCGTTGTCGGGGGTGGCCGGAGGTGCTCACGCCAGGTTCGCTTTTACTTGTCATTGCATGGGTTACTTCGTTTTCTGCCGGGAATCCAGATTTCCCCTCTCGCCCCCTTCTCATTTTTCTTAATCTTTTCCTCTCACAATTTAAATCCTTTATGAGCATCTTTTTCTTTGACAAACAGGACGTCAATTGGATATAAAGCGGGCAGGATAAATTATAAGTAGCAGGAAAAAAGACCTTTGAACATAGTTAAAACGATAACAAAATGAACACACAAAGAACATGGTTGCAACGTATTGTTTTTGTGGGAAGCGCCATTATTCTTGGTGCTATTGGTAGCGGTCTATGGTCTGAGTTTCTATCGCCTTTGTGGAATATGTTCATTGAAACAATTGTCAAGTTCTTCGGCACTATATCTATTTCCTTTAAGAATTCAATATATGCCGACGTTGCCAAAGGTTTCCATGAACAACACTCTCTCTCGCTCATTAACCTCTTCTATGGTTTCATCTGTGGTTTCTATACGTTTCTTTTTATTATGATAGTGACATTAAAGTATGATCGACCCAGGGAAGCCATACGCGAGTTATTAAAATCCTTTAAGTATGCACTATTAACAGGAGCATTTGTATGCTTAGTAGTTATAGTGGTGACTATATTCGGTTCATTTCAAGCTACGTATGTGAATAAAATTGCGACTGGATCGATAAATTCAATTGAAATAATTTCTCCATATCTTGATGTTCAAAAAACATTGGAATTGCGATCCGAATTTCACCGTATAAAAACGGCTGAGGATTACAATCGTTTTTATGAAGAATTGAACAATCTTGGGGAAAAACACAAAATAAATCTACCTCTGTTAAAGCCATTTTGACCATGATATTACCGCTGTAGAAAACCGTGGGCAGTAACCGTTTTTCATCTCGTCATGAGTCCTATTTTCTTTGATTCTCAATTCCACCCTGAACCGCCCGGTTTTCAAGGAACAATTATTCCGGTTAACCAAAAAATACTTGTCTTCTTTTGCTGTTTAGTATTATACTGCTATCTTAAGGCCGGAAGAGAATTACGCCTTTGCCCGTCAACTTTGCCGTCCGGTAGATGTTTTTGTAATAATAGGTTTTTTCGTGATATATAAATCGCAATAGTGTAGTCGAAAATATGTTGGACAGTTAACATGTTTCATCTCATACCGACGAAAGCACAGTGGAGGGGTTGGTCTCTGCCGAGCAAGGCCACATATATCGGCACTTTCCTTGGCGCAATAAGCATACTATTAGCAGGTTTTTTCTTTTTTTTGAGTCCGACAAGGTCTAATCAAGAAAAATCCCTGCGAAACGACGAAGAAATCAAGAAGCAAAACGAAGAAACCAAACAGCAACTTGTAGCCCTTGACAAAAAGATTTCCGAAACCATTCTGCCGGTAACGAATAAAGAAGAAGCTGAACGTCCCCTTTCAGATAGGGAAAGGGAAATTTTCAACGAATATGAAAAATGGAAACATATTGCAGAGCAGGAAAACATAGAATTCCAATTTAGTCTTAATGCCCAACTTTCATACGCAAGTGCTTTGCTTAGACTTGCTCAATACAAAGAAGCAGAATCTGCTTTTCGAACGATTCATATCGCCCACCCAGATAACACAATTGTGATGGCGCGCCTCGGGATTACTTTGATGGAGATGGCCAAATACCAAGAAGCCGAGGAAATCTTTCAAAGAGCTTTAGCTATTGACCAATCTATTGATCCCAACTCTGATGATGTTGCTAGAAACCTGAACAATCTTGCGTTACTTTATTATATCCAAGGAAAATATGCTCAAGCTGAGCCTCATTACCACCGAGCATTGGCAATAAAAGAAAATGTGATGGGAAAAGATAGTCCACGTGTGACGACATTACTGAATAATTTGGCATTACTTTATAGCGCCGAGGGGAAATATGCGCAGGCCGAACCCATTTACCAGCGAGTACTGTCAATAGATGAAAACGCTCTTGGGAAAGATCATCCTGATGTAGCAAAATCCCTAAACAATCTGGCGGCACTTTATAGCGAACAGGGAAAATATATTCAGGCTGAACCTCTTTACCGGCGAGCATTGGCAATAGATGAGAATGAACTGGGGAAAGATCATCCCGCTGTAGCGACATCCCTGAACAATCTGGCAATGCTTTATTATACTCAGAAAAAATATGATTTGGCCGAGCCTCTTTACAAAAGAGCACTGGCAATATTTGAGAAGACGCTAGGCGAAGATCATCCCAATATAGCGACACTCTTGAACAATCTGGCGGAACTTTACAGAGCACAAGGGAAATATGGCCAAGCCGAACCACTTTTCCAAAAAGCACTTGCAATAAGTGAGAAGATGTTGGGGAAAGAACATCCCGAGGTAGCAAATTACTTGAACAATCTGGCGTCACTTTATCAAGCCCAGGGGAAATATGCTGAGGCCGAGTCCCTCTATAAACGGGCGGTTGAGATTTCTGAAAAGAGTTTGGGGCCGAATCATCCCAATACAATAACGTGTCGAAAAAACAGGGATATCTGTCGGAGTAAAATGTTAGGGCAAAGGGGATTGAACTAATCGTTCTGGTGATGTTCTTTGAGAGAAACGTAGGAAAAAATCAGAGCCAGCCACTTATTTTTGGTCTAACGTGCGTGTCTCATCAACCCCTTTGCATAGTAGCGCATACTACTGCGAAGTAATGCTAACTAAGTTTGCTTTAGCCCCGTTGTCATCATTTATGATAAGTTGAGCATTTACCACATCATTCTTCTTCAACCGCTGCCCATTTGGATTGACTTGAACCATAAAGTACCGTTCGCACCTTCCGCTCGGTGGCTCTCCATCTTCCAAAAGAACTTCACAACTCTCGCCGACAAATTGTTCTCTGAACTTAAAACCCAACTCATCGCCTAAATTTCTTAAAATCTCCGCCCTCATCTTTACAACTTTCGGCTGTATTTTCTCTTTCATTTTTGCCGCTGCCGTCCCCGCCCGCGCCGAAAACGGGAATACGTGCATTTTTGAAAACCCCGCCCACTTTGCCAGCTCCATCGTCTCCTCAAAATCCTCGTCGGTCTCGCCCGGAAAGCCGACGATTATATCGCAGGTGAGCGCAGGCCTGTCTAATCGGCTTTTAATGAGCGCGATTTTTTCCCGCAGCTCCCCTGCCGAATATGGCCGGCACATCCGCCTCAAAATCTTGTCCGACCCCGACTGCACCGACAAATGAATATGCGGCATAATATTTTTGTGAGCGCAAAATACATCAAGCAACTGGTCTGAAATATCCCCTGGCTCCAAACTACTCACCCGTATTCGAGCTAATCCAGGCACCTGAGCCAGCTCGGTTAGTAAATCCGAAATCCGTGACTCGTGGCTCGTGGCTCGTGACTCGTCAATTTTTCGGGTCGTTTGTCGGCCATAGGCCGACAAACACACCCCCGTAACGACTATTTCCTTATGCCCCGCTGCAACAAGAGCTTTTGCTTCAGAAATTACATCCTCAAGGGGCTTACTTTGAACATCGGGCCTGACTTTTGGTATAATACAATAAGAGCAGGTTCCGTCGCACCCGTCCTGAATTTTAAGAAACGCTCGCGTCTGTTCCTTAAAATTTGTTAAAAGCGGCAATAGAAAGCCCCCAGGTTTATCCTGGGGGTCGATTATTTGCTTAATTTTGGAAGCCAATTCGGTTCGATTAATAATAAGGTGAGTCGCACTATCCGTTGGATTGCGCAGCTCACCCGATTGTATTGTGGCCAAACAGCCGCACACGATTTTTACCGCTTTGGGGTTTGATTTCGTCGCTCTTTGAATATATTGCCTGCTTTTGGCCGATGCGGTGGCCGTTACGCAACAGGTGTTAATCACGCATAAATCCGGCTTTTCGCCCGTTTTTGCGCCCGAAAGACCGTTATTTTCCAAAAATTGGCGAATTTGCGCACTTTCATAGTGATTTACTTTGCAGCCAAGAGTATATATGGAAAATGTTCTCATAATATGCTATATTATTATGTCGTGTGCCGGTTTACAAGGCACTTGTGAAGCTGGGTGAACAGTTGAGCAGTTGACTGCATTTGAGCATTATTTGGGCATTTGTTTCTTTTCTACTGTTCCCCTGTTCAAATACTCAACTGCTCTGTCGGCTAAAGGCCGACATGCTGGAGGCAAGTTATGGCGGAAAAAATTGGGTCGGTTTGGGCAATCGACATCGGAAATACCTCATTAAAGGCGATGCGCCTCAGTAACGAATCCGGAACCCTTGAGGTTACCGGCTTTGACCACATTCAGCACGGCAAAATCCTCTCAGGAACGGGCGTCAAGGACCAGGAAAAGCAGGAGCTTATCGCCCTGACCCTGCGCCAGTTCGCCCAGCAAAACGACGTCGGCAGCGATGATATCATCGTCGCCGTCCCAAGCCAGAACAGTTTCGCCCGCTTTGTCAACCTCCCCCCCGTCGAGCAGAAGCGTATCCCCGAAATCGTCAAATTCGAAGCCAGCCAGCAAATTCCCTTCGAAATCTCGGAGGTAACATGGGATTGGCAGATGATGACGGAAGAGGGGGCGACGGAGGCGAAGGTAGGAATATTCGCGATTAAAAATGAGGTGGTAACGTCGGAATTAGAGCATTTCAGCAGGGAAAACCTGGAGGTATCATACGTGCAGATATCGCCGATGGCGTTATATAACTACCTTGTGTTCGACAGGCCGGATTTGACGAAGTCGAATTCGCAGGCGACGGTGGTAATCAATATCGGGGCGGAAAACACAGACCTTGTGGTATGCACGAAATCTGACGTGTGGCAGCGAGCGATACCGATGGGAGGAAACGCGTTTACAAAGGCGATAGCGGACACGTTCAAGCTGAGCTTCGAGAAGGCGGAAAAGCTCAAAAGGACGGCGCCGATGAGCAAATACGCGCGGCAGATACTTCAGGCGATGAAGCCGGTGTTCGGGGAGCTGACCGGGGAGATACAGCGGTCGCTGGGATTTTATACCAGCGCGCATCCGAATTCGAAGATAGCAAGGATAGTGGCTCTGGGGGGCGGGACCAAAATGAGGGGTCTTTTGCAGTATTTGCAGCAGAGCTTGCAGGTGCCGATAGAAAGGCCTGACGCATTCAAGCGTCTGGGAATAAACGCCGCGGTATCTGCGGCGAAGTTTCACGACAGCGTGGCGGATTTCGGGGTGGTTTACGGGTTAGGTGTCCAGGCGCTGGGTCTTGGGAAAATCGAAAGCAATCTGCTGCCTAAAAGCGTGGCGAGGTCATCGGCGTGGGCTCGAAAGACGAAGTATTTTATCGCGGCGGCGTGTTTAATCCTGATAGCGTCGATACTTACATTTGCGAGGACGCTTACGGACCAGTCAAGCTACAGAGACAAGGCGTCGGTAAGGGAGAGGAGCAAGAAGGTGGTGGATGACGCCAAAAAAGCGGAAGAAGATTTGAAAGCGGAGAAAAACAGGGCGACGACCTCTGAAGCAATAATCAAGAGGGAGATGGATTTACTCAAATATCGTGAGGTAGTTCCCTTAGTGAACCAGACGCTGTTATCAGTTATGCCCAACGAAAAAAATAATCCGGCACAGAAAGAGCTTTACGAGGCATTCAAGAAAGGGGACACGGAGAAGATAAAGACGGAATTCAAACAGCGCAATGAGCGTAAGCAGCTATTTATAACGGGAATGACTGTTTATTTTTCGCCTGACCTCAACAACGCGAGGTTCGGAGAAAATCAGTTTCAGTCGGGCAGCGCGGGCGGAGGGAAAAGCAAGGGCCCGTCGCAGATGGACATGGACGGGATGATGAGGCAAATGATGCAGGCGATGAGCGGGGGCAAAGCGCCGGTGACGGCGCCGACAAGGCGTGCCGCGAGCGGCAGCCAGAGCGTAACTGGACAGGAGCAAACGGCAGACAGGGGATTTGTGGTATCGATTTCGGGGTACTGCCCCTATTCAGACGTTCGGTCGCTGATAGAGCCGGCGGGCGTAAAAGACGACCCGAACAAATGGGGGGTTATTACGCGGCTGATGAACATCAATAAATTTTATGACGGGAACTGTCCTTTCGAGCTGTTCGGAAAGACAACGCAAAAAGAAAATTTCGAGCTGCAGACGGGGCCCGTGGATTTGACGGCGCAAATGCCCGGCGGTATCGGGGTAAGAAAGCCCCTGGACAACGGAAGCGATGTTCTTATTGACCCGATGACCAAAGAGATTATAAGCAGGGTTGAAAAGAAAGACGAAGCCGGTAAAAAGGTTGTCGATAAAAAAGGAAGCTCCTTATATGAAATCAACGACCAGTGGTTTATATTAAATCTGAAATTAAAATGGAAAGACGCCCCGATGCTCGCGGAGTCAGAGAAACAGGGTGCGTAAAGCGGAAGGCAGAAATAGGAAAAATCAAAAATAAAAATGCAAAAAGCATCGTGCCGATACGGTGCAAAATTGTTGAAGCGGACTAAAGTAAATTATTCTTCTTCCGCATTTTTGATATTTGATTTTTGATATTTGATTTTATTTATCGAACGCAGAACACGGAACGGAATAGAGAGCACAGAAGATACGGGTGATAAGTGATGGGCAAGATAAATCTGAATTTGTCTCAGGTAGGCTGAAGAAGCTGTCTTTTTTACGTTCGTATTCGATGCTTCTTTTGCCGCTGGCGATAGTTATCGCAGCGGCGGCGGTATTTACGACGGCATTGCTGATGGGCAGGAGCTTCAGGGTCAAGGCAGCAAAGCAAAGCGTTCCAATCGGGCAGGATATCGACAGCCGGCTGGGCATCGCAGTTGCGACCGGCCAGGTAGAAGTGGAGAAGCGATACCAGCAGCAGTTCGAGCAGGACGCCAACGAAATTGAGCATCTGTCTATTGAAGGGACAAAACGAGAGCTACTGGATTACGGGATATTTCCTGAGCCAAATGAGCCGACATCGAACTTATTTACGCAATTCGGTCGCGTTTTTTGCTCAAAAATAGACGAGAAGCTAAAAGGTCTCAACGCGGCGGATTGTCCCACAGACGAGGAAATAAAGGCCAGCGTAACGAAGACCACCGAGGGGACAAGAATGGGGGGGATGGCCGTGGGGAGCGGACCAAGCGACGCGGAGCGGATTACGGAGGAGCTTTGTATGCAGCGAGCCAGAACGACGGCAGCATATATTAATCCCGCCGACATTGCCGGATACAATTTCTGGGAAGATTATAAATACAACAACGCTAAGGAGGCCCTGAAGGACTGCTGGGACTGGCAGATTGGCTACTGGATTATCGAGGACGTGCTCGATACGGCCGGCAAAATGAACGAGGGGTCGCACAGCATCCTTGATTCGCCGGTGAAGCGAATCGTTTATATTGGTTTTGCTTCTTCCGACAAGATGGTGACAACGGCCGTCGGAGGAACGGGGCGATGGAAGGTAGCACAGGACAAACCAAAATACGTAATTAAAGCCGAGGACATGCTGGCGGAACCGTGCACGGGGCGAATGAGCCACGGGGATGTCAACGTGGTGCAATTCAGCGTTGACGCCGTGGTGGGCACCGAATGGATACTGCCGTTTATGAAGGAACTGAGCAGCATCAAGGAGCATAATTTCAGGGGATACGACGGGAAGGAACCAGTAAAGACATACAAACATAACCAGATTACCATACTGCAAAGCAATATAAAACCAATCAACCGCGACGACGCCCTTCACGCGAAATACCGATACGGGGAGCAGCCGGCGGTAGAAATTGAGCTTGTGTGCGAGTATATTTTCAACAAGAAGGGATATGAGCCAATCACCCCAGAAAGGGCCAAGAACGCGCAACAGACGGCGCCTGGGGGGCAATAAGCGGACAGAGAATACAGAACATAGAACAAAGAACATAGAACGCTCAACGTTCAAAAATAAAGGCGGAAGGTTTTAAAGAGCGAAAAAATCAGGCGAGGCGATGTAAAATGGCAACGAAAAAACAAGGGAATTTTATAGAGGAGCATATCGAGAAGGTAGTGC
>JBELAA010000001.1:0-60233 GCA_049509315.1 Sedimentisphaerales bacterium | reverse complement strand
AAAGATGTCTGTGGAAAAGTATTATACAGCTGCTGGTACTACATGTTGGTTTTTGCCCATTAGTGCCTCCCTTATGGAAAATGGTTTGATGATATGGAGAATTCAATTGACGTCAGAAGCAGAATGATGTATGTTCTACTTGTGCAATGAAACAGGAGGGTTAATGAGCGAAATAACGCTGAAAAATATCGGCGCAGCACTAAGAAGAGAACGTGGTGATATGGGTTTGCGTGAAACGGCAAAGGAAATCGGAATAAGTCCGGCCACCTTATCGAGAGTAGAAGGTGGGAAGTTTCCGGATATAGACACTTTCAGGAAGATTTGTCAGTGGATGGAGCTTGATGCTGGAAAAGTTCTTGGGACGAAGTTCGCAAGACCCCGTGAGATTAAGTGTTGACAGAATATATCAAGAAGTTTGTTCTTTTTGTGAAAGCCAATGGGAATGGGGTGACGAAATGCCGGGCTGTTGTGATGAGGCGGTGACCGAATACGAAAGAACACATCAGGCATTATCTGTTATTTACTGAAATAGAGGAGGTGTCACTATGAATTTTCTTAAAATATTGCTTCTGCTTTGTCTGCCGGTAGTTGCGGGAGATACGGGATATTATAAATATACCGCAAAACTATTTATTTAAGATACCGTTTTGTCTCACCCGGTAATGACTATATGCGGAGCAAGCAACGGCATTAAAAATCTTGACAGCGTGCGGATTATCACAACTCAAAAGCCGATTGTGAAGAAGGATAAGGATAGTTGGCTGATAATATTTAAACCGAAATAAACCGGAGGGCAATCATGGGTTCAGTAAAATGTTTGTGTGAAATATGTAAAACTAAACCATGCGTGAGGCTCGAATCCCGCGTGCTGGATGCTTCAGCAATAGACTTGCTTAATCGTTGGTATCAACAGAACGATGCGGTATGTGTGATGGAACGACAGGGCGACGGCTATCCGCCACAAATGCACGATATCACCCTTATAACTGATACGTTTCAATATTTATCAAATGTCGGAAAATTAGGAGTAAAGCAAGATTGGAGTAAGGATATTGTTTTTATGAATCCCCCTTATGGAGGACATTCTGGAGATTGGATTAAAAAAGCATTAGAAGAATCACAGAAAGGTGCTATTGTTGTTTGTTTAATTGTATCATCAACAGATAGAAGTTATTGACACGATTATATTTTCCCTTTTGCTTCACAAGTAAGATTTATTAGGGGAAGATTAAAATTTGGAGAAGCAGATAGCACAGCACCTTTTGCATCTGCAATAGTTATTTTTTCTGCTAAAGAATTTGAAGAAAAAATTGTTTATTATCCTGAAAGTATAAATATCAGAAGAACAAGAATCAACAAACTAAATTTAAAGGAAACTCCATGAAACGTCCCGTACCAACATTGCCTAAATGGGTTCTGGTAGCCCTGATATTATCCAAAGGGAAGAGAAAGAAGGGGAAGGGATGAAGCCCGTATCGAGCTGCTTAGAGATAAAATAACAGACCCCCAAAAAAACTTCTTGTTTCTTTTTTTTTTATTTATTATAATTCAAACATGCTGTTAACTTAGTCATGTGTGCTATGTGAATGGTAAGGACCTGCCGGACAACCATGAGCGTGGTTGTCCGGCCCCACTATTTCAGGAGGACCCCATGCGAGAAGTAACGATCGGCACCCACAGATACACTCAGGTGATATGTCTCGACGAGCCAGGCGCAGGCGGGGCGTGTCATGTTTACGCAGTAAGGCCCACGCCGCCGGCAGGCATTTGCGTGGCACCAGATTTCGCAACAGTAAGTTTTCAGAATGGGCCGATGCAGGAAGCGGCCGTAAACGGCTGCCATAACGAGGACCTTATTGCCATAGTGATCGACCGGCTGCAGGGGTTTCAGTCGGGGGAGTACAAGTGCAGGGAGAACGCGATTGCGATTACCAAGCTGGAAATTGCGATTACCAAGCTGGAAGAGGCGATGCTCTGGTTGAATAAGAGGACCAGCGATCGCCAGAAGCGCGGAGTCGAAGGAACACACGTAATATAGTTTTCCAGGTTGATATAGGGATGGGAACTAAGCTGCTTGCAGACCGTTTTAGATGTGTGTGATAATGATGGGTAGGAAAACGCTTAGATTGCATTCTACTGGAATTTCAGGGAACAGAACAATAAACGGGACAGATGGAAAGGAAAAATTTTACATGATTAAACAATAAAAAGGCTTATCATGAGAAAAATTCCGTACCGTCTGTCCCGATGGTTTCGGATTCCCGTAAAGAGGGCGAAGAAGTCCCAAAAGGAATTGTCTCGCCCTCTTTTTCGTTTTATGGGATAAAAGGGACCAAAAAGGTACCAGCCATGGCCTCAAAATTCTGCCGCATCTCCTGTAACTGTGAAGGCGAGGCCAGCAGGAGGGGCAGGTCCAACTATCTGGGCGACCTGCAGGTGGATGTACCGAACACGGCGCGGCATTTCTGTGGACGCTGTAATACGCTATGGGAGCACAAGGTCGACGACGAAGGCAACGTATTCAGGCGTAAGGTGACCGGCCGGATTAAATATTACGACGAGGTAGTGATAGTCAAATGAACGGCCAGAACTTATCAAACTACGAATACTCAAAGACCCATAGCCGGGTGGCAATGGACTTCAGCCATTCAGCCATTGAATTGAATTATGACGACTCAACGCCGGCGGATCGGCAAGCGGCATTCGAAGATAAATTCGGAAAAGTCGAACAGTGCCCCTTCTGCCGGTGGACCCTCATAGACTTTTTGCATGATCCTATGGGTCGGCTTCTCGCTGTCGTCCAGTGTCTCAAATGTGGCGCGACCGCGCATGAGAACCAGTGGAACAAAAGAGAGGGTAAGTAAAATGCCTATCTCCCAGAACGCGATCGATAAGGCGAAGGCCGAGCACAAATTCGACCCACACGTAGGCGAGCTCTATATCAATGCGCATAGGGCAAGGGACTTCCACGACCGGAAATTCAGGCGCTGTATTGAGAACTGGAGATACTACGTCGGCCTCGATGCCGAATACGGTCTGGGCCAGTATTCCCCGAAACTCGTTGCATACATGAACAGCCAGAACCGTGGATTGAACACGTACAATATTTCCAAGGCGTACGTGGACCTTGTTGCCGGCGGTATCATGCAGGCCCCCTTTGACCCCGAATTCTACCCCGTTAACGAAGAGGTGACCAGCCTTACTGAAACCGCAAAGAACGCAATGTACTCCGACAAGGAACTCTGCGACTGGGACACCACCTATTACGAGATTGTCCGGGCCGGTCTGGTGTTTCAGGCAGTGGCAAAGATCATAATCAATACGAAATACCATCCACTCGGGAATATTGGTATTGAAATATGTCTTCCGAATATGTGGTGGCCGACCCCTATGTGGCTTTCGATGTATACCCGCGACTGCCGTGAATGCTGGGAAGAAATTATCCTGATGCCGGAAGACGTTGAAGAGATTTACGCTAACCGTAACCAAAAGATATCTGAGCTTATATCCGCTTATAAAACCAGCATACCGGAGTACGGCACACCGAACGGCCCGACACCATTCCTTGAAGGTGATGAATTCCGCTGGGGTACTGCTCTGCACCTGATTAACCGGTACCGTATGGTCACCACCCACCAGAAACGAGAATTCTATCTGCATCCGGAAGGCCAGATAGATATACCACAGGGGACGCCTCAAAACCCGCTCGACGCCCGGGCGAAGATGGATTTTCTTAATAAGAAATTCGGCCAGGGAAGATGGGACCCGTACGCAATAAAGGAAACGACCGAAGACAAGCGCCAGTGTATCAAAACAGTTATCTGCCCCACCCTTTCCTTTATGGACGTTATTGACGAGTCACCCACTGAAGTGCAGGTAGACCAGATACCCTTTATTGTCTGGTCCGCGGACCGGGTGAATGGAGAGCCCCACTCATTGATCGACCTTGTAAAATCTTCCCAGGACGATATCAACCAGGGAATGGCGCGGATAAGGTACAAACAGGAAGTGGATGGGGGCGGCGGCGCTCAATACTACGATCCGGATGGATTCGAAAGCCCAGAGGTAGCGGAAGACTTCAAGCGTAACCATAACGACCCCACCAAAGTATTTGCAGTCAGGCCCGGGCTTCTTGCCGACGAGGGCCGCGTTCCATCAAAACCAGTCCAATCATCTCCCTTTAACGCAGAGACATATCATTACATGGAGGAAATACTTACCGTACTCCTTCCCCATATTCAGAAGAGTAACGCTGCGACCCGCGGAGAAGCTGATGGAAAACACGAAGCCGCCTATATGTTTAAAATGAGAAAGGCGCAGAGCGACCAGGCGCTCTATACAATCCATTATTCATTGCGTCAGTTCTGGAACCAGTGGTTCGAATGCTATCTCCTGCAGGCGGGCCAGCAGTATTCGATCGAGGGAGTCGAAAGAAAATTCAGTTCGGAAGGTGGGAAGAAAACCGGGGCATTCAACGAGAAAGTACAGATCCCCGGAGGAGGCACAGGGATTAAAAACGACGCTTCCCAGCTCCTGCGCATGAGGCACAAAGTAATCATCAGCGACATTCAACAGACGCCAACAAAAAAGCTGGAAGATTTACAGCTCCTTAACGATTATCTACAGACGGTCATATCACAGGGGAAGGCAAAGCCCGCGACCGTCGTTTATATCCTTACCAAAACAGCGCAGCTCATTGATTCCTTTTCGCCTGAAGAGAAAGAGATGCTCGACGTTATAGGGAATAAGGAATTGGAGAACGCCCTTCTTGATCTTGAAATAACAAATATGAATTTACGTTCACAACTGCCGCCGCCCGGAGGAGTACCACAAGTACCCGGGCCTGCCCCACAAGGGCAGTTACCGCCGCCGCAGGGAGCACCAGCACCAGCAGCGGTACCGCAAGCGCCACCGGCACCACCCCAACCAGCGCCACCAGCTCCCGTACAACCGGCAGCCCATGGCCCAGGAGGACATCATGTCTAATCCAAACGAAGCTGCCCCGACAGCTCCAGCAAACCCCCAAAAAGAGGGAGCACCAGTAATACCCGCGGTCACACCCACAGCACCGGCAGCACCGGCACCAGCCGCCGCTCCCGTTGATCCTGTTGCGGAGTCTGCGCAGATACTGGCGGACCAGGGCGTCGACTCACTTAAAGCCGCAATCAATAAGTTGCCGGATCCCTCACGTATCGAGCGGATACTTGCAATGGACGAAAAGCAGCTGACCGAACTCGAACGCCAGTTTAAAGCGAAAAGACAAGCCGGCATGCCCCAAGCACCGGCCCCAGCTCCCGCCTCCGCACCAGCGGAACCCGGCGCACCAGTACCGGACGATACAGAGGAAACTATAACTCTGAAACGAAGCGAGCTCGGGACGTATGCCACGAAAGACAGGACGTTGAAGGATTCCATCCTTGAACTGATAAAGGGCAAGAAAAGCGCGGACGATGTTATTGAATTCCATAAAACGAAACGTATTCCCGCAATGGAGAAGGCGGGCCAGCAGCTCGCGCTTGAAAACCAGCGCTTAAAAACGCAGGTTGATGAGCTGCAGAAAAAGGTACCAGCAGCACCCGCCGCACCAGCGGCAGGAGATATTGTGGTACCACCGCTTCCGAGCTCCGAAGATGTCGACTTTTTCGACCCTGCGGCAAAAAAGAAGTATCTTGATGGTGTCGCGGCACACACCGAGGCACTTGAAAAGAAACATCTCGCAGAGGTTGAAGCCCTCAGAAACCCGAAACCGGCCCCGGCACCGACCGCACCAGCGGCGGCACCACAGGAAGACCCGGTCCAGAGGGAGTATAACGAGATCGACATGCTTCAGTCCAACCCTGAAACCGCCGGTATTTTCAAGACGAAAAAGCCGGTGGCAGAGGTTGAGAAAGAATACGTTGCGTTCGTTGATAACCTGGCAAAGATAAACGGGATAAAGGAAATTTACGATGCCGCCGGCCGTTTCATGCCGGCAGTATCAACCCTTATCAACCAGTATTTTGACCAGAATTCGGCGGACGGGAAAACCCTTCGCACCGTCATGGATGCCGTAAAGGCGATGCCGCCCGAGGACATCCAGTCGCTATTCCGTATCTATAACGTACGGAAGGTAAGAAACACTTACCGGAAACCTAACCCTGTTACCCATGCCGTTGAGCCGCTCCCGTACGAAGAAGCCTTCGCATTGGACCGGAAACTCCATCCGGAGTTATATACAACATCCAGTACCCCGACCCCGCAGCAGCAGGCAAACGGCGACCAGGATGCTATCAATCGGGGACTCGAACATCGACAGCAATTCGCGCCGGAGGTACCGTCTCAGCTGGCAGTACCGATCACCGCCCATGATGATGTGTCAGTCGAAGAGTTCTTCCGCCTTATGAAAAAACCCCTCGAGGAGTTTAATGAGGGCGAAGAAACAAAGCTGCGGAAGCTCATGAAGACGTATGCACAGATGGGTGATGATGAAATTAACAGCTATTTCATCACCAAAAAAAAGAAATGAGGAGAATTCTTATGTTGTTCAAAATGAAATATCTCGGTATCCGCCTGATAGCCGTTGTTCTTAGCGTGCTTTATCATGCGGTATACGCAATGTTCGGCTCTGCGTTTTCCGAAAACATCTTCTGCAACTGCAACGAAGCAGGGGCAGTGGTGGGAACGCCGCAGGGATTGTCGGATATCGGAGCGACCGGTATTCGTAAGATCCTCTACGATAAAAAACTGCGCGAAAATTCCATTCGACCGTCAGTTTTTACCGTACTGAAGACTGCAATGAAGATGGATAAAAACATCATGAACGTGGAGAAGGCAGGTGTATTTATGACTGCCGACGACTCCGCGCCGGCAGGTTCGGGTGCCGGTCAGTCGGTACGTCTCGCAATGATCCAGCCGTTAAAAGAGGCCCCGCGCTGGGGTACCTCTCAGACGGTGCTTGGAAACGAAGAAGGATTCAAGCTGCTCTGGACCGAGGCGTTTTACAACGAAGTGAAAAAGGGCACGAAGTTTTGGAACTGGGGATACAACTACAATGATACGGCCTATCTGAACGTCAATGCGATGGTAGACCCGAAGTTGTCGGAGTTCTTCGCTGAATTGCGCGACTTCCGCATCCACCAGGCGATCTGCCTGCGCAGGTCCGAAGAGCTCACGTGGACCCCGACCAGCCTTTCCCAGACACCGAACCCCAACTGGATCATCCCCAACCTGGATGATACCAACCTGCCGGCGTGGGACAAAGACGCCGCGACCAAGACGGACGGCGCAGTCGACTCCAACGGCTGGTATTCTTCCCGCTACTACAGCGGAGCGACGGCGTTTGTCGAGAACGTCGCAGCGGCAATCATGGCGGCATCGGGCACCGGCTCGACCCCGAAAAACCTTTTCAACATCGACACGATCTTCTACATGGAAGAGTATGCCCGCCAGGGCCTCATGATCGACCCGATCATGATGGACGACCAGTGGAGCTATCCCGTACTCGTCCCGTCCCGCGTCAAAGCGTGGATGTTGAACGCGAACAAGACCGGAAGCCTCGGAGAGTATTTCAAGAGCGTCACGAACTACGTCAGCCCGGATCGGCCCGCAATTCCGTTCGAATACGGCCGCTTCGGTTCCCTCATCCTCATCGAGAACATGAGAGCGCCGACGCTCACGATCGGCGGGACCCTCGGCAGCTATACGCTGGAATTCAACTTTGTTCTGCCGGGTAACATCGACGACCGGAACAACAGCGCATGGAGCGCCGTGTCAGGGTCGACCAACTACGTACACGACATCGTGATCGGCCTTGGGGCCAATGCGCTGCTCGAGTACCTGATGGATCCGCTCAACACCCGCCTGAAGGAAACCACGGAATACGAGCAGATCGTAGGCCGGGCCGGTTACCTTGGCGAAGGCATCCAGATCCCCTTCTGGGATCTTGACAGTGCTTCGCAGGCAGACGGCGCCAGCAAGACGCTGGTGTATAAGGGTTCGTGGATTACACCGGTCGGCCGCACGCCGCGTGTTACCGTAACCTGATCGACCATAACGGACAATCAAGGGGGGCTGCTTTCGGGCAGCTCTCCCTATTGTTTCACATGAAACATTATTCACAATTAACCGGGCTTATGGGTTTGAACTGTAGCAACCTTTCTCGCTTGCCACAGGCAATCTCGAAAGGCCCAAGGGAGAATGGCGTATGACAGCCATCACAGGCAGTAAACAGGGTATGGTTTTCGGCGGTATGTCAAACATACCGGAAAAGTTCAGGGAAGCCCTTTCCGCGGGTATCAACTTTTTTGAGGTCCGCACCCGGGCGCCCATGTTTTATTCCCGTCACATTTCCGGGCCGTTCGGTGTTTCCGTCCACATGGAATACAACGGAACGCGGCAGGTGTCGGACGTAATAACGGAATGGAAGACCGGCGACAGGGCGGCCGGACGTTTTGAAGTATACGAGCTCGGCCAGGAGAAGTTTGCCGCGCTCTACCTGCCCGACGATCCCTTCTGGCACAACCGGCTGGTGATTATTGATAACCATTACGCAAAAAGCCGGGCGTTCAATCTTCTCGCCTTCCATACGGGAAACGGCGTATTCCCGGGCGAACTTGCAAAGAGGGAGCTTGATATCTTTGAAAAGATAATCACGGTCGACGCCGAAGAATTCGCAATATTCACTCCTGCAGGCCGCATGCTCCCAGCAACATTCTCGACGAAACAGCAGGCGGAAACCGATATTAACGAGCACAACTACAAAAATTATTCCATCCGTCCTATTACCGTCCGCATCAAGTCGCCACAGGTCCAGGCGCTTATCAAGAGATGGACGGAAGCGACCCAGAGGTCAAGGTACGGATGGACCGATTGCGTCGAATTCCAGGACATTAAAAAAGAAACCATGCGCCAGTTCGACGAGCTCAACATACAATCACCGGTCGCAGCTGCGCCCGCGGCGGTATCAGAGGAAGCTATCATTAATGCAATCCTTAAACTCCCGCCGGAGAAACGCGAAGAACTGCGGGCGATCGCGGCGACAAAGAAGGCGCCTGCGACAACATTCCCGCTTATTACCACCAATCCACATGAAAAGCCGATCACGTGGAAACAGCTGAAAGACCAGGCAAAACTACTTGGAATTAAAAATCCGGAGCGGATTAAAAAGGGCGAGCTCCTTAAGATAGTCAACAAGGCAGAACTCGACCTTATTTCCAAGTCCACTCCTGCGAGTGCGGAAACCACCGCACCCGCACCCACGGCAGAGGAAGAGGTAACATGAGTACAAAGACGCTTCTCGATCGGCTCGTCGCACGAGCTCCCAGTGGTTGGAATAGATCCACAGGAAAACGGTCTATACTTTCCATTATCGAGCTTGGCCGCGACGAGCTGATCGCGTCTTTGGGTGAGGACCGCATCTACCGAGGTACGGACAACCAGGGCTTTCCGCCGTATCTTAAGACGGTTGCCGGTACTTACGAGTACGATATAGTCGCCGCGAACCTGTCGTGCGGAGCTATTGTTAAAGTAATAAACGGTACCACCTATACTTTCCTTGCCGACATTATCCGGCGGGTGTTCGTCGATACCACCGAAGGCGGCTACGACGATACAATCACCTGGATGTCCCAGCCGGCATTGTATGCCGACCAGAACCCCTACAGCCTTCAATCGACCCGTCTTGTGATATCTGAGGTGGCCGTCGCATCGATGCCCGCGGTAGACGATGCACCGCCGCACGTTACTTTTCCATTCGACCCGGGCGACGCCAATACAAAATGGTTTGTGGAGTTCTTATGGAAGGCCCCGCGGCTGGTGTCGGAGAGTATTCCCCTTATGGTGCCGACCGATTTTGAGATGGCGATCGAGGATTACGTTGTCGGGTATATGCAGGCGGTAGCGAACGGCGCGAAGAGCGCACTTTCAACACAATTCGACAGGCAGACAAAGGCGCGGTTCGCGGCACACTTCCGCCGGAGCGCCCAGCTGCAGAACAACAGAGTAATACCGAGGCCCATGTGACTGAATTCGAAAAAGTATACCTTGAAAAGTGGGGACCGGTTACTTACTGGTGCTGGAAACACGGCGTTCCGCTGTGGTTTTTAATATTTCCGGCAACGACTATTATCGGAGCGATTATTATTACCGTAATGGTGGTAGCTAAAGAGGCAATCAGGTGAAAACCTTTGACCCACATACCGTTTTACAGGACGAACAGGCGGTAACACGCACGCAGTTGCCGGTCGCTAAACCCTTTGCCGCCGGCGTTTTTAATGATATTCCAGCCTCTACAATACCGAAGAACGCCATCGCAAAATCAAACGGGTACATCTCCTTTCTTAAATACCTGATGCCGGTACCGGGGTGTCGTCTCTGGTCGTCAACAAGGCTACCTGCCCTTTCGGGACGGACCGGCTATACTTTTTCAAAAACAGCGGGAGTAATAACAAAATCTGTTGGCACCAATTTTACTTCTGCGGATATCGGCAATTACTTCGTTTACGACGACGGCAACGCGGAACTCATAACCGCATGTGGCGGGACTACACAGATAACAGTGGAGGCCAGTAGGCATACCTATCCGACCGCCACCCACGCGACCGGTACTGCCGGCTATGTTCGCGGTCCGGTCAATGGAACGCAGAAGCACATAACACAGAAGAAGATAATTCTTCACATCGATACTCGAATTTTTATTTCCAGCCCGGAAGTCAGCTCCTATGTCCAGGCTTTCAACGTATCGCAGGCTCAACTGTCAAATAAAAAATCATTTATCATCGAGCAGGGGAATTACGCTTTTATCGTCTGCGACGGGAAAATATACCGGCTGGATCTCACACAATCGCCATATTATTTCTGGCAGGTAAACAGCCCTATTCCAACCACATTCCTTACTGAAGTCGCGCAATCAGCAGTCAACACGTACGGCTATAAATACATCTACACCCTATCAAGAATAAGCGGAGAGGGCGATACGCGGGACCGGAACACAGCCGGGTCTGTTGTTGAACACGAAACAGGCCCACTACCCGCCGATGTTAATGGCGTCGACTATACGGAAGTATTCGCCCCGCGGCCGGTCGGGGATGCAACGACGACCTATTCCATACTCACAGGAGCAGCTCTTACTGCACCATATAACGTACCGAATGCCTGGGCGAGTATAACAAACGGCCAGTTTACCATAACCCTGAACGGTACCGCGTATGTGGTCGCCGTTGATTTTACCGGCGTTCTTACCATGCCCGATGTCGCGGCAAGGATACAAGCGGGCCTTCAGGGATGTATACCGACCGCCCTCTGTGTTTTTTCTTCAGATCATTTTATAATCACCATGCCGCAGGAAGGTGACACACTGACGGTAACCAGCGCGGGCCCGAGCGGTACTGATATAGGTTCGACCGCTATGAAATGCCAGAACGGTACCGGGACCGTAACGACGCCGACCTTTTCGAATATGCTTTCCGTCGGCAATATGGCAATCCCGGTCGACGTGAGCAGCAATAAACAGTGGCACCATACCCACTACACCCGGTACCGTACGCTTGATATTGGCATTGCAGGCATCAACCCGATCAACGGCGAACGGAACAACGAGGAACAGCTTATCTGGGAAGCTGACATCCCAGTCGCCAAAGCCTTTTTATTGACCATTCAGGGGGCTGTGATAATTGGGGGAAAGCTCACTTCACCTTATAATGCGATTACAGCATGGAAAGCAATAATCGATGGATCAATAACCTTTAGTGTTGATGGTGTTTCGTATTCACTTGTCGCGCTTGATTTCAGTTCTTGTAATACCATGGCCGAAGTGGCGGAAGTAATTAATGCCGCGCTTCGAAATGTTGCAGGAACTAATGTTGTGTTCAGTTACGCGACGAATAAATTTGTATTAGTTAATTCATCCAATACAGGTTCGCTTGGCTACACATCGGCAGGTGTTTCTGGTACTGACATTGATTTATTCGCTGCGTGTTGTACTCCGTACTCGCGGGTTTCTGAAATTACCGGTGCCGCGCTTGTTGCCCCTTATGATATTTACTCGGGATGGACGGGAATACACAATGGAGCGTTTGGAATAAGAAACGCGAACTCAGGTGTAGTGTATGAAGTATCAGGATTAGATTTTTCATCTTGTACCTCAATGTACGATATCGCCCAGATAATTGCGAACAACAACGCATTTAAAACATCTGGGTTTTTGTGCAGGTTTGAAAAGGACCATTTTTTAATTTCTTGGACCTGGGTCACACAAACAATAGGATTTACCGTTGCCTCCGCAGTGGGAGGCACCGATATCGGCGCCAGTATTTTAGGTTGTGATGTAAGTCAGGGAACAATAACGACCGGAGCACGTATCGGAGGAAATTTATCAAGCGAAAAGACCCTCGTATCTTCTGACGGGTCTTTTCAACAGTGTGATTCCGGAAGCAAATTACTTTTGCAGAATGGTGTACAACTCACTATCGACACGTATCTTTCGCCAAACTCAGTTACTGTATTTGAAAACATTGTCTCATCAAACACACCAATAGCAGGAGCGATCGGTGGCGATACGTCAACTATCGGGGGAATAAGGGTAATTACCGCCAGCCAGGCAGGAACGACAATCACGAAGACCGTGGGAGCTGATTTTACCAGCTCGGATGTTGGAAAGACAATCTTCTGGGCCGGCGGTCACAGATCCGTTATTGCCGCCCTTCTTACCGCTGCGACGGTCACGGCCGTCGTTTCTGAGTCGATATCCTCAACCGCCGCCTGTCTTGACCCCGTATGCCGGTCAGCAGCAGACTTCACCAGCGACGCAGATATGCGGCCTCGAATAACTAATTTTTCCCTTATGCACCGTTTCTGGCAGCCATTTCCTTCTGTTGACACATTCTGTATCGTGCCGGGTTTTTCCTTCGCCGACCTGCGTGACGATACACTTTGTTACTATTCGAACATAGGTCAGGGGCAGGAATACTTGATAGGAAGTTACAACCCATCGTATCAGTTTCTCAGGACAAAAGAACCGATCAAAGCCCTGCGCGGGTTTCCTGATTTCGTAATTATCTACTGCGCTAATTACCGCGTAAAGGTGCCGATCAATACCTGGCTGACCAAGGATATAAACGGCATCATCTCTATTTTCCTGATATCCGGACAGTACGACCAGGAAGACCAGGTGGGAATAAAAGACTATTCCGCTATCTGCCGCCTTCCGGATGGTACGGATTATGTTGTGACCGGAGAGCCGGCAGTGCGCATCTACGACGGTACGACTCTCGGTGAGAACCTTTTAAAAGACCGCATGCTGAAAACCATTGAACTCTTTCAGGATGGGCTGAGTATTCTTTATGACCCATTTAACGGCATATCGATTTACGGTCCGACGACGGCGAGCGGCCCGCATGCAGACGCTTGTGTCCGTCATGGTATCGTTGAGGAAGAGCAGGGAATAGGCCCTTACGGGCTTCCCTGCGACGATATGCCGCTCCCTGAGGCTCGCGTGGGCGTGCTACTTATCTCCGACTCCAACGCTCTCCTGCGTGGTCTGGTGCTTGATTTTGAAACCGGCCAATGGTGGGACGTAACCACAAGGCCCGGGAAAGCCGGGTCCGGGATGTCGTACTCCTGGACCGGGATATCGGGGAATAAGATACAGCGTAGCGTCAGCCTCATGGAAGACTGCGGAACGTACGAACACGAAGTACTTGAACATTTATTAAGTCATATCTATATGCGGCCGCTCGATCCTGCGAACCGTGGTCAGGCCGGATATGATGTCGCGGGGTTTCCAAGCGACCTCGAGATAAACCTTAATCTTTACGTTAACGGCGAACAGACAACGCCGACGACAACAATAAAGGACATATTTAAAACCGCCGGCGACCTGAAAACCGATCGAAAAGTACAGGGAAACCGGATCCAGCTCGAGATAGTTTCGAATACCGGCGACCATATCATAACCCAGCGCCAGCAGTATTACGTCCAGAAGGACGAAGCGGCCGGGCCTGAGTTGTCGGAAAACAACGAAATGGCCTGGCAGGCGGAACTGGCAGACACCCTTTTCTGGATGAGTATTTATAAGGGGGATTATGAGTAAAATAATAAACAGAACCACTGGAGCGGCGATAACGCCGGTTTTTTCTCCCGCTCCAACTATAGTTGAATGTGCGGCGCTGATTTATCTTTGGCCCTTGTTTTCTACAAACAACGGGGAAACAATAACTTTTGCTCAATGGACGGCGGTTGTAACTCCGCTTATACCGGGATCAACCTACCTTTCAACAGTACAGATGATAGGTGATACCGTTACTCTGTTCGGAAGTCCAATGGACCCGGAATATATACCGCCAGTATCAGCATGTGATTTTGTTTTTGCGCCGGGAACAAAGGGAAGATTTGACTTGACAAAGCACGTTATTGTCGGCGGTAAGTTTTCATAAGGTTAAATAATGGCTGATTACGAATTTTCCACAGGACCTGAAGGCGGTGCAAATACCGCAATAAAGGTAGTCGCGGCCAGCGTCATGACACTACCCGTCGTTTCGCTGACGGGCGGAAGTCTTTTTCTCTGGGCAAAGGGTACCGCGACACTTAAAATAGGGAATACACCGGTATCGTTAACCCTCTACGGCTCGATCTACAGCTGGAATTTATACTACGCAACTGGAATAACGGCAAGCGGAGCGATCGCAATAACCGTAGAGGCGAATACAGAGATATCGGATCTTCGGGTATTTGCCGAAGCAATATCCCTTGACGCGCTTTTGTATTATTACGAAGACGTTAAAAACAATTCGGGAGCGATAGTAATTCCATGAACGGACCAACCATAATAGACCGGCCTCCGAAAGACGTCACCCTTGCCGTAGCACAGCTCTGGCAGAAGGTAACAGCTTTGATGGGGCTTATTAACGCGCTGCAATTGCAGGCGGCGGCAACGGCGAAGACGGTCGCAGGAAAAGGGCCGGCGCCGGTGGTCCTGCAAAGCGGTACAGTAAGTGGATCGTTTGAACCATTAATTACCCCAAAGGCGATCGGGTATTTAAAATGGAACGGTTCAGCCTGGATGTTTTTAAACCAGCAGTACGATATATCCGGCGAAATGACGGTTTTGATTTTGAACGGACTCAGTGCGCCGCCGGCCGTACAGACGGGGAAACTACTCGTTTACTGGCTGCTCGCACAACCCGGCATTTTGTACGGCCTATTTGATAATGGAACAATTGACGGGATGTTGGTAAAAATCTTTGACGGAACAGGCGGCGGAACACCATGAGAAAACTGATTTTAATCTTTCTTTTTCCAGTGTTAGCCTTCGGATACGTGCAGCAGATCGATACGCTCGCGACGTACTGGCTCAAGATATGGGGGCCCCACGGCGGGAAACTCAGGGATACCTCTCTTTCAGGTGCTCGAATAAAATTCGACGTGAATGGGTTTCCTCACCGCGACACCATTTTTACCGTTCCTCACTCCGACACCTCGGACTCTTCAAAGGATTCCCGCTTAAACGGCGGACATACATGGGACACAACTATACACGCGCAGACTGCGGTTACTGCTATCACCACTCCTCACTCCGACACCTCGGACTCTTCAAAGGATTCCCGCTTAAACGGCGGACATACATGGGACACAACTATACACGCGCAGACTGCGGTTACTGCTATCACCACTCCCTATTCCGATTCCACGGGCAAGGTCCCGAAAAATTACACTGCCGGTATCTGGGCTTTTGATTCTCTCTTTTCCACGCTTGGCTATAATACCACGGGGAATTATTATAAGAATGGGGAACCGCTTGTTCCCGATTCTTCTCATGCTTCAGTATATGCAAATCATGCTCGTGACACCATTGTTGATACCGGCGATGTCAGTACATCGGGCACGAATAATCCGAGGGCGGTAGAGGTGATAGGTATTCGGAATAAGGGTATACCTGCCATGCCTCTATATGGAACATCGGGCTATCCTAGAATTTATGATTTTACATGGGATGGTAGTACTAATCAATTTGTGTGGAATTATCATTTGAATTGGTCTGCCTCTCTTGCATCTATAGGGGCGTTACGTATTAAAAATGGATCGCTTATTGTTGGTAAAAATGGTCAATTTACACCTATAATATCAAACTGGGATACACTATTAGCCAATTCGAGTGCATTACATAATAAATTTCTTGTTAGCCCGCTGACTACAGGGTGGCCAGCTAACGCTGAATGGGATACGATAAAAAATTCTGATATTCTTTTCAAGGTTGACAGTTCACATAAAACCGATACTGCTTTGGATGCTGGTCTGTGGGCTGGCATTCCTTTCCCCAGTCCGGCAACAGGATCTTTGCACCAGATCGGAGGTGTCTATACTTGGCTTGACAGTATAGGGAATTGTTTTAAAGCCGACACATCAATAAAATCTCAGCATGCAATTCAAGCAAATAAAGCTGATACCGTTACATCTCATATCGAATGGAATATGCTTTCGCACTTACCGGACCATTATGACAGTTGTACCGGATCAAAATATCTCGGTGGGTATTTGTGGTCTTCATATCTGAGGTCGATTGCAGGATTGACAGCGGATAGCACTGCAAAAGTGCCAAGAAATTATACAGTAAATTGGTGGACATTTGACAGTTTATACAGTCGGGCGGCAGGTATCCCGTTTATTGACAATAACTACATAACCTTCGGCCAGAATTATTATGACGGTCCGTGGGGGAGGATCGCCGCGCAAGATGCTCGGTTGGAAATCTATAGTTTGTCAAACGATCTGTATCTATCCGGCATCGCAGGCGTAACATTAAATGGTGGTGGTTACAGAACTAAGATTGACGATAGTGTGACTGTGCCTCTTGTCCTCAGCGATACGGGCAAATTTTGGGATGGTCTGTGGGCGAAAAAGTGCTCAACGAGTATTCTTATAGATGATAGTGGTGCTCTGCGTGCAGCACATTTTTCCGGTATCCCTCACAAGGCAACTTCCAGCGATTCAATTTGCGTGCTATGGGATGGCCGTCTTGCCATGCGGACAAAAGCGGAAATATTAAGCGATTTAGGAGCGGCACCATTGAGCGCCCCTTCGTTTACCGGAATCGTTGGAATGTCTAATACATTGAAACTTGGAGCCTCTCCTCAGTTGACAGGTAGTACTGATGCTCTACAGGTTTCAAGCGGAAACGCTAACGCCCTTGATCTATACCGGCAAGTCAATGGTGCTGGACAAGCGGCATCAGGTGTTGCTTTTTACGCACAGAATGATAGCGGGAACCCGGCGCAATACGGCGGTATACAGGGATACATTGACGCGCCGAATGCCGGAGTGATGGACGGCGGAGTAACGATAAATGTAAAAATTGCCGGTACGGAAACAAACATATGGCGATTTACAAAAGCAGGATTTATCGCCGTGACGGATAATTCTTACGATATTGGAGCTAACGGAGCAACGAGACCGCGCACCGGATATTTCGGTACGTCAATTTCGGCGCCTTTAGCGACCTTGACTTCAAGAATAAATATTTATAGAGCAGTCGGACTTACTGATTTGCAGACGTATACGTCCGGTGTTGATTCGTCAATTATATGCGTTTATCAAGCACAGAATTTCCCAACGACTAACGCTTATTATCGGGTGATGGATATCGTGGCAGGTGGGGAAAACAGTCATTCGATTATAAGATTATTGGTACAGGCAAATAATACCGTACCCATAGAGGCAATGAGGTTGCGTGAGGACTCGGTGGTAGTTGAAGTTCCAAACTTAGTAACACAGAATATATTCGCGAGTACCGGAACAATCTCTCTACACGAGGCAACGCCATTGGCCGGGTATGGATTGGATGCTAATGTTAAGTCGAATTTTAGAGATACCACAAAGGGAACGGTCAGCTATTTTGTCAAGGACTCGGCGGGTACGGTGATATGCAACGGCAATCTTGATTTTCCTGTTATCGGCGGTGGAGTAAGAATCAAAACCGGCACAAATTCCCGCATCGGTCAGGCCACGCTTGTAGGTGGTACTATCGCCGTGGCAAATACGTCGGTTACTGCAAACACGCGGGTGTTTCTAACGTGCGCTACGGCGATTGGAACGCAGGGCTTTTTATCCTATACTCAGATAAATGGCACATCGTTTACCATTAACAGTTCGGCGGGTGCTGCCGATAACTCTGTAATTAACTGGATTTTAGTTGAATCTATACCATAAGGGGAAATGTATGAAAAAGATGCTGATGGTTCTTCTTCTTGCAACAATGTCGTATGGCAGTTCTGGAAAAGCGACAACCGCAACTGCCGGTGTGCCTGTTTTGCTTTACAAGGCTACCAGTGATAATTTCGTTGATGGAATGAAAGTCATAAATCCAAACGCTGCTGTCAACGTGTCAATATATTTCAATAACCAATTATTGGCGCTTATTCCGATTGCCGCAAACAGGACTATCCCTAATGTGTTTGGCTCTTCTATTACACATATTCAGAATAACGATTCGATAACGGTATCTTCGGATATTTCGGGAGTTACAGCGGAAATTTATTATAGTCAATACCCTGTACCGGTTAGTGGGGGTGCTTCGTGGGGAGGGATCGGCGGAACACTTACGGCACAGACGGATTTAGTAACTGCTTTATTAAACGATACAACGGGAATAGAAACAAAGATTAAAGGCGACACTATAGGATATGGCACTAACTTTGCAAACTGGAATACCGCCTATGGCTGGGGAAATTGGGCTTCCGGTATTTACGCATGGGCGAAAGCGGCGACGAAACCGACGTATACCTATACGGAAGTAGGTGCTGATGTTTCGGGCGCGGCGGCGGCTATTACTCTTTCTGGCCTTGGCGGTGTACCGACAACCAGAACAATAAATGGCTATGATCTATCCGCAAACAGGTCGTTGACGTATACAGATGTTGGGGCATCGGCAAGCAGTCACAATCATTCTGGGGTGTATGAACCTGTGCTTGGAAATCCCGGAACTTCTGGCTATGTACTTTCGTCTACTACTGGCGGCACGCGTTCTTGGATAGCTCCGGGCATAGCTTCATATCCCGGCGCTGGGGTGGTAGTTTCCACTGGATCGGCATGGGGAACGTCTTTGACCGCACCTACCTACATAATGAATAATCCACTGACAACGATAGGCGATTTGCTTTATGCTTCAAGCACAGCGACACCCGCGACACCATCGCGCCTTGTGGCTGCTGCTGCTGGATCGGTTTTAATCAGCGCAGGAACAGCAACAGCCCCGGTATGGTCAACCGCCCCGCTTGCATCGTACAGGCAGTTATTCGAGGGATCATGCAGTATTATCGCAGCACAGGCAGCGGGGACGTACATGCTATCCAACGGTAGTGCCGGGGTGGTATCCGGTGGGAGTGTACTTTATCCAATATGTTTTTATTATATCGCAGGAGCAGATTTCCCCTCGGTCAGTACGGTCACGACGAAACTAAGAATAAGGGCCTCTGTCGCGGTTAATGCCACAGCTCCCGCTGCTAATTTTACCATTGGATTATATCCGGTGACTTCCGGTGCAGGAGCGGCAGGGTTAAAAATATGGACAACCGGAACGCTTGTCTCAGGTAGTGCAACAAGCACAGTTACGACACCGGCAGGATCGTCATGCACCAATGTAAACGGCTCTGATTTTGTCATACCGACTGATGGAATTTATTGCATAGCAGTTGTTACATCGGCGGCGATAGCAACGTCATCACTCGTTCAGATATATGGATTTTGCCAACTGAGGAACCAGTAATGAAAGATAAGTGTTACAACTACGCTACCTGTTTAGCGGCGCACGGGGGAAGATATGAAATGGCTTATACATCTAAATATTCACTTTAAACCCCAAAGGAGGGTGTTTTATGAAGACTCTTTTTAATATACTCATGGCAGGCGCCACAATACTAATGGTCGCGGCGGTCAGTTGTTTTGCTGGAAATACTCTTGCGCAGGAAGTTGCCGCGTTAGGGATCCCGCTTCCGGCATGGGCCCAGTCTATGTTGAGCCATGGTGGTACGGCAATAGCGGGAGCGGTCGGCGTATACGTCTTTGCGAGGAACAAAATAGCGTTTTTTATTCATGAGTATGAAAATCTAAAGTTGGTTATTTCTGCTTTCATCGAGTTGGCCGGTGTCGTTAAAACCGAGATCAAAACACCTGAAGCAACCAAAGCGTGGAATGGTGTCATGGATGCGTGTGCGGAAACGCTCATTGATACCGGCAATAAATCCCTTATTCAGAAGGGCCAATTTTTACTTACAAGGAAAATTCCTGTTTTAAGTACAGCAGCTGTGCCGAGCGCCGGTGTAGTTTCCGGACCTTCTGCTTAAAATATTGTTACTCCATTTCAAAGGGGCCTTTATGATGATGACGCGAGGAAAAACAAGGGTGCCGGACTGGGTGATGCAGCAATTAATTGAGCGCAACCCGAGGGGCAGCGATAAGCCCGAACAAATTACCGTCGTCGACAGGCCCCCATCCGATCTTATATCCGCTGGCGCGTCAGCACAGCCGATAAGTGCGTCAAATAATCAACCACAGCAGCAGGAACGCACAACGACAAGACAGATATCCGACTCCCAGGGCGACACGATCGGAACACCAATGCCGCCGCCGATGGTCGGCCCGGGTGGAATAGATACTGTTTCCCGTCCAGACACCGTTCCAAACCCTGATACCTCAATGATTAATATTGATTCTATCCCAAAATCCCCTCACAACTCCGATATGCCATTCGAGCCGATCACGCCGCCAAGCCGGACTCTTCCGGCAGGCCCAAGCGAACCGCCGACCAAACGGGCTGGCGATGTTCACGTGGGTGAACGGGTACTCTCGGCCAATGCCGCAAAGGCGATCGATGATGATACCTTTGCCGAATTCTCCAAACAGCTCGAGAGCGGCACTCTCGATCATAACGCTTTCCGGCAATTTCTTAAAATGCCCCCGAAGCCCGGCTATGCGGCAGGGTCCGGGGCAACACCAGTCACCGATCCGAACAAGATAATTCCAAAAACACCGACCGCGGCCAGTCAGGGGGCGGCCGC
Organism: Sedimentisphaerales bacterium; assembly: GCA_049509315.1. Lineage (GTDB taxonomy): Bacteria > Planctomycetota > Phycisphaerae > Sedimentisphaerales > Anaerobacaceae > Fen-1362. The sequence continues at coordinate 39,210 of JBELAA010000001.1, read as the reverse complement.
AGGAGGAGCAACCACACCGACCGCCGCATTGAACGCAACACCGACCACGGTACCAACGCCCGGAAACTATGACACCATTATCAACCAGAACCTTGCCAACCTGCAGGCGACCGGGCAAGGGACCAGCCCAACAGTTAAAAGGGCAACCGATAGCGCATTGCAAAACTATGATACGGCTGCCGCGCAGGATATTTATAAAAACAATCAGACTATAGCCGCACAGCCGAATGTTCCACAGGCGTCACAGGTGGCGCAGATGGGCCAGGAAGCCAGCGCAATACGATCGGGACGCAGTGATCTTATTGGTAATCTTGCCAACACGAACGAACAGAACGCCGAGAAGGCCGCCGCAGATGCAGCCAGCCTTGCGGCCAGCGAACGGTCAACACAGCGCCAGACGCAACAGGAAGACTTAAATACCCTCATTCAGATGGGTGTTACCGAAAACCTGCCGGCAATTACCGCGAAGTTGAAAGACATGGGTATTACCGCTAACCCGGCCGCCCTTGTCACCGCCGAGAACCAGCAGAAGTTTTCTTCGGCAATGACACTTATAAGCCAGGGGATAGCCTCCGGTATGACGCAGGAACAGATAGTGGCGTCCCTGCAGGCGAACGGCGTTTATGATGCTTTGAATTCCACGATCGGCAGTACCGCGGCGCCGAACGCATGGACCGGGGACCCGTCCGCTTCACCGATTACCGCAGCACAGAGCGGCACCACCAACGCAGACCAGGCGAAATGGCTGATTGATAACGGCTATACCTTAAAAGGAACGGCCGCGCCTGCGGGTGGATTGAACGCGCTTATCTCAGGAATGAAGGAAAGCACCAACACGGTTGACCAGGCGTGGAACGCCATGACGAGCAGTGAATGGTACAAGAGCCAGACACCAGAAACACAGGCGAAACTGAGTGCACTCAACGATTATGCTCTTTCCGGCCAGGAACTGCCGTATAATATTACCCAGGACGCGAGCGGAAAATGGACGGTAACACCAAAAACAGAAGCGGAAATAACCGCACAGCAGACTGGCCAATTTGCCGGTGATCCATACGGAGCAGACGCCCAGGCGATACTTGCCGCGGGTACCACCAGCACCCAGGCAAAAAGCGTGCTTGATGCTATCGTTACGGATATCACCACGCGCCACGATGTGTCAAAGCTCAATTCCTTGCCTGCAAATGTTAAAACTGCGGTAACGCAGGATATGGCCTCAAAGGCGGTAACGTGGGATGGAACGACGACATCGAGCCCGGGCAGAGATAACCTCACCGGTACGGGTGGTTTTGCAGATGCGCCCGCAAACGGATCGATTGTTAATTACAATGGTCAAACGTATATCGTAACGAGCGACGTATCCGCGAAGTCGGAGTCTGGCGGCCGCTGGACACAGCAAGAATTTTCCGCGATAGACGTTGCTACCGGGCAGGCGAAAGTATTTACATCAGGCGGAGCAAATAGCGGAGGAAAAACAAACGTCTACGACGCAGGTGCTGTACCTGGGTCGTAGACGCCCAAGACAGGATTAGAAAAGATATATAACGCCACATACGGTCAAGTTTTAGGGCAAGCCTAAAAAGGAGATAAACATGGCACCCACCACACCAATAACAGCAGATCCAACTATGACGGCAATCACCGGCGGCGTAAGTCTTATTACCGACCTGATTAACCTTGGGTTGAATTACAACGCCCAGCAGGACCAGCAGTATGCGACCCGTCTTAATGATGCCGAACAAACTGCCGAAAGACAAACCGCCCGGGCCGATACGCTGGAAGAAAAAAAATACAATCGCGGGCAAACCGCGACCGCAAATGCGTTCGCTGAAATGAAAGACGACCAATCGGCCATTAAGGGTTTTGCCGGTGACCTGCAGAACTATCTTAACAGTAATCAGTCTGCCGCAAAAAGTCTTGTCACTATGTGGCAAAGGAGATAACCGATGGATACCTATAATTATCAGACCGGTATGCAGCCGATTACAGCTGGCGTTTCGCGTATAGGTCAGGATGTATCGGGAGGTATTGAGAACGTCGAGCAGGCGGTCGGAGAGCAGAAGATACAACGGGCCAACGATGCTCAGAACCAGCAGGTATTCGGCCAGGTGAAGGACTTTTTCGGACGTGTGCGCGGCGTAAAATTAGACGGCCTCGAACCGAAACCGAACGAACCGAACCCCCAATACGTGGAACGATTGAAACAGGCAGCGCCGACGCTTGTTGACCAGCTGAAAACCGCTGGGGTTGACCCAAATGAACTGCGGCAGGCAGTGGCGATCCCAGGTTTTGCGCTTCCGGATGTTCAAAAACTTATCTACAAGCGGACCGGTACACAGCTCGAGCAGGAACTTACTGCGCCTCCAGCGCCACCGGCGGACAGTATTGCCGACATAAAGGCAGGCGTATTGTCGCTCGACGATATTAATCGGAAGCACCGGACAAATATTTCTCAGGATGAGTACAATCGCATTGCCGGCATTGCCGAACCACAGCCCGCAAAACCTCCTACACTTCCCGCTGGCCAAGCCGGGCCGGTCCAACCGGCGCCGACACCACAGGCACAGGCAGCGGCAGACCAACCGTTACCGCCAGCACTTGCGGAAGCACAGCCCGGCCTGCACCAGCCGATATCCTTCCAGGCGGCGCGGGAAAGGGTAACTGCGGCCGATCTTCCACAGGAACAGAAAAAAGAATTCGAACCTATTCTCACCGGAATTGCCGACCGGGAAGCGTCGGCACTTGTTACGCCAGGACCCGCGCCGCGTCGTCGTACCGAATTCATGAGGGACGTTACCGGTAAGGGTATACCACTGACGCCTGAAGTAAAAGAAGCGGCCGGCGGTATGTTGAGCGAAAAGGACATTGCAGACGAGCAGGCGAAGAAGGACGCACTCGCGCATAAAGTGAGATACGACCAGATGCGCGAAAAAGAACAGAACAATTCTCTTTTAAAAATCATGTTGGACCAGGAGAAGTTTAATGCTACGATGCGCAGGGCGTACGGTAAGGACTCGGTTACCAACCTTGCGCAACTACACAAGGCCCTGCAGGAGTACAACGACCTCGACAATCAGTTGAAAATTGCAATGAACGTGAACCAGGGTTCGCTTAACGAGAAACTTCCACAGGATCCCGCGGCACTCATGGACAGGCTGCAGGAGCTGGATGGTTACATTCAGACAATAAAAAGCAAGCTTCCCGGCATTGATAAACAACTGGAAAAATATTCCAGCCCGAACCGGTCGGAACCGGTCGCCTTGCCGACGCTCGCTCCTGACGAACCGGCCCCGAATCCCATTTATCCGCAACGACCGAAAAGACCATTAACCAGTTTTGATACTCCGTAGAAACAGGGTAGGAAATGGCGTTTGATTATAACGGAGCAAAACAAGAGGGTTATAGTGATGTCGATATTCTCGACCATCTTAAAAAGACACGCCCTGATTTTGACTACTCGGGCGCCATGGCGGAGGGTTATGGCGTATCGGATATTACAGATCATCTCAATTCAAAACCTCCCAAAACAACCACACCCCAGCCGCCGCTGAATGTTCAGATTCCGCCAGTATCAATGCCGGTCATGACTGCCGTGCCGGCAGTATCGACGCGCACCGACATACAGCCAGCCCCACTTCCAGAAGTGCCTAAACCCGTACCACTCGCAGCAAACGCTCCTGCGCGGGTATTGGGAATGACAAAGAAAATGCCCGTGCCGGAAGAGACTTTGCCCGTCACCCCGCCGCCTAAAGCCGTTGCGAAAGAATGGACGAAAAAAGACGAGGACCGCCTCGGTACCTATGCAATCAAACAGGTGGCGAAGGGATACGCGAATATAGGAAAACTTGTTACCGGCGTATCAGCCGATGCGGCTGAAAACTTCGGCTATGTTGCCGACATGCTCGGGGAAAAGACCAATAAGCCGGTATGGGACAAGGTGAGTAAGGCAGCTGCCGATTACCACAACACCTTGACGAAAGCCGGGAAGACACTCACTGATTTTTACCAGCCGAATCCAGCAGAACAAGAGACATACCAGCGCAGCGGACCCGCCGGCGCGGCGTTTGTTGGTGGTATTGATATGCTGGGCGAATTCCTTCCCACCATGATTGCGACCGGAGGCGGCGAGCAGGCACGAGCGATAATGGGGGCCTTCGCAAAGAAATATGGGCCCACCGCTCTGGTTGAAATGAAGCCGATAATACAGAAGGCGGTATCGGAAGCTGCAAAGAAAAGTGGGAAACTTATAACCGCCGACGATGTTGAAAAAACAATCGCAAATACTGTTTCTGGTTTTGAGCAAGGGTTTGTAACCAGTGATGGGGGATTGAAGGAAAGGGTAAAACAGGGAGCGGTGACCGGCGCTCAGATGGCGGCTTTTTCTGCGGCAGGTAAGGGCGCCGAGATGGTCACCGGTAAGATGAGCGCGATACCGCAGCGGGTGGCCCAGAGTATAGCACAGGGTAGCGTTTTCGGCGGCATGGCCGCGGCCCAGGGAGCAAGCCCATCGGACATAATAAGTAACTTTGCGCAGGGCTTTGGGTACGGATTGACGGGTAAAACCTACGGCGCGGCCGCAAAACTTTACGATGAAACAATCCAAAAATACGGTGGTTTTAAGGAATACCGCGACTTTGACTGGAATTCAAACAAACCGAAACCCAACGAGAACTACGAACAATTCGGCAACAGATTTGGAAATGACGTTCTCTATAAGGGCCTGAAGGAAGCATTTAAAGGAGCAATCCCCAACGATGTGATCGATGCGCTGGCACCGGTCCAGGGCGAGCGGTACATCGATTATTACAACAGGACGAAGGCAACGCTTGATCAGTCGGTAGCCGCAGGCAAGACAAAGGCAGGTGCAGCACCGGAACCACAGCCGGAAGCGGGGCCAGCCACCCCGCCTCCTGCCCCGGTACCAAAACCCACACCGGTACCAGAACAACCACCAGTACCAAAACCACCCGTTTCTGAAACGATTACCCCTATTCCTGAAACGAAAAGACCTGTTTCTGGAACAGAAACACCTAAAACCGGAACGACAAGGCCAACACCCCCGGAAATGCCGCAGGGCATGAATACCCTACAATCACTTGGGGTTGAAGGTCCGGAAGGCTTTGTGGCGCTGCCGGAAGCCCGCCAGCAGGAGATCTACCCGAAGCTCAACACGTATGAGCAGGGAAGGATAAACGAGATAAGGAAGGCGCCTAAAGAGGCCCCGGTCGACCAGGCAATGCGAGAAACCCAGCAGATGCCGGTAGTACCCGAAGGGGAAACACCCATACCATCCGGTCAATTCAATGCCTTATCTCCCGATCAAAAACAAAAACACTATGAAAACCTCGAAAAGCTGGCATACACCGACCAGCTGACCGGCCTTGGAAACCGCAACACGCTCGTTAAGGACAATATCGACATAAGGACCGCTGACCAGACAATACACGATCTTGATAATTTCAAGTCTATAAACGACACCTACGGCCATCCGGTCGGTGACAAGGTATTAAAAAAATTTGCGGATGTCCTTCAAAAAGCGTATGGCGATAAGGCAAAAGTCGTGCGTATCGGAGGCGAAGAAATTGCAACATTTCCCTTGAAATCTCTTGACGCACAGAGTATAATTAATATAGAGAGAAGGGCAAATGAGGAACTCGCAAATACAACATTCGACACCGACAAGGGCCCCCTCCGCGGCGTCACATTTTCTTCGGGCCATGGCGCAGGGTACGATGCCGCCGACGCACAAGTTTACAAATCGAAGGAAGCCGGGAAAAGTGGCGTATCGGTAGATGGAAGGTATTATGAATATACAGGAAATCGACCGATTACTGGCCTCCGGACGGAGGAACTACAACCTCGAGGAAGGAAGCCCGGAGCAGGAGGAAATTTACCGGAGAACGCCGAACCTGCGACCGCGACAGGAAAGCCCGTCGCCGGATCCGGAAGAGCAGTTTCACCCGGACGTACTGAAGTCTCTCGCGCCGTCGCTCCGACCCCACCAGGCGAACTAAAACCCACAAGTAAAGGCCGCGAACCGCAGACTTTCGGGGACGACCCGAAGGTCAATACCGCTTTATGGCTCCGCGCAACAAAATCCGGTTTGAGAAAAGAAGTGCTGGACCAGCCGAAGGGTCAGGAACAATGGGACTTCCTGATGGGCAAAAAGACAAAGGACAATAAGGGCAGGACAATCGTCCTTACCAATAAATCAAACGCCCTCGTTAAAGACATATACGACTACTGGAACGAATCAACCGAAGCGGAAGAACTGCGGAATAAAACCGGCATACCCAAAGACCTCTTTACTGATTTTGAAGATGTTGCCCGCCAATTGCAGGAAGCGCCCCACCCATTCGAAGTTGTAAAACCAGATAAATCTGAGGCGTTTCCGTTTCAGCAAGGCGAAGAGGAAGCACATTACGCAGAACTCGCAAAAAAAAGGGGACTTCCTCCGGTCGTGCGCGGAAGCGAAATAAAACCGCCCGAAACACCAATACCACCAGCCGCTGGATTGCCGGAAGTAACCGATAGGGCACGTGTAAAAAAATACGTCGATGAACAGGTGTTAGATAAAGGTAAAGCTATCTATACTCCAACGGTCATACAGGGCGGGAAAAAATACATCCGCCTCGACGACGGCGTCGGCAACGAAGTTGTAATTCCAAAAGACCACCCCATAGCGAAAGAGGTTGAATCGCGAAAAAAAGAACTCGGCCTTATTACGCCAGAAGAATCCCAGTCGCCCGGGAGGAGGCTTGGAGAGGCCGGTAAAGAAAATGTAATTAAAAACCAGATGGAATCCCTCGTTTTCGACAGGGGATTTTTCTATAAAAAGCAGATAACGAAAGATGTAAACGGGGTCAAGCAGGTTGTATGGAAATTGACAAATAAAGACGGTAACGTCAGATATTTCAAGCTCGACGATCCGCGCATGAAATTGTACGATAAGGCGGTGGAGCAGTTTAAAAAGGGTCGCCGGACGCCGGAAGAGATGCCGGAAGAAGAAACGACGGCCGTTTCTGCGCCTGCGGCCGCACCCGCCGAAATGGAAAAGGAAGAAGAATTCGGCTGGAAGCAGGCGGGTTTCACGACTGAAAAAGATTTTAACGAATCTTACGATAAAAACGCTCTTAAGGATGTCGGGGAAACGAAAGACGAGTATCTCCAGCGCGTGTATTGCAAAGAACTCATGGGCGGGCAGAACACCTTTTCGATAAAGGAAGCGGCATGAAGCAGGTGAAAGACGTAGTGGCCATGGTGATTGATAACGGGATCTTCGTCGAGATAGCGGTCCGCCTGGCCCGGGAATACAAGAAGGTTTATTACTGCGTCCTTGGCTGGCCGAACTCCTTCCCGCGGATGCACGAAGCCTGGATAGGCAGAGGACTGGAAAATATCGAGGTTGTTGAATCCCCATGGCCTTATTTCAACCAGGTCGACCTCTGGGTATTTCCTGACGTTTATTACGGCGAGATGCAGGTATGGCTCGAAAGCCAGGGGAAGGCCGTGTGGGGCGCAAGGATGGGCGAGGAGATGGAGCTTTACCGCGACTCAATGAAGAATCTCATGAAGAGCCTTGGCTTGCCGGTCCAACCGTGGATAAAGATAAAGGGGATTAATGCCCTGCGGGAATATCTTAAATCCAACAACAATAAATGGGTGAAAATCAATAAATGGCGCGGCATGATGGAAACCTTCTTCTCGAAGGATTTTAAGGAGGTTGAACCAAAGCTGGACGAACTCGCGTACCAGCTCGGCGCCTTTAAAAATATCATGGAATTTATCGTTGAAGACGACCTGCCGGATCTCGTTGAAGTTGGCCTCGACGCTTATTCAATTGATGGAAAATTCCCTTCCCAGATGATGTCCGGAATAGAGGTTAAAGATAAGGGATACATCGGAATATTCAAACAGTATAAGGACCTGCCGGCCGTTATTACCGATTTTGATAAAGCGCTGGCGCCGACACTCAAACAATACGGATATCGAGGTTTTTATTCAACTGAGCTGCGCGTCGGCGGTGACAAAAAGCCGGTTATGATCGATATGTGCGCCCGGGCCGGATCCCCACCGAGCGAGCTTTACCAGGAAAACTATAAGAACCTTGCGGAAATTATATGGGCGGGCGGTAACGGCATCCTTGTCGACCCGGTACCGGTCGCTAAATTCGGCGCGGAGATGCTGATACACTCGAGCTGGGCCGATAAGAACTGGCAGCCGGTCGACTTTCCCCCGGAAAACCGCCAGTTTATCAAACTGCGAAACGCCGCCATGGTCGACGACCGGTACTACGTTATACCGCAGGCGCTTGGCCTGCCGGAGATAGGCGCCGCGGTCGGTTACGGCGACACACTGCAGGCGGCGATCGATATGGTAAAGAAGGTAGCGAAGAGCGTTACGGGATACTTTATAGATATATTCCCCGACTCTTTGGATGAAGCGGAAGACGAGATAGCAAAATCGGCAAAATTCGGGATTAATTACTTTGAAACCAATGCTCAACCTGAAAATAAACCTGAAGACGTTACCGCACAAGCGGCATAGGTATCCGACGCTCGGTGATTATCTGTGGAAGATCACCGCGAAGGGATACCGGTTTACCGTCGTTGCGTCGCGGGAACTCGGGCTCGACTCATGCTTCCTTGTTCTTTTCCATGAACTCGTCGAAATGTTTCTCTGTTTCCGGCGCGGTATTACGGAAAAAGAAATATACGACTGGGACATCGAACACCCGGACGCCGACGAACCGGGAGAAATAAAAGGGGCGCCGTATTTCTACGAACATACGGCGGCAATTAAGATGGAGCGATACATGGCTGAATTATTAAATGTAAACTTGAAAGAACACGAAGAACGATGTAATCGCGTTTTTGATGGAAAGCCGTTTTAGGGGGAATGATGAAAAAGATAGCGAGGGACATTTACCGTCAGCGTCTTGTAATTGAAGGGCATTACGAGGCGGCCCTTTCCGCACCCAGAATAAGAAAATATCTGCGTGATTTATCATACCTTCTTCGAATGACCATCATCTTCGGGCCCCGCGTCATGAGAAACGGCGAGAAGTACCGGCCGCACGGCCAGCAGGAGGGATACGAGGGCCTCATGGTATGGGTGGAGAGCGGCACATCGGTATATACCTGGGAGAGTTGTAACTTTTTCACGGTAGACATATATTCATGCAAGAGGTTTGACGCGAAAAAAGCGGTCGGTTTTACGAAGTATTTTTTCAAAGCGAAAACCTTAACATACAAGAGCGTTTAACCATGCCTGTAAAAATCCATTGCCCGAATAAAAACGCGCCTGAATACAAAGAACTCGAAAAGACATTCGGACCGGAACGGGCCTTTGTCGCGTTTGTAAGACATGAGGGCGCGGGCCTTCCGACCATAGAACAGGCCCGTACACTCCTGACCCCGGCAGCCGCGAAGAACAAAATAAAAACAATAAAACCCTTGATATCTCCTGCGGAAACAGGTATAATTAAAGGGAAGGGACAAGAGGTAATTACCACCACTAAACCACCGGAAGAAGGTAAACGTGGAACCGAACCCGAACAACTCCCCGCAAAGCCAGCTACCGGAGCAGAGCCAGCAGCAGGAAAACCTGCAGGCCCAAGCGAACATGCCGCCCCTACAAAGATTCCCGCACGACCCGCCGAACCCAAGGCCGGCGCCGCCGCCCCGACCGAAGCCGCAAAGCCAGCCGCCGCAGGAACCGGCACCAATATTGCCGGAAGACCGGAAGGAGCTGACCAGCTGGGAGATCGAGGTGCTGCAGCAGTGGGCGAAGGCGCAGCCCCAGTACGTGCTCAACCTGCGGAAGAAGGGGGAGTTACACCAGGCGGTACAGAAGGCGTGCGACCGGGAGATCGAACAGGAACACCAGCTGGTAAAGTACGGGATGTATCCGAACGAGGCGGAGGAGGTGGCGGAACGGGATCTCTGGCTGCCGGAAGCGACGGAGGGGCAAGGGGAAGCCGCGGAGATGAACCCAGATTAATAGACCATACCCCAGAGGGCCGGAAGAAACAGCGCCTTATAGATTATCTTATTCAGGAAGCCGACAACATCGGGCACGGTGGACCGGCCGCAAAACTGAAAGATAATCTTAATGCAATAAAAATCCTCAAACAGATCGAAAGCGAAAACCGTCACGCCACGCCGGAAGAGCAGCAGGCGCTTGTCCGTTACGTCGGATGGGGCGGGCTTTCCGCGACCTTTAAAGAATCCAACATCGCCCACGATGAATTGAAGGGATTACTCACTAAAGAAGAATACGCTGCGGCCCGGGCATCTACCACAAACGCGCACTACACTTCCCCGGCGGTCATTCAATCGATATGGAACGCCATTACGCGCATGGGTTTTAACGGCGGCCCGACACTCGAACCGGCGACCGGCATAGGACACTTTTTCGGCCTGCGTCCGACATCCCTTAATATGTCCATGGAAGGTATCGAGCTCGACCCGATATCCGGACGTATCGCCCAACAGCTCTACCAGAACGCCATAATTCAGATACAGGGTTACGAAACCCTGAAGATGCCGAAAGACTATTACCAGCTTATTTTATCAAATGTTCCCTTCAGCGAAATATCGCCGGTTGAACCGTCGGACGCCGCAACGCCGGATCTACCCAAGGGTATGGCGCTCCATGATTTTTACTTCATGAAATCATTATACGGCCTGCGTCCCGGAGGACTTCTCGGTTTTGTAACGTCGCACTACACGATGGACAAGAAAAACCCATCCGTACGTCAGGCGATAATAAAACAGGCAGATTTTATTGGGGCGGTCCGGCTGCCTGATACCGCATTCAAGGAGAACGCCGGCACCGAGGTGGTCACCGATATAATTTTCCTGCAGAAGCGGGCCCCGAACCAGCCGCCCTCTGAGATGAGTAAGTTGTTTGTAGAGTCCGGCGCCGTATCCATGGACGCACCGAAGGCCGGCGGCAAGAAAGATATGTTTGTTAATAAATATTTTCAGAACCACGAAGAAATGGTGCTGGGAAAACCGACGCTCGGTGGTACCAGGTACGGCGGCGACCAGTACACCGTCGAACTTGACCCGGCGGTCACTCACGAACAGTTCGAGGAAATGCTTTTTAACGCTGCAGATAAATTTCCAAAGGACATTGTTACACCGTATGTCGATGAAAACAACCTTCATGTGTCATTCGATGAATTCGACCAGCCGGAAGATATTAAGCGCATGGCGCCCGGGTCGTTTTTTGTTGAAAAGGATGTGCTCTACCAGAAAAATCCAGAAACTGGTTTCGTCAACAAGGTGCCGGAGGGTAAAAATCACGACAAAATACACCGGATGGCCGAGATTAAGAGCATCATGCAGAAAATGTTTGATGCTGAAAGGCTCGAAGAGGGCGCCGAATCGAAGAAATACCTTGCAAAACTCAACGCCGCATACGACTCTTTTGTAAAAAAGCACGGCCCGATAAATAACAAGCGCACTTTCAACCTGATAAAACAGGACCCGGCCCGGTACCAACTCGCAGCACTTGAAAACTACGACGACCAGACGGACACCGCAAAAAAGACAGCTATTTTTAAGGGTTATTCTTTCACCCGCGATAAGGCGATCGAGAAAACCGACTCAGCGCAGGATGCGCTCATTGTTTCACTCAATCAATACGGGTCGGTCAATATTCACCGTATAGCTGACATGCTCGGCATGGACGGCCCCGCAACGGTCGACAAGCTTCTGGCGGAAAGGCTGGTATTCCGCAGCCCGGAAGATTATTTGAACGGCAAGCGCGAATTATACCAGTCAAGAGACGAGTATTTGTCCGGAAACGTACGTCAGAAGCTGTTAAAGGCAAAAGAAGCGGCAAAAAAATACCGGATGTTCGACCTGAACGTGCGCGAACTCGAAACAATAATCCCGCCGGATAAACCTGCGGAGCGGATATCCGTACGGATGAATTCGCCACTACTGCAGCACACCGATATTGAAGAGTTTTTGAAGGACACGTTCGGCGCAAACAATGTTTCCGCAAACCACAATAGCTTTAACGGGCAGTGGGACATTAAAATAGGTGGGTATTATAATTCCCGGCTCGTCGAAGAAACATACGGTACGCCGAGAATGAACGGCATTGAGATCATGCGCGAACTCATGGCCGGTCGCCGGCCAAAGATTTATGATACCGTATCCGATCCATTACCCGACGACCCAGGACACGCAAAAGAGGTATTCAACGAGCAGGAATCAGCGGCAGCGCAGGCCCGGGCGGACGAGATAAAGAAGAAGTTTACCGAATGGCTATGGTCGGACAACGAACGGAAAGAGCGGATTGTGCGCGACTATAACGACCGCTTTAATGCGTTCGTGAACCGTGAATACATCCACCCGAAGAGAATAAAGGACCCCAGCGCACAGGTGTTCTTTACCGGCAGTTCATTCCCATGGCCGGCGCGTATCCACCAGGCGGACGCAGTATGGCGGATTATCCAGAACAAAAACACCATGCTCGCCCATGGGGTCGGGTCCGGTAAAACCCTTGAAATGATATGGGCCGGTCAGGAAGCGCGGCGCCTTGGCCTTGCAAAGAAGCCAATGCACGTATTCCCGAACAAGTTAATACGCCAGTGGACGGCGGATTTTTATTCCGCCTATCCGCATGCCAATATACTGGTGGCAAATGAAGGCGACTTGTCGCCGGATAAACGCAGGCTATTTATCAATAAAATAGCCACCGGCGACTGGGACGCCGTATTGATAAAACGCGAGGACTTTAAAAAGATACCACTGTCCCCCAGGGAAGAGGCGGAGCAGATATCGGAAGAAATCAATCAATACCAAAATTATCTCAAAGCATACGAAACGGAACACGCCAACGAAAGCTTCGGCAGTAAGAAAAAGAAACCGCGCTCGGTGAAGCAGCTCGAGAAGAAACTGGAGTCGTACAAACAGAAAAGACAGGGGTTACTCAATAAGGCGCGGAAAGAACGGGGAACGCTCTATTTTGAGGACCTTGGTATTGACTTCCTTACGATCGATGAGGCCGACGAATTTAAAAACCTCGAATACTATACCGCCCTCGAAGGCGTCCGCGGCATGGGTAGTCCTATGGGGTCCGGCCGCTCCTATGATATGTTCCATAAATCGAAGTATTTGACGCGCAAGGGCGCCCGCCTGATATTTTCCACAGGTACCCCGATATCCAACTCGCTCGTTGAAGCATATTCCATGATGAAGTATCTGCAGCGCGACTGGCTGCATGAAAACAATATAGAAAGTTTTGACGATTGGAGCAGATTGTTTGCCGATACGGTCACGGAGATGGAGCTCGACAACAGCGGGTCCGCATACCGGCCGACCACTCGCTTTTCACGGCTTACCAACGTACCCGAATTCATGAAGGCGCTGCGGGAAGTATGGGACATAAAGACAAACAACTATTTGAAGGACAAGGGCATACTGGTACCGGGTAAAAATCTTCCGCTGGAGAAGGTAATAAACATAGCGGCGCCGGCCTCCGACCTCATGAAATCGTTTAAGCGGTACCTTGTTCGAAGGGAAAAGGGGCTTAAAGGCCAGCGAGCGGAAAAGGGCGCAGACAATGTACTGGTGATAATCGACGACGGCAAGAAGGCTGCGCTTGACCTGAGATTGTTCAGCCCGAACCTTCCGGACCTGCCAGACAGCAAGCTGAACCAGGGAGTACGCAACATCCTCGAAACATATAAAAAGTACAATAACCAGAAGTACACACAGCTTGTTTTTATCGATCGGCCGAGATCATATCGTAAGGGCCCGGGCGGAGAAGACGTAATGACGTTCGACGCTACCGCCGATATGATAAAGAAACTTGTTGCCGGAGGGATCCCCCAGGAAGAAATCGTCGATATAACAAACCCGAAGTATGATAAAGAGGCCCCGAAACAACAGCTCTTCGATGCCGTCCGATCCGGCAAGGTAAGGGTGCTTTTCGGCAGTGTAGAAAAACTTGGTGTCGGCGTGAATGTTCAGGACCATGGGAAGGCCGTACACCAGCTGGATGCCAGATGGCGCCCGCGGGATTATGACCAGTCAAATGGCAGGTTTGTCCGCCAGGGCAATAAGGTGGTGGACTTTGATGAGAATGGAAAGAGGACCACACCTGCGGGTGAACTCGGTACCGTAGAAATCTATAACTACGTTACGAAGGGCAGCCTTGATACCGGTATCTGGAATATGCTCGAGGTAAAATCAAAGTCGATCAACACGATAATGGACACCAGGCCCGAAGACCTGCAGGATGAGATCGAAGAAGATTATTTCGGGAGCGTCAAAGACCTTTCCATCGAAGACCCGATAATGAAAGAGGCCATGACGCTGCGACACCGGGTAAAGGAGCTCGAAAATCTCGAACGGGTACACATAAACGATATTTCGCACCACAAGGCGGAAATACGCGCAATACCGGAGCGCATTGCACGCTTGAATAAAAATATCGCCGCGTATAAGGCCGATGTCACACAGCGCGAACCTGAGAAAACGGTCGAGGTTAAACCCGGCGCCGCGCCGTCTGAAGAGAAACAATTTTCGATATTCGTCGACGGGAAGACGTACGATAAGCGGACCGAAGCCGGGGCTGCGCTGCTTAAAGTTATTACCGCGCTTGAAAAGAAAATGAAGGACAGAAATTCCAACGGCGAAGAGCAGAAGAATATCGGCCGCTTTGCAGGTTTTAATATTTCCGCCCGTACAAAACTTGGCTGGTATATGCCGGAACGGAAAGCCGGCGCCGTAACAACGTCCGGCGAGGTGTTCGGAGTACAAGGGCCGATATCCGAAATTGTAGTGAATGGAAAATACAACTACGTCGGGCAGTTAAGCCCGTCGAGCCGCTCGCCCATAGGGCTTGTTGCCAGCCTGCACGACGCAGTATACAAGCGGATGGACCAGAACCTGAAGAACGAGCAGGCGGCCGTGGCCGAACAGGAAAAAAACCTTGAAGACGACAAAGCAAAGGAAAATGTTACCTTTACCCTTGCCGACGAGCTCGCGCAGAAGAAAGCCCGGATGAACGAACTCGACAAGGTGCTTGCAGACCACAAGGAAGAGGAAATAAAGCCGGAGGATGAACCGGTCAGGTGGGAGAAGGAACGGGCATTTATACCTACCGGTGAGGCCATAGAACCGGTCAACGAGGAAGACGCGGAGGGTAGGGTCGAGGCAGGATCGGGAGGTGTTGAAGAGTCGCAGGCGCCTTATGGCGAAACCCCCGACCTGTTTAAGGGTACGGAATTCGAGGACACGCGGACCAAGGGTCAGCGGGAGATCGCAGAAGAGGAACAACGGCGGGCAGAAGCCAGAAAAGAAATTATGCGTGAGAACCCGCTCGAAGGTACGCCACTATTTGATAAAAACGAGCAGGAGGCCCGGGCGACTGAGCAGGTTGATTTGTTTAAGCCCGAAGATCTCGGTTACACGGCGGAAGACGTTAATGCCACATTCGGCAGTATGGAGGCGCTCAATGAAACCAACCGACAGGTCAGGGAAACCTTACGGAACATTCGGCCCGCGGAGGTACCGGAAGCAGGAATCAGAGAAGAAAACCGACCTGGGATTAGACGAGGAAAACGAACTTCGTCCGCCGTACCGGAGCCAGAAGTTTCCGGACGGGAGCGAACTCCGGGGCGGCCTTATAGTCGAACCAAGGGCACCGTACGGGGAGTCGGTCGGGCAGGACAAAGTATTATTGAAGCCAGCTGGAACAAGTTGCACAGGATAGATTTTACCGGCAAGGTTGTAACGTCGCCGCAGGAAATAGCCCAACTATTTTCTATTTTCCGTCATCCGAACATAGAACACGTTCACCTTATTTATGTAAATAATAAAAACGAGATAGTCGCCCACAATACCATGTCGGCCGGCCTTGCCAATCAAAGTAAGGCTGTTGAAGATGCCGACGATTTTGCCCGATCAATGTATCGGGTAAAAAACAGAATGGAGCGTCTTGGGGCAAATAAAATATTTATGGTCCACAACCACCCGGGTGGGGATCCAACACCATCTTACGCCGACTTGGCTCTTACAAGAAAATACAGCGACACACTCGGTAAGGGTTTTGTTGCGCACATTGTAATCAATGGTACGGAATACGCGGTCATAAATGAAAATGGAGACTTTAAAGGCAAATACACATACGTCCCAGCTAAACAATACGACTTACCGACGGTAAAAATATACGGCCACAACGAGGTCGTAGACGCGGTAAAGGGCGTAATGAAGAGGGGCGTTAAGGCGGTCCAAGTTGTTCTTGATAATAGAAATAAAATCACCGCTTGGTATCCGTTGAGACTGGGTGTTACACTGCACAAACAAACGCTTTACCAGAACCAGCAGAACGCTGGGGGTACCGTTTCTATTGTTGTCGCCAGCAACACAAGAGGGGAACCCGACGCAGAAAAATTTGTTCATGAGGTTAGAGAAATTTACAGGAGCCAGGGATTTAAAAAAGACGATGTTTTATTAGATGTTGTTTACGAAGGAAGGGAACCCGATAATTATATAACAGAGAAAAATATGGGGCCCTCGTTGACCTACAGGGGCCCAGATGCATATAAATCCGGGTTTGTCTGGGATGAACCGGCACCTTACGATCAAAGCACCGGCATTGAAACGGCGGCGGCAAGAGCTTCGCGCAGTAGCGACGAGACTTCCGATTTGGAAACGACCGGAATGAATATTTCCCCGGCAGAGGGACTATCCACGGTCCAGAAGCCGTCAACAGACCTTATAAGTGAAGAGTCGCCCAGGCGGACCCAAACGCGGCAGGTTGAGGACTCACGCGAAACCATGGCTTCTTCACTGTCAAAAGAAAACATAGAACCTCCTTCATCTTTAAATATACGGTTTGGTGGTGGTAATTACAAGAAAAATCTTGCGCTTGTCGAAGAAAATCAGCCGCCGTACGGGTACAACGAATACAAGACAGAGTTAAATGATGTGCTTAAAAAGTACGACGATGGCGACGAAAACGGAAATTATCTGACCGAACAGGATGTTTTTGAGGAAGCCCGACGCATCGCAGAGGACGGTTTTCCATCCCCGGAATTTTCAGAGGCAATAGATACGTATATAAAAGAGGTCGGGGAAGACCTCGAGCTCGGTGGTCGCGGGGATATGGATTCCGCAAACGATAATTTTATGAATGCGCTAAGAAAAGAAGCCGAAGGGAAACGGGGTGCTATTGTTGAAGAGGGGCGCCCGCCGTATGGTGAAGTCCGTGGGGAGGGCGAGGACCTGGACCAGATATTCGGGGAAACGAATATTGAGATGAAGGACATGCGCGGCGCACCGCTGGGCCCGGTACCGATACCACAGAGCACGATTGGCCAGAAGATCGCCCGGCGGGTTGAAGACCTCTACAATGAGATAGCAAAAACGCCGGCATACACTCCCTATAAAAAGACTCTTTTAACCTGGCAGGCGAACGTCCAGAAATGGTCGCAATACGCGACTGCGGCTGAAAAGTACGTGAAGGACGAGCTCGAAAAGGACCCAACGAAAGAAGAGGCTTTGTCGATATACCTTGAAGCGCAGGGGGACGAGGAAACGATTCGGTATCAATTACAGAAAACCAAAGACCTGATTAAAAACACCAAAAACGACGACCAGCGTAAATGGATGATAAAACACAAGGTGGTCGAGGGTTATGAGGCTGCTTTAAAATTAAACGAAAAAGACAAGGAAATACTCAGTTGGGTATCCGATAAATACTCAGCATTGGGAAAGCAGGCACAGGAGCGGGACCTCGTCGACAAAATCAGGGACAACTACGTCACCCACCTTGTTGATATGGAAGGCGATAAACCCGCGGGCTTTTCCGGCAAGCTGGCGCTCAATTTCAAATTCGGGCGCGAGAGGACTATCCCCACCCTGTTTGAAGCCGAGCAGCTCGGGTATAAACCGCAGACAAAAAAGATAGGCGAATTGCTGGGTATTTACATTTATGAACTCGGGAAAACCATTGAAACACGCGATTTTATTGCAAATCTGAATAGCACCCTCATGCCGGACGGCCGCCATATTGCCATGCCGATGGGGTCCGGCGATAAGGTGATACCGGAAGAACCTGGGAAAAAACCGTTTTATCTCATCCGTTCCCGTAGCCTTGCAAAGCAGTACGAGGACTATCTACCGGTCAAACATCCAGCCATGATGGACTGGAAGTATGTTTCCACAACAGATAACGGCGAAAAGGTGATGTATCAGGGCAACCTTGCGGTACACCCCGACGTTGCCGGTCACCTGCAAAATGTGCTTGGCACTGACGCTATCCGCGAATGGTACCGGAAAGAGCTGCCGCCGATTATGGGTACTGTGCGTGATGTCATAAAGACAGCAGACCTCATTCAATCCGGAACAAAGCAATCAATGTTCAGCTTGTCTGGTTTTCACTGGGTCCAAGAGGGAACACACGCCGTTGGTCACTGGACTAACCCCTTTGCCGGAATTGATAAAATAGACCTTGTTAATAATCCATTACACTATCGGGCGGCCGCACATGGACTTATGATGATTGCGGATTACGATGGTATGCAGAATTTTAGAGAGGGGCTTTCTTCCGGGCCGATTCTTTATAAATTACCGGTCGCCGGCCCCATGCTGGAAGCAATAAGCGAACCTCTTTTTACCTGGTATATTCCGGGCCTGAAATACAAGGTTTATAATAATATGCTGGCCCGCAACATAAAACGATACGACCGGATGATAAAATCCGGAGAACGATCGGTCGACGATATAGAGTATCTTTCGGCCCGGCAGACAAACGCCGCCTTCGGACACCAGAACTACATCGACATGGGCCGCAGTAAAACGATCCAACACCTCCTGCAATCGGTATTTCTTGCGCCGGATTTTCTTGAAGCCCGGGCCCGCTTTGCCGGTCAGGCGGTAAAATCCATTGCGACTTTGCCGGAAGACGTATACAGGAAAATAACCGGCAAAACCCCCAAGGACCACCAGAACGGCCGCGAGCAGCTGATGGCACTTACAACCCTTGCTGTGCTTTTTTGGGTCGGCGCGAGAGTGCTCAATAAGCTATTTGGTGGCGAGGACTTTGGACACGGCGATTATCATTTCGAAGAACCATTCAGTTTTGTTTATAAAAACCGCAAATACGGCCTGCGCTCTGTACCAGAAGATATGTGGAAATTATTTAAAAACACCAGCCAGTTTATATCCGGCCGTATGTCGCCCATTCTCGGGAAGACGGTCCATTGGATGCTCTCTCACCGAGACTTTCGAGGTCAGCCGCAAAGCGCATGGCAATTTCTTGAAGAGGAATTGCTTACTTGGATACCAATAGGGCTCTCGCGCATGATAAAACAGGGGAATAAAGACATAGATTGGTGGCAATCGTTACTTACCTCCATGGGCCTTCAGGTCGCACGGTATTCAAAATCGACGGAAATCTACCTTAAGGCCGAGGCGTGGCGCAAAGAACACGAAGTACAGCCGGACCAGGGCACCTATCCAATCAGCAAATACCGGGATGTGAGGAATGCCCTTCAGGATAAAAACCTGCAGAAAGCATCGAAGGAATGGCAGCGCGTGGTCGCCGTGGAACAGAAAAAGGAGCCCGATGTTACACGTGGAACAATAATAAAAAAGCTGGCTCATGGCTTTAAAATAGGGCTGCAACACCCCTTTACTGGATCCAAGGCCCGGGAACATGAATTCTATAAATCGCTTGACCCGGTCGACAAGGACGCCTATAATCGTGCCATCCAGGAGAGAAAAGAGGTTTATAATAATTTCTTGAAAATATACCACGGATCGTTCGGAGAAGAAGTCACCGAAGGAGCGGCGCCGACGGTCGAAACGCCACCACCAACACCTGCGGACGAGGAATAGAAACGGCGGTCAATATGCAAATCGAAATAACCAAAAAAACATGCACATGGCTCGCTACCATGTTCGGGGTGGTCATTGCTTCAGTATTAGCGACCATACAGGTCTGCGACAATATTAACGCGAAAGCGGACACTCGGGCAGAAAGTAAATTCAATTATAATTTTGAAAAATGCTACAGCATAAAACACGCCCCTTGTTCGACTGCGGTTTCCCAGCTCGCTGAAAACATGAAGATTATAAACAACGCGCTCGGAAATATTAAGCTGTCCGTCAAAATAATTTCTATGGCAAAGCGCAGTGAGATGTCTTTTTACCAGAAACAGTCTATTGTGAACGAGCTCGTAACCCACGACTCTATTTCGTACGATTCCGCCTACGCTTTATTGGGTATGCAAATTGGTCCGATACACCATTAAGGGGGTTTTATGGATGAAATTCTTACCCTGCAGATTTTAAGAAAATCTACCCCATCTTTGCCGGCCATGGGGTACGGCGATCGGGGGCGCCTGTTTAAAGGAACCGATCCGACCCCTATCTGGGAGGCTGACGAGCTGGTGTCCTCATGCTGCAACCCGTACGATCCCCGCACCAAAGACCCCTGGGACGCCGTCTATACCTGTATCTGCTGCGGATGTTACAAGGGGAAGGTGATAAACGACGCACGCCCCGACGGGCACGGCTGGTGTATTGTTTTGAATGACTACGGCCCGGTACCGACTATATTACCCAGTAGGAACGCAGAGCATTATGGTAAATTTATAGCCACAGAGGTGCTTGTTCATAAAGGATATTCCCCAACCTGGCGTGGCTCTGCGGCCTGCATAACCATACACCCGGACGTTTATGAGGCTCTTTTTGCGCTTCTGTCGATCGATACCGAGCTACAGGTGGCTCTTATTCATGGTGACACTTAAAAGAAAGGCTGGCGCTTATGAGCAAAAAGGTCTTTGATTTTACCGAGATGATGGTCCCGGGTACCGAATTCGATAGTACCGACACGCTTAATGGTATCAGCGCTACAATACGCGGGCTGGAAGAAGCGAAACGGAAGGGGATAATAGCCGGTATCGAGGCTGTTTTCTCCCCAAATATCCCTTCCCATACCTTTCTTGGACGAGGCACCACTGCCGGCGGAAATATTATTTGCTCGGAAATGACATGGCCGTACGATCCGGTGACTGCGAACAACGGGAACAACAATTTCTGTTTAACCGAAGAGTATTCTTTAAATGCTTTCGGGAACCACCTTGTAGCGCTCGCCCGCTGCCCGGCTTTCGACGACGACGATATCGGGGAAGACCTGCAGGCAAAGTCGATACAGTGGCAGATCGATTGCCACCGCCGTGGCATGCAGTACGGCATAGAAAATCTTCTGGCGTATCTCGGAATAGGGAAGGTGAATAACTCCCAGGAGGTATGCGTCCAGTATAAACTCGCGCACCGCCTCTGGCTGCTCTCGATCGGCGTGAAATTTGACTTCCCCTCGAGCTGGAAAATCGACGGCGACAAACCGAATGTTGTGGATCTCGAAGAGGTGGTGGAATGGAACGGGAAAAACGGCTGGTCTCTGCCGTTCGCCAAAGAGGTAGACGACAACTACGACCAGACCACGGCGCTCGAGGCGTCGTTAAGGCAGGAAACGGACCCTTGCGGGAAATAAACAATGACAGATACCATGGAGGGGCTGTCTGATTCGGCGTACGCCCACCTTATTACTTTAAAGCAGGGTGCACCTTATCTTGACAGCCTTTCAAAACAATGTGACCTGCAATTCTGGCTGAACGCCGAAAGCGCATTAATATTTATTGCGCTGGCAATTATTTGTTCTATTATTATAGCAACCTTGGCATACCGGCACCACAAAGAAAAACACCTGCTTCTTATCGATTGCCTGATAAAAGAAATTCAGAAGGTATTTCCCCGCAATTACCACCACCAAAATAATTAAACAAAATACTTGACATCTTTTCCCGCAATGAGTATTATAAGGGTGTAAGCAATTACCACCACTAAAGAGGCCAACGGAGCTTCTGATGAAAACCTTCGATATTATTGCCGATCTTCGTATAATTATAAAATCATGTTTAGCCCATAAAATTTCTCCTTGCTATTGTGGAATTAAGCCACACATTGAACGGGAAACTACGGAATACACGAGAGTAACCCAATATCGTTTTGGTTGTGATTGTGGTGAGACTGGGGAACAGGCGGATACTATACCGGAGGCGGCGGAAAACTGGAATAAAGTAATAAGCGAAGAAATAGCCATTCAATACTGTAGCAATTGTTGCATGAAATTTAAACTGCCATTTACAATGCAGCCGATTTCCGGGGACACAGTTGTCGCTGGTTATTGCCGCCTTTGTGGTGTTGCCGGCCCAATTATCAGCACGTTGCCTCGTAAATACTTTAAAGACCGCGGAATAGTAATTTCAACACTAAAACAACTGTCAGATGGTATAACCGCGCACCAAGTAGATAAAGTATGATGTTCTCCAAAGAAAAGAAACTTATATCAAAAGCCTGGTACTGGCGCCTCATCGCACAGCATGTCAGCAGGACCGCCGGCAGGAAATTCCGCATGGAGTATATTCGGGACGTAGGATCGGGCCAGCGCGACGCTCCGGCAATAAAATTCAATATGCGGCTGGCGATCGAGGACACCGATCGGGACCTTGATAAAAAAGGAATTCAGGTAATAGACTTTCGGAGAAAGAGGGCAAAATGCAGGTAAGTACAGAAACAGACCTTGAAGCATGGGACGCCGCGATGGCGCTATTGTATCCGGATGGCAGGTATAATCACGGGAACCGAAACATTCAACCACCGGCACAGGGGGATTATGAAAAGGACCAGCGAACTGCAGGCGAATTTGACCGCGCAGCGTTTAGGAGCCGTGTATCACGGACATTGGCCGAACGGGAAAATAGAATTCATGGATTTGGAAACCAAGGGGAACATAACGGCACACCGTTGCTGTGATTTGCGGCTGAAGATGATTCTCCACGAAATAGCGATGGCGGAGCACAATAAAAATGAAGTGCTACCGCATTAAGAACTGGAACGATATTTACGAGTGTAGCCGCAACAGGGAGCATAAAGAGCTTAAATGGTTCGCGTGCCCTATTAAGTTGGCTGGTGATGGCTACACGATGATTATGGAGCTCCCGGACGGCACCAGACGTAAGGAAGGCGCCGCTATTTACGGCGCTTGGATGGCATGCGTACAAGTTGCCGCTGCTTGTTCACCAAGGGGCACATTTATTAAAAGTGATGGTACACCACACGATGAAAACTCATTATCAAGAAAAACACGAATACCAGCACCGATTATTAAGCAGATGCTTACCTTTTGTTATGGTAGTTGTAAGTGGCTTGAAATGATAGAAATAAATGCGCGTGCGGAAAAGTCGCCAGAAGTGGCGGGTAAAATGCCAGATGATGCCAAAAAGCGGCCCTACATTACATTACATTACACTACATTACATAATACCCAGCCTGGCGGCCGGGGAGGTAATAAAAAATCTCTTTTAGATCTCGGAAATGGGAAGAATATTTATTATTCAATGTTGGGTAAGTTATTGAAATATTGTAAAAAAGACAAAGACCAGACAGGAAGAATAATTTATCGATCAAAAGATAAGGATAATCCGACTGCTTGGTTAAATGAAGGAATGAAAACCAAAAAAAATTCATATCTCTTTGTTGCTTCTGTAGATGAGGACGCGAAACCACAAGAGGTTAAAAACTGGATTGATGAAAAAGTATGGAAAATACCAGTGGTTTCACGTTCGAATCCAGAAAATCAACAACCACAGATAGATGAAAACGACGACCAGAAACAAGCGAGACATACCTTTACATCCCTCGTTGAAAAAATAGAGGTTGGTATGGGAAAGGATATGACCAGTGTCGCAAACCCTTGAAGAACGCAAAATAATATCATACCATAAACAGACAAGGGCTGGGGTGGTGACCACCCAGATTGTGATGCAGCGAACCGACCCGAAGCCGGATGCCGAGCAGTTATCATTTTTTACAAAGGAAACATGGGAAGCGGAGATCCGAAACGTAATGCGGAAATTTAATACTTTTTATCCAAGCGAGATATCGCTGCTCTGTAAGGTGTTGCCGCCTGCCGACAGTATGGTGGGGCCGTTTTATCATCGTCTACTAAGGGCTGGAAAATTAAAGAGGACCGGGCAGTACCGTAAATCTTTGCGGTCGACACGAAGGGGATCATTTGAATTTGAATATTTAAACACAGGGGTATAAACAATAATACACAAGGAGGTTTGATGGACAAAAAGAAACTGGCATTTTTTGAAATTGGAAAGGGGCATCTCTTTTCCGAATTTCAGGCGATTTTTGAGCAGGCGCAGATTGAAGCGAAAGAGCGGAACGCAGAAGTTACGTGTTCGCTTAAGATCAGGGTGCGGCCGCCCGAATCGCAGGACAACCATTTCGGGAAAATACTCTACGAAACCGACCTGCGCGTACCTGCGCACAAGTCGATGGAGTATACCACCGAATTAGAAGATGGCGTCATAATAAACGACGGTAACGATATCGCTGACATCCTGCAGCTCTCATTGGACCTGCAGCAGCCAGCCAACACCATACCCATACAAAAGAAAGAGGCCAATAATGGCGCCAGAAATTAAAGCCACCGTTATAGCAAAAGATGGGAAAGCCCTTCTGGGTAATGATTTCCATACCCTGAAGGATATGTCTCAAAACACCTTCACCACAAACCTGATTATGATTTTTTTGAGATACCTCCATAACCTCGATAAAAAAGAGGTTGTTATTTTCCACTCTGAGGAAAAACTCGTTGCCATACCACTGAAACCCACCTATGAAAGTATTCCCTTCGCAGTTTGTAATCTCTCTTCGTCCCCTATTTTAAAAATCATATCCGGCGCGGTAAACCGGCGGTTATCACTAAAGGAGATTGAACAACTCCTTGCCGACCTGCGCACATACTGGAATGGGTCGGAATGCAAGGACTTGTTCGATACAATCCGCAATTTCTCTCTAAAAAAACTCGTCACCTTCGAAAGGAAAAAGGACAATGCGGGCAATTTTCATTTTTCTTATTCACGGAAAGACGAGGCGGGGGACATTGAACCGCCGCCACCCATTTCTTTTAAGAGCGTACCGATATTTTATCTCCACGACGACGTAATAGGAGAGCTCGAATTCGAAGTTGTTATGGATTACGTTCAGAGCGAAGAGTCGGCGGACGTATTTTATATTCTCCGAAACCCGCTTTACGAAACAATCGTCACAGCGGCAAAAAAGGAAGTAATTGACGACTACCTGAAAAGCGAAACGATAGAGACGTATTGGGGTACCGTGGAGCTGGTCAAAAAGGACGACCGCTGGAAATATCTATCAAACGGGATATAGACCAGTAGGTGCATCGTTGGGACGGCCCCACCCTGGAGCGTCCCAACCATTAATTTACCGAGGCGATCCTATGACAAAAAGAAAACCAAAAAGACACCTCCCCCCCCTGAAATGGGCGCACATACACGCGCTTTATGAGTCCGGCTCGTTTGCGTCGCTACCAGCCCTTCATAAAAATCTTACCGAAACAATGAAAAATCCACCATCTTTCAAGGCAATACGGAATCACGCGCATAAAGAACACTGGGACAAAAAGCTGGTGAAGGATAAAGCGATAAAAATGGCGGAGGCGGCCGCAGCGGATCTTTACGAGAAGGCCGGCTTCGGCAAGGAGGTAAGGATAAAGGCGGAAGCGGAACTATTCAAGCTGCACCAGGCAAGAATAACTGCCGCGATCCAGCGGGAGATGGAGGCAGTAGCGGATAATAACCCGGGAAAAATAAAACTTGCCCGGGAAGAAACAAACCGGGTTTTGAACGACTCCACCTACGCTATGAACACCCTTATCAGGGACGCGAAAAAGACCACCGGTGATTATACGGCCCAGAAGGTAAAGCTTTCCGGGGGTGTATCGTTTACCGATCTCCCAACAACAGACGAGGAAATTAACGAGGAGTTGAACAGGCTTCGTGTAGAGCAAAATGGAAAACACAGTTCAAGAAAATAAACTCCGCGAGCTGATGCTGCGCCGGCAGAAAGATAAAAACGACTGCGCCGACTACAGCTATTTTTTCAAGCGGGCATGGTACGAGCTCGAACCAACGACACCCCTTATACAAAACTGGCATATAAATTTATTGTGCGACGAACTGCAGCAGCAGGCGGAGCGGATACACCTGCGGAAAAAGAAAGAATACGATATCGTCGTCAATATCCCGCCGCGCAGTATAAAGTCCACAATATTTTCCCGTCTTCTTATCCCGTGGGCGTGGACCCGCTATCCTAACCAGCGTTTCTTGACTGCATCGTTTTCAAAAGACTTGGCCCTCGAACACGCGGTAGACTCCCGATCGGTGATACTCACCCCATGGTATCAGCGTTACTGGGGAGAGGTTTACCGGATGCAGGGCGACCAGAACGTAAAGAGCTTTTACCGGACGGACAAGTCCGGATACCGCATGGCCGTGTCTGTCGGATCGTCAGCAATCGGTAAGGGTGCAAACTGGGAGATATTCGACGACCCGAACGACCCGAAGGACATTTCAGAGGTCAAGCTGCAAACGGTCATTAACTGGTTTTTAAAGGTGATGTATTCCAGACTCAACAACCAGGATGTCGACCTGCGGGTGATTGTCCAGCAGCGGACCAACGAGCAGGACCTGACCGGCTTTTTACTCCAAAACTACCCGACCGCCTATAAACTCTTCTGTTTCCCAGGCGAAGAGAGCGACCACGTAAGCCCGCCGGAAGTAAAAAAATATTATAAAAACGGGCTTTTCTTTCCTGAACGATTCAGCCGATCGATATTGGAAGGGTATAAAAAGAACCTTCGCGGGGACTATGCGGGCCAGATCCAGCAGACGCCGGCACCCGAAGAGGGTAATATGTTCAAAAGGACCTGGTGGCGCTTCTGGAGGCCCAAGGATTCAAACCTGCCCGATGTGGTTATCAAGGTGGGGGACGAGGTTTTTCACGCGCCCACGGTCGATATACCGGACAAATTTGAAGACAAGATACTCTCCTGGGATATGGGGCTGAAGGGAAAGAAGGAAAACGACCCGAGCTGCGGGGATGTCTATGCCCGGACCCATGTTGATTACTTCCTGATTGACGAGGCCCGGGGGAAGTGGGACGACCTGCAGAACGAAATAGAGGTGCAGGCACAGAAGCGGAAGCATCCGGACACGTCCATAATCCTTATCGAAGATGCCGCCGCCGGCGTAGTGGTTATCCGGCGCCTTAAAATCATAATGCCGGGCATACTTGAAGAAAATCCGAGCGAGAAGGGACCAAAGAAAACGAGGGCAAAGCCGTTCGCAGCGCTCGCGCAGACGGGCAACATCTATCTGCCCCATCCGTCCATTGCACCTTGGATATGGGATTGGATTGACGAAGTATGCGTGTTCGACCGCGGTACACATGACGAACGGATAGACTGCGGATCTCAGGCAATCAACCATTTTATTAAAACGAAGCGGGTATTTTCAGAGTACAACGGAGAAACATCCCCATTCAAGGTCGGCTGGGACAGGCTCTCGCCTGATTGGAAGATATACGCGAGTATGTACGTCGACCGGATCATGCGGACATCGATACTCGTCATTATCTGGAACTCCAGGACCGGAATGCTGCGCGTCATAGCTGAATATTATTCCGATATTCCAAACCCCGAAATAGTGGTGCCGGCCATGCGTCTTATTGTCCGGACGATCGGCGCAGAAAAGGTGGATAAAAACCGGCTGCACTGGATAGGAAACGACATTATTTTCTCAAAAGGCCAGGGGAATATCGCAGACTCGTATATACGTTCAAAAGACAATCGAGTATATATCCGGCCCGTAAAAAATTATAATGAGGCTGGCGCAATCAACGCCATAAACCGGCTGATATCCGCAAACCAGCTGGTAATACACGATCGGTCGGACCTGTTAAAACAGGAGATGCTCTCATGGGCGTATAAGAACCAGGAGAACCCGCTGCCGGACAAAGACGGGTATGTGCTCGCCCGAGCGCTTTGCCAGGTTACAGCTGTGATAAAAGAGATTCCGAATTCAACACAAAAGCAGCCGCCTTCGAGGATTTATACGCCAGAGAGAACAAGAATATTGGAGGCCCTCGACCGGCTGGCGAGCTCTGGAGAACTTGATAGAGAATATTCAATGAGGAGCAATAATGGGTAGGGTCAAATTTGAAAATTTACCGCGCCTGATGGATGATCTTTCGTCGTATAAAGTTAAAAAGGCACGAAAGCAGCGGAAAACAGTATTGCAGCCAGAATATGAGGGTATTCCAGATAACCCCGGAATGTTTCAGGTGTTCGCTTGCCAAGGCGCCCGATACGTTTGTTAACCGTCACCATGAAACAATACAGCGCCCATGGCGCGACTGTCAGGATATATGGGTACACGGTGATTATTCAAAAGACGAAAAGGAGTAACCAATGGACAGTAAAGAGAGAAAATCAAGGGTGGCCCGGCGTGTTCAGCGAAAGCGGGTAGCACGCATGATCGAGGTGTCAGCGTCGTATATCTGCATCCTCTGGGACGGCCGCGACAAGATGCCGTTCGCCGTTATGGATTGTGCAGAAGTGAAGGAATTGAAAACACCAGTAGCAACCGCCTTCGGTGAGATAGCTACCGGCGTGGGACAGGTCCTTATGGCCTGTCAGAAGAAGGTCGGGCAGATAGGACTGACACCCGCTCAGTTGTCGCAGGCGGAACATGCCGAACACTTGCGGGCGGAACGAAGCAAACAGCTGGCGGCATCGGCGGGAGAACCGGCGCCGGATAACGTGGTACCATTCAGGGCAGCCGACGACACCAAGGGGGCCGCATAGTGGTACCATTCAGGGCAGCCGACGACACCAAGGGGGCCGCATAATGGGAATAACCATCATTGTGCTTTATGTGGTCACCGTTGCTTCACTACTCTTCGCAGCCCGCGCAAATGCTAAAACGATCGAAAGGAAAAAGGTAGCAGAAATATTTATGGATATTATTTTTGATGTCTGTGACCTTTGTGAAGAAAAAGATGAAGAGATAAAAAAATTAAAGGAACAGCTCGATGCAAAAGACAAAAATTGATTGGGGAATACCGAACCTCTACACATGGAACCCGGTTACCGGATGCAGGCGCGGATGCTCCTATTGTTACGCTCGACGCATCCATGAGCGTTTTGAAGAGGGGCCATTTAACGAATTACGATTTCACCGGGAAAGGATTTTTGATGTGCTACCCCAAAAACCATCAACAATATTTATTGGCTCAATGAGTGACATTGAATACTGGAAAATAGGATGGGTGGAGGATGTATTGCAAACAGTCGAGCTGTGGCCCGACCACACATTTATGTTTTTGAGTAAAAATTCAGATTCATATAAAAATTATTTTTGGCCGAGAAATACCATGCAGGGTTTAACAATCACCAAATTAAACAATGATTCAGAATTAATTAACCTTGGTAAAATATCTAAATTGCCAAGGCCATATTTATCAATCGAACCACTACTCGGTATGGTTTTGCCAACATTACAAATAAAATTTATGGCACGGGTAATTGTAGGAGCAATGACGGGTCCAAAAGCTATCATTCCAACGCCAGCATGGATACAGAGCATAAAGAACAACGTGCCTGAAAGTATTATTTACTGGAAACCCAACATAAGGAAATATCTATGAGCGGATATCCGACCGACCCACACCCACCGACAAAAACCGGCCTCGTTATAACGTTTATTATCGCCGCAGTGTTTTTTATTGCTGCGGTTTTGATATGGAAAGCTATCGGTGGACAATGAGCAAGAAGCGGGCACCCGTGTTGGATGCAAAAGAAATTAGAAGGCTGAATCTTTTATTAAAGAGAAAAACCAAGAACCTAGATTATACTTTAACATTAGGATATATGGCCCCATCTAATAAATTTCGGAACATCCGGTCAGCCAACGGCGACGGCACATTCTCCGACAGCAGGAAAGAGGCCCGTATCGATGCCGAGTATCAAACGCTTTTACGCTGCGGACAGCTGAAAAAGGTTGAACGTAAGAAGCGGTTTCCGCTCGTCGTTGAGGGCGTTAAAATCTGCGATTACGAGTGTGACTGGGTTGTCACGGACAAAAAGGGAGAAACAGCAGTAATCGACGCAAAGGGCTTTAAAACACCGGTGTATAAAATAAAAAAGAAGTTGATGAAGGCACTGTACGGAATCGATATTATCGAAAGATAGAAAGCGGGTGGTTATGATCCGAGGAACAGTAACAGAAGTCAAGAACGGTGCTGTTGATGGTATGTCTATATTGACGGTGGAAACAACAACCGAAGAGGTAAAAAAAGAAGGGTGCGGTATTCTTTTTTCCGCAGTCTGCCTTACGCAGGTGATACCAGAAGATAAAAAAGAGAAGATTCAAAAATTACTCAAAAAAAAAGTTGACGAGCTTGAATTTTCTGTGTGCACATCAAACTGTCTGCGGGCTGCTAATATACGTACGCTGGCTGATCTGGTCAGAAATTCAGAGTCTGATATGATTAAGTATAGAACCATGACCCGTAAATCACTCATTGAGCTTAACTCAAAATTGGGAGAGTTGGGCCTGTCGTTCCGCATGGAGGCAGATTAATAAAATGAAACCAGACATTATCATACCGACATTCAAAACACCCGAAGAGGTATCCCCGCTCCTCTGCGATGTAGAGGGATTTTCCTGGGGCTGCCATGTTATAGCTACCTGCATGCGGGGATCGGCGGCAATGAACCGCAATGCCGGTTTAAAGCTGGCAAAGTCGGACATCGTTATTATGATTGACGACGACACAGCCGGGTATCACGAGGGCTGGTGGGAGCAGCTAATAAGGCCGCTCGAAGAGGATCAAAACATTGTGATGGTGTCCGCTCGCCTGCTTAGAGTCGACGGGTCCACCGGTCACATGATGTTTCTTGGTAACATTGCAGCCGACTACCTGACCGAAGTACCGCGCTGCGCGACCGCCTGTATTGCCTTCAGGAACGACGGGCTGCGCTTCGACGAGAAATTCGAGGGGTCCGGCTTCGAGGACGACGACTTCTGCGCCCAGCAGTTCAGGAAGTACCCTAACGCGAAAACCGTTATAAATAACCGGTGTCGCATCATCCATATAAACAAGCAGAAAAACCAATGCGGCGCGATATGGGAAAAGAACAAAGAATACTTTGATAAAAAATGGCTGACGATCGGGGGAAATACAATACGGGTGCCGCGGGGGGAGGCGGCATACCATTCCGAGTACAACGAGGACCAGTGGTTGAACGACAACGTATTCATGGGCCAGCGGCGCGGCGTGTTCTTTGAGTGCGGCGCCCTGGACGGCATCGTACACAGCAATACGGTATTCTACGAACAGGCGCTGGGGTGGACCGGGCTTTGCGTCGAGGCCAATCCGGAGGAGTACAAAGAACTCAAAAACAACCGGAAATGTAAAACAGAACACGCGGCACTATGGAACGAAGATAATTGCACCGTTACCTTTTCCTCGTTTTCCGGTGGTCTGCGCGGATGGAGCGGGGTACAGTCAACCATGGAGCAGCAGCACCTGGACCGCATTAAAAAGAACATACCGAACGCGCTGGCAAAATCGATAGAGGTACCGGCCATGCGCCTCAAAACCCTTCTATTTAAACACGGCCTTAAAAAGATAGACCTCTTTTCGCTTGATATCGAAGGCGCCGAATACACGGTTTTAAAGGATTTCCCCTTCAATGAATTCGATATAAAAATCTGCATCATTGAAAACAATTTTAATACATACCCGATCGATGAATTAATGAACAAGAACGGGTATAAAAAACTCACCACACTGGGCGTCAGTGTAGTATATCAAAAAGAGGGTGTATGGCAGGCGCCGAAAATCGAAGTAATAACCATAGGGCAGGAGCAGAAGGACCGGCGTCTTAAAGAGTTACTGACCATAGACAGGGTACCTCTCCCACCTTCCGTTAAAAACGATGAGCACAACAAGGTCGGCGGGCTTATTGATATGATTAAAGAGCTCTTTCCTGAAAACGCGAAGGTGGTGGAGATAGGTACCGGGGCCGGTGTGTCGACCGAGGTCTTTGCCCTTTTATGCGGGGAGGTGGTCACCACCGATCTACCAGAGGCGGAGCCATGGCGCTTTGCGGCAAAGGATGTTTTTGCCCGATATCCGAATATTAAACATTTTACCATGGACTCTTGCAAGCTGGCCTCGATCATGCCCGATCGATCTTTCGATGCCGGGTACGTCGATGCCGGACACGAATATCCAGACGTTAAGCGGGACCTGATCGCATGGCTCCCGAAGATCAGAATAGGCGGGTATTTGTGCGGCCATGATTACATCGACCGGCCGGCGCATGGGTTTGGGATAATAAAAGCGGTAAATGAAATATTCGGGAAACCAGACAAGGTATACAAAGACACCAGCTGGGCGGTAAGGATAATAAAATGAAAAAATGCCTTCGTGTCGGTATCAACTGTACCAAGAAATGCAACTGGAAGTGCAAAACCTGCTTTTACCGCTGGGCGCCGGACTTCGGCAGCACATACGATAAACCTCTTGCCGAGGCAATGAAAGAGGTGCAGGACGCAAAGGCCCGCGGCTGCGATCATGCGCTCCTTGTCGGTTGGGGAGAACCGGCGCTCTGGCCCCCACTCCTTGACTGGATTAAAGGTGTTGCAGATCTCGGTATGACTTCCTCTATGATTACCAACGGATCGGCACATCTCGACACATACAGGCAAGCCCGGGCGGCCGGGATGAACCACCTGCATATATCCGTTCATGGAATAAACGATACCTTGGAAAAAATAACCGGAGTACGGGGATCCGGCCTGAAACAGCAGCAATTATTAAACTGGCTGAAAGACAATAAATGGCCGTGGCGCATGAATATGACGGTTCAACAGGACAACTACAAGGAGATGCCGGACATTGCCGAGATGTGCCTTTACTACGGCTGCAAGCATATAATATCCCTTGGTTTTCTCCCACTCTACGAATGGGACAGAGACAAAAAGACCCCAGAGGTTGCCGTACATCCGGCGGACATCCGGCCATACGTCGAGAGGGTCGCGGACCGGGTGCTGCAAGAGCCGGACGTTATGCTTACCATCCGGTATTATCCCTTTTGCCACATCGGACAGCAATACTGGAAGTATATCGTTAATGCGCGGTACGTGCATTACGACCCATGGGAATGGGACTACGGACACGCCGGATTGAGCGACGAGCAGCTCTGGAACGAGGCCCAGGCATTCGGGAGGACGCAGTCACAGGAAGGCCCGCCATGCTGTTTCTGCGACCTTAAAATGCACTGCGGAGGCTGGAATAGAATTTATATGGCAGGTTTTAACGGCGCCGGGGTCCAGGCAATACGCGATCCGAAGATACCGCAGGCGCCCGGATACTTTCACGACCAGAACTGGGCCAACCAGGCGAAAGGATATTTTTGATGAAAGACCCCGCCATCATGCGCGTTATCCATAAATGCGAAGAAACCAAGCGCAGGATTGACAAGGAAAAACCATTTATCATACTGCGGCACAGGTGTAAAAACATCAACTGCGGCAAAACACTGAAAACAACGGAAGTCGATAAGGGTCATGAATACTGCGCGAAATGTATAAACCGGATGCGGTCATTGGAAAAGTGCAGGAAGTACGCGAAAACACATAAAAAAAAGATAATGGAGTATGAGCAAACACGAAGAAGGAAAGCAGCATGAACAAATTGAATGAAAAATACAAACCCCTCATCGACCAAAGGACAGCGCAGGTGGGTATGCACCTATGAATATCTTTGCCATCACCAAAACCTTCCGCGGTCACGAATTCGCGCTCGCCAGCCTGCAATCGATCTATCCGTTTATTTCCGGTGTCCTTTACATTCATGAAGATATCGGCTGGATGGGGCGCAAGGGCAATACGGTGCGCGATGTAATAAAGCAGGCGCCGGATCCCGACCACAAAATATACCACCTTGACCTGCACGGCCAGATATCCCAGGACGACCAGTACAATGCAGCCGTCGAATGGTTGGAAACGAACAAAGTAAAATACGATTTTCTTCTCCTTGTCGATACCGATGAGATATGGACCGACGAGGACTACGACCGGGTAGAATTTGAACTGGAATTCCTATTAAAATACCAATATAAAAACCCAAACAACTCAATACGGTGCCGGCAGTACGACTATGTTAAAAGCCCCTTCTTCCGGGTAGACCCTCCAGGCCGGTACCGGCAGACGAATTTCGTATTAAAGAGAGCGGTAAAGAAGGGCGCCTTAAACCTTCGCGGGTGCTACATAAAACCAGGCAAGGAGCTTGACACTGTTTTCTGGCATCATTTTCCAATGGTCCGCACAACGCTTACTGAGGTGGTAGGGAAGCAGGTGGACTCCTGCGGGATAGAAAAAGTACCAATCGTTAATATGGAGAACTGGGTAAAGACTGTATGGAACGTGTTGCCCGACGCCTTCAACCTTTGCCCGCTTGCCGACGTGCCGGGTTACTGGGCCGGCATAAAGGTTGTTGGAATAGGGGATTTACCAAAAACCATACAGAACCACCCGATCGTACTGGCATGGCAGAAGTATCCGAAAGACAGATACCCGCATCACAATACAGCCAAGGTAACACCGGAGATACTTAAAAAACACGGGCTACCGCTCGACTTCGGACCCAGACATCCTGATTGGAAAACGCCGTCCAAAAGAAACTGTTTCGATCAAGCGATAAAAGAATTAATGGGAGCGAAGAAATGAATATTCTTGCAGTATACAAAACATTTAAAGGGCACGAATTCGCGGCCGCAAGCCTGCAATCGATCTATCCCTTTGTTTCCGGGGTGCTCTACCTTCATTCGGATATCAGTTGGACCGGCCGCCGCCAGGGGAATACGGTGAGGGAGATAATTCAAGCGTTACCGGACCCAGACAAGAAGGTAGAGCACGTTACCTTGGATGATGAGATTAACCACCAGGACGACCAATACAACTATGCGATTGAGTGCGTGAAGAAAAGCGAAAAAAACATCGACTATATACTTTTACTCGATACCGACGAGATACTCCCGGCAGAGGACTTTAAGCGGGCCCTGCCCCAGCTCGAGGCGCTCCTGCGCGACACCAAAAGCCCGGACCAGTGCGCGAAGTGCCTGCAATATGAATATATAAAATCTCCATATTACCGCGTGCACCCCATAAGGGACGGCTATAAACCGACCCTCTTTGTTCTGGGACGGGCAATAAAAAAAGACGCGCTGCGGCTGAAGGGAGTATTTATCCCCGGCCGCCTTCTTGAAAATGTTTATCTTCATCACCTTGTAATGGTCCGGAATTCCCTGACCGAAAACATAGAAAAACAGATAGATACCTGCGCGGTGGAAAAAGAGCCCATGATCGATATTGAGAAGTGGATAAAGGACAAGTGGAATAAAATACCCGCGTGCAGCGACTTCTGGATGCAGACCAACGATGCGCGTTACTGGCCGGGTCTGGAAACCATTGAACTGTCCAACCTACCGGCGATCCTGCACGATCACCCGATCGTAAAAGCATGGGGAGCGTACACAACGGCAAAATACCCATATATCGGAAACGACAGGATACCAATAGAACTGTTTGAAAAATTCGGGTTACCGAGGGACTTTGGGCCTGCGCATCCGGATTGGAATGTACCGTCGAAAAGGAATAGATACAA
This sequence comes from Sedimentisphaerales bacterium, assembly GCA_049509315.1. GTDB lineage: Bacteria > Planctomycetota > Phycisphaerae > Sedimentisphaerales > Anaerobacaceae > Fen-1362. Next base: position 3,559 of record JBELAA010000001.1, on the reverse strand, counting down.
CAAAGTAATGGCCGAGGCAGCGTTAAGATGAACTTACCCTTTCAATTTTCAACGGTAGCAAGCGGAATAGGTGCGCCCGAAATGGCATGGGTGCCGCTTGGTTGGAACCCGGTCTTCTCCGCAGAGATCGAGCCGTTTCCGTCCGCCGTTTTGAAAATCCGCCACGGTGTACCGAATTACGGTGACATAAACAAATTCAAGGAGTGGCCGAATGAACGAACAGTTGACCTTGTTTGCGCCGGATGTCCTTGCCAAGCCTTCAGTATCGCCGGACTCAGAAAGGGACTGGATGATCCACGTGGTAACCTCACCCTCGTCTTTCTCGGAATTTTGGAAAAATACCGGCCTCGATGGGTTGTATACGAGAATGTACCTGGAATTTTTTCCGAAGACACCCGAGCGCTTGAGTCCTTCTGCGATGGGCTGCAAAAGATCGGGTATGGGATTTCGTGGACAGTACTGGACGCTGAATACTTCGGTGTTCCGCAACGGCGCGAGCGCATCTTCATTGTCGGATATCTTGGAGACTGGCGACCTGCCGCAGCGGTACTTTTTGACAAAACGTGCCTGCTTGGGTATCCTGCGCCGAACAGAGAAAAGGGGAAAGGATTTGCCGCCGATGTTACTCCGTGCCTTGAAAGCAGTGGCCGATGGGTTGAAAGAGCAGGGGAAAGTAGAGGACAAGACCCGGTGATCGCACATACCACCGGAGCTGGGTATTGGAAGGAAGGGGCCGGAACATTGCGTGGAAGGAAACAGGATTCGCATGAAAACCTTTGTTTCGATATGCGCGGAAATGGTAATGGCGAAACAGTAAACAATATCACCGGCGATCACGCAAGTAGAACAACAGATTATACACCCGTTGTTCTCGCTCACGGCAAGGGAAATGGCGAGGTGGTCAAGGATGGCTCGCCATCCTTGACCTGCAACCATGAGGCACCGATTTGTTTTAATTCACGGCAGGATGACCGTCCGAAGGCTGACTCCCCGCGAGTGCGAACGATTGCAGGGGTTTCCAGACGACTATACCCTGATAACCTATAAGGGTAAGCCGGCGGCGGACGGACCGAGGTACAAGGCACTGGGGAACAGCATGGCGGTGCCGGTGATGCGGTGGATAGGGGAAAGAATTCAAATGGTGGACGCTTTAAAATAGGAGGTACCATGGCACAGGTGTTTATTAACGACTCATCCCGCCGAACCCTGCAGATATCCGAAGAGGAAATGCAGAAGAGATGGGACAGGGACGTAGGACCGCGGGCGCCTATGATCTGCGGGAAGTGCAAACAGCCACCGTACAACGGACGGCTATACAATGGACTTTGCAGGAAATGTTACAATGAAACGCGGGCGCCTTTACGGAAAACCAGCCCAGCGGTGCAGGTCAAATGAGTAGTGTAAAAACAAGAAAAAAATTAAGATTGTCGGATATCGGAGCGACCGGTATTCGTAAGATCCTCTACGATAAAAAACTGCGCGAAAGAATGATTCTATTTGGGACCTGTTCGCCCGGTCTTGAACAATATTTTAAAGAATGGAGGGACGAGCTAATCCGTTGTGCAATACTTGGAACAAAAACGAGGGCGGAAATAGCAGCGGAAATCAGGGAGAAAAGAATCAAAGCACTTTGGGATAATATATTATTAAATATGAAGCCATGCAGACGATGCGGCGCCAAGGCGGATGTTATTTCGAATATTGATTGCGGAATAGACGGGGGTCCAGGTCCGATAACCATAAGGGGGATTAAAATACAGTGTTCAAATAATTGTGGAATGAAGACGGATGTATTTAATAATTATCCAGGCGACGTTCAACAGTTGGCATTATTAAGACGCGTTAAAAATATCTGGAATTCGTATAAATGAAAACCGAATACAAATATATGACGATGCGATTGATTAACGATAGCGGTAAAACAACCGTTTGGGATATTATTAATAGGCGTTCTGGCATTGTTTTGGGTGGCATCGGCTGGTATTCGCCTTGGCGCGAGTATGTTTTTTTTACAACTCCCAATATAGCATTTAACACCACTTGTCTTTCTGATATTCAGGACTTTATAAAACAGTTGATGGATGAACGAAAGGAGAAGCTATGTTTAAAACAATCAGAGTAACGCTGGTAGTGTGTCTGTTGTCGATTTTCATGGGGTATTCTTATTACGGCCAATCCGGGTTTTGTGAGGGCTGGGAGAACGGCTGGAAGGCGGGCTATTGTTACGGCGATACGTACTGCATGGCGCCGCTCGCCCCATTGTGTCCCCTTCCGCGTTTAGGAGAGGACAGCTACCAGGGAGGGTACAACAGGGGCTTTATAGCCGGTATTAACGAGGCGGAGCGCCGGTGATTAAAGAGATGCTATCCCCAGCCCAGGAGAACCGGAAATGGTCGGCCGTTAAATTTGAGGGCTCGCTCGCTATAATGACGATCGTATCCGGCGACTACCAGTGGTACCTTCCTTTATGGTTTTACTGCATTCAGAAGGAGCTGGAGGGCGCCGTACCGATCGCTTATGTCCGAGGCGCCCTGGACCCCGCCTTGCCCTGTAAAGATCTTGTAACGACGAATAGCGAACTTGATCCGTACCCGACGGACGGATACACGACCGCCGCATTACGCTTTCTTCACGACGACCACAAGCTGCGCCAGTACGATTACTGTCTTATCACCGACTGCGATATGCTTATGATGAAAGAGGACCCCAATCTCGTAAACCAGCACATGCGCGCATGCTGCCGCTACGGGTTGGGATGCTATCATAATTACGTGTCGCAGTGGGTAGAAGGGCAGCCGAGGGTACCGGGAGTACACTTCGTAACGCGCCATTGGTGGGACAGGACCGCGGAGGCCCGGGCCGCTTGGGCGAAAGACCTGCAGATACGCGGCGCTCATTCGTGGGAATGGGACGAGCTCATGCTGGGGAAGATCATTAATCAAAGCGGGCTTACCCGGCCGCCGGAAGAACCGGCCCTCTGGGCGCACCATGGGGTACATTTAGGGGATTATCGCCGGCGCCTTGAAAACAAAACACCCGGTCGACACCCACATGCAGCACACCAAGAATTTATCCGGCGATTTCTGGCCGATCCTGACTTTATGGCCTTAGTCGATGTTTGTGCGCCTCACTTAAAATTGCTCTATGAAACGATAAATTTATTTAAGACGTATTAATATGAAAAATAACAAAATAGCGGGAATTAAATATATTACACGCTTAACCCAATTTAACGACCGCCGTATCTTATTGATTTTGGCCGTAGATTACATATTATAAATTATGCGACATTTATTATTATCTATGGGTGCGGGGAGCCGAGGGCACGATACCCTGAAAGCCCTTTTGTATTTGGAACAATTGGGACTAATTGGGAGCCTGAAGGATGTACACTACCCGCACCTTTTTAACACGTAAAGGAGGATAAGATGATAGAAATTAAAGATGTCTGTGGAAAAGTATTATACAGCTGCTGGTACTACATGTTGGTTTTTGCCCATTAGTGCCTCCCTTATGGAAAATGGTTTGATGATATGGAGAATTCAATTGACGTCAGAAG